>CAZHDS010000016.1:15808-31592 GCA_964531495.1 uncultured Ignavibacteriales bacterium
AGTAATAGTCCCAGCGCAATAAACGGTATCTGCAACGGCAGGCCGACAGGCGAATTCATAAAGGCCAGACAGGCGATTCCCAGCCCGACAAAAACGGCCACCAGAGTATCCTCGCCAGTGATGTTCCCGAAAAGACGTAGCGCCAGGCTGAACGGCTTGGCCAACTCGCCAATAAGGTGGAGCGGAAGCATCAGCGGCACCAGACACCAGGTCACGACGTCGCGCGGTTGACCCGCCAGATGGTCCAGATATCCACCTATGCCCAAGCGGTGTATGCCGGTGTACTGGGCATACAGAAAGACCAGTATTGCCAGCGAGGCCGTGATATTCAGGCTCGTGGTCGGCGAATGTCCCAAAGGAATCAAACCCAACCAGTTCATGGTCAGAATATAGAAGAACAGCGTCCCCAAAAAGGGCACGTAGTTTTTGGCTTCCTTACCCAGGATGCTGTACAGAAAGTTGTACATCGCTTCCACCAGCATTTCCACCCCGTTTTGGAACGGCCCTGGGATCATCTCGCGCTTGGCGTAGACCCGCATCGCAATAACCGACAAGATAATGGCGGCCACACCGGCAAAAACGATGTTGACCCAGGCTTCCGCCCAATGATAGGCCCCTTCGGGCAACAAGCCGAGCTCGTGCAGAACCCATACCATGTTGGGCAAATGGTAACCGCCGCCGTCACCGGAAGCCACCATCCACATCGGGCTCATCTTGACCATTGATATGGCAACAATATTTTGCAATCCAGCCAGCATTAAACAGCCCTCTGAAGATTCTTGTGTTCTTGTTGGTTGTTATCCATGCCCAGAAGCACGCGGGCGAAAGCCTTCAGCACCATCACAGCCAATGTTATCGAAAAACCGCTCACTAAGTGAAGCGGCGCAAACTGAGGCACGATAAGAAGAGCGTATCCGGCACCATAGAGCATTGGGAACTTGATCAGGGCAAAAACACCAACAGCCATGATGTCGGCTCCCTCGGAACGCATGGCATGCTTGATCAAGGCGGCCAGGAAATAGAAATTGACAATCCCCCAAACCGCTCCCGAAAAAACCGCCAAAGCAGCATAAAATCCGAAATAGTAGATGCCAAAGGGAAGGAAGATCAGAGTTACAATACCGGCTGTACGCAGAGTGCGACTTAGAAAATCGAGGCCCAGAGTTTCAATCACGATCTTCTTCTTTCTCGATCGCCGTGGCTCTTTTAACCAGTTTGTATATCTCAATTCCGGCGGCTACAAGTCCCATGACCATTCCGACTACAGCAAACAACGGCTCGGTGTCAAACCGCTTATCAGCCCAGTATCCGCCGAAATATCCAATCAGGGGGCCACCCAATAGTAACCCGGGAACGGCGGCGAAAAGGGCGATCTGCCTCAGGTCCTTATCCGGTTTCTTGTCGCGTCCGGAACTAAGGAGGGCTGCCATAACTACCCTCGTTTTTCAAGGCGGAAATATACCGGCAAGGTAAGTAATGTCAATCAATTTTTTGGCGATTATGGAGGATTTTGTGATTAAAATCACATTTTGTCGTCACGTTTCGCTCCGAAAACGGCTCCCTAGTGGGGCAATGTTGCCCCCTATCTTGATTGCGGCCAATCGCAAGGTTCGGCCGAACTTCGCATGCGACACCTTCGGCCAACCCGCTCCCTCCGGCCCCCAGACCAAAGAAAAACCTTGCAAAGCGCCTTTGAGATCCATTTACTACTCATAGATGCTGGTGCAGAACGGCATCTAAGACCAAAGGGTCACTCCTTGGGAAGGGAAGGCTCTATGAACGTACTTGTCATTGACGATGACCAGGTTGTGTGTTCGGTCGTGCGCCACATCCTGGAGCGCGATGATCACACGGTCCTTCTGGCCAGCAACGGGGCCGATGGTCTAGCGGCATTTGGGGAACATCACGAAACGGTGGAAATGGCGATTATTGACGTCTGCCTCCCGGACATGGGCGGTATCGAGGTCCTGCGTCAACTCCGCCTCATTAAGCCCGGCTTGCCCTGCCTGATTTGCTCCGGCATTGGGGGGGGAATAGACGACATCCCCAAAGGCCTCCGGGATCGAGTCGAGTTCCTTCGCAAACCTTTCCTCTCCGACGAACTGCTAAGCACCATTTTAGGATTCATGGTAACGGAGCCGGAGTAATCCCCCACTTCTGAGCCTCAGAAAAAAGCCCTTTACGCGGGCTGTCAATCCGGTATAATCGTTAGGCAATGAAGCCCTTGACTCTGAGGAAACCTGTTATGATAAAGTCGGTTCCGGTTTGCATCATCATACTAGTTGTGGCACTGGTGACTTCTACCATCTCCGCTGAGGATCATTTTTCGAAACAGATCAGGCTGGGGTTCTTTGAGGGCGGCGAGAGTGTCACTCACGACGAACTGCGCGAAGAGTTCATGGCCCAGCTACAGCTTCTCCTGCCGGACTCAGTTGAGGCGGTCGCGGTACCGCAGGGATATGGCAGCGGCGGCTGGAAGCGCGACACCTGCCGCTTGGTCGCCGAAGGTCTGACGCAGGCGACCGGGATCGACCTGATGATCACCATGGGACCGTGGGTGGTAGAGGACCTTCTGGAAGCTGGCTATCAGGGGCCGATTCTGGCCATGCACCGAGTCGACCCCGTGCTTGAGGGCCTGCTGGACAGCCTCGGGCGGCCAATCGCCGAAAATCTGACGATACACTTCAAGCCGGGCAAGCTGGAGGCCGATCTCCAGACTCTGGCCGGGATGGCTTCGATCCGCAAACTCGGTCTTCTCTGTTTTCCGAGTGGCGATGAACTATATGATGTGGCCGCCAGGGTAGCCCGTATCGGTCTTCCCCTGGGTTTCCAAGTAGTCCTCGGCGAAGCGTACGATAACAATGGTACTTTTGCTTTCTTCAAAGCCTACGCAGAAATGGAATCCGGATTCGATGCTCTATACGTGATGCCTTTCTGGGGCATGACCACGACCAAGGCCAGCGATTTTCTGATGCGCGCCACCGAAGCCCATTTCCCGGTAATGGTCTGGGAAGGCATGGCCCTCGTCAACCGGGGCGCGACCATCAGCAACAGTGGTGTCAGCCTGGTCGCCGAAGCCAGGTTCAACGCCTCCAAGGCTGTTCGCATTGTTGAGGGGGAAACGCCAGCCGACTTGCCGGTCGCGTTTACGCCTCCAGGACAGTTAGTCATCAACGAAGCTAGTGCCGCGCGGACACGTTTTCCGGTCAGGCCGGCGACCCACGGCGACGCCGTGATAGTCAGCCCAGCTCCGATTGTTCCGGGGGAGTTCTTCAACCTTCGAGCGGCCGTACGGAGGTCACTGGACCAGAATCCGGACCACTTGGCTCGTCTTGATGCGCTTGTGGCTGCCGATCAAGCCGCGAAGCAGGTCAAGGCAACGTACTTGCCTCATATAGAAGCCACCTATGATCTGACGCAACGGGATGATGATACGATCTACAACTGGCGCGGTCTGCTTGATCAAACGGGACATCGCGCTGGCTTAAAACTAACCCAGACCATTTTTTCTCTCGAATCGCTGCGGGCTATTGAGACCTCCCGAAGGCGGTCGGATCTGGCCGAGACCGATCGCAAGCGCACTGAGCTCGATCTGGAGTCGGCGGTCACGGCGGCGTATCTCGACTACTTGCGCTCCTCTGGAGTCTTGACCATTGAGCAGAAGTACCGACTGCGGATCGATCGCGGCGTAGAACAGGCCCAGGCCAGTCACCTGCTCGATTCCATTGGGCTGTCAGACCTGTATCGATGGTACCAGGAGCGGGATGAAGCCTCCAATAGAATCAGTCGAGCAAAACGTGATCGGGCTGAGGCTCAGGCCAGGCTCAACTCCCTGCTGAACATCCCCTGGGATCGGGCGCCAGGGCTGGACACAAGTGACTTCACGGAAGAGCAATTCCTGACCGACTATCTCGGCCTGCTGCCTCTGCTGGATAGTCCCCATAGAAGGAAAACAGCCACCGAATGGCTGATTTCCGCTGCCCGCGAAGGTAGCCCTGAACTCAGCGAACGGCGTTTGAGAACAACTATCCAGGAGAGTCTCCTGAGTCAGAATGCAGCCCGTTTCTACCCCAGCGTGGGGGTACGGGCAGCCCTGGAGTATCGCGATGAGCTGACTGACCAGCCGCCCGATTTCCGCGAAGAACATCGGAGTTGGTCTCTGGGTGCGGCTCTCAAATGGACTCTATTCTCCGGAGGTGAGAGAATTCATGAGCGGTCCCGCCTGAAAGCCGATCTCAGCCGACTGGAATACGAACGCGATGGTGAAGCTCTCCGTGTCACGAGAGACGTCACGATTGCCCTGGAAGAGCTGGCATCGGTGGCGACAAACAGCTTCCGCACGGTGCGCAGTCAGGGAATCACGGAGAAGATCGCCGACATGGCGGTGGAAAGTTACATTCCCGGAAAACCGGCTCTCTTTCTCGAAGTTATCGACGGCCTTGAGCGCCATCGGCGCGCCCAGGTTACGGGCCTCAACGGACGATACGACTTCTACAAACAGATCTCGCGACTTCTCAGCACTACCGGAAGATCGCTCCTGGATCAACGTTTGTCGCTGGCTGGATCGCTCATGCAGATGGTTGGCCTGTAGCGGTCGGCGTTAGTTCCTAGCCCCAGAGGTGGCGATAGAGCTCCACCAGATACCAGAGTGACATTGACCATGATGCTATGGTGCGTCCGTTGCGATGAATCGGACTATCCACGAATTGCGGAGGGGGCTGTGCCCGACGAATAGCAACAAATACGCGGGCATAGTTGACCGTCGACATCAAGAGGAAGATAATCGTTAGCCATGTGAAAACCGTGATGCCGAAGGGGAATCGCAGGACATAGCTGGTCAATAGTACGGCGATGGCGGCGAAGGCATATTTGCCGCTGAGATTCGACGGCAAGTCGAGCTCCCGCCCTCGCATGAGTACCGCTCCCAAGCCCATGATCAACAAATCGCGTCCCAGAATGAAAGTCGCCAGCCAGATAGGAAAATCGCGGAAATACACCAGAAGGATAACCAGCAGACCGGCAAAGATCTTGTCTGCGATCGGGTCCAGGGCAATGCCCAGACGGGTGACCTTTCCCATGCGCCGTGCGAGATAACCATCCAGACCGTCGGTGATTCCGGCGACGGCCATCAGGATAACGACCAGCAGCGGGGTGTGATCTCCTTCAAGCCAAAGCAAGTAGCCAATAATCGGCGCCAGGACTATTCGTGACAGGCTGACAAGATTAGGGATTTCCAGAAGTTCTCGGGCTGGCATCATCAACCTCGACGAAAGGAGTCTTTGACTCGTTGAGTCATCGACTCGTTGAATCATCGATTCGTCGCATCACGCACGCGTTGCATCACAGATGCGGGGTATCGGTAGCCAATGATTCTTCATCGTTCGGCATCATCGGCTGCTGAGTCGCTTGACGTCTCGGGCGGCTCTTTGGGCACGGGCTTCTCCAGTTTCCTGGAAAGCGGCGTGAACAAGAAGAGTATCAGCAAAGCTCCCGGCAGAAATATCGGCAGGTAATGAATCCAGAGTGGAACCAGGACACTCTCGCCGGCCGGTTGTGGCTCGACGGGCTTGCCGCGCGCCACCCAACCGCCCTGACCATCGGCCTCCCACCGGTTTTCGCCCGCCAGAAAACCGCCGGAGAAAGAATCGCCGTAGATTCCCTGCAACGCCAGCGAGCTGATGATGTGGAGGGCCACGACTGCTAATATCAGATATATTGGACCGCGCATGAGCATCAAGGTAGGTGGGCGGTGGTCCGTTGTCAACCAAGGATCGCACCCAGATAATTTTGTTGATTGGTAGTTCCCGGCGATGCAGGTTGAGCAGACGACTGAAACGCGATCCGAACCCAGGGTTTGAGGGCGACGGATACTCACGATCAAGGAGGATTTGTTATGTCGGCTGCGAGTGGATCTCCCCCGGTTCAGGCCTCTATGCAAGGCAAGAAGATATACCTCAGACCGACGACGGCCGCCGACATAGCTAACATGTATCCGTGGACTCTGGCGAGCGACCCACCGGCGCTGTCGTGCCGTCCGCGAGAGATACGAACCTCTGAGGAAGCCGTGGAGGCCTTCAAGAGTCGGACTATCTCGACAGATCGACAGTTCTTCACGATCGTGCGCACAAAGGACAAGGCGGTGGTGGGCCAGATCAGTTTCTTCGATATGAACACGCTCAACCGCAGCGCTGAGCTCGGTTTGCGAGTTGATCCCGATGAATATCAGAATGGGTATGGATCAGATGCCATGAAGGTGCTGGTTCGATATCTGTTCAAGTCTCGCGGATTGAACAAAGTTCATGCCCAGACGGGGGGATTCAATATCGCAACTATCGCTCTGCTCGAGAAACTGGGCTTCCATCGCGATGCGGTCTTGCGCGACCATTACTTCTACGAGGGCGCCTTCCACCCCGGTTTCGTGTACTCGCTTCTTCTCTACGAGTTGGACTGGTAGTCCTGATCGCTCCCGGACTCGGAGGGGTTTCTATCAGAGTCTTCCGGTGGTGTCACATCAGGTGGCATCTCTGGCTCTTGCTGATCGTTGACAACAGGCGTTTCTTCCACCACTTCGGCGGCCACATCGGCGGCGGGCTGGTCCCCTCGCGGTCGCATCGCATTTACAACATCATTGAGTTTGGTCAACTCGGCCACGGCCCGATCGGCGAAGTCGTTGTCGCGTGAGGCGTAGAGGACCGAGCGCGAAACATTGATGACACCGGTCTTGGTGAAATTGGCGGTGCCAAAGGAGACCGCTTTCTCCAGCGATCCGCCCTGAGCCCCGACTCCGGGTATAAGCAATGGCATATCCTCGGCCACCTGGCGAAGGTCGCGCAATTGCTCTGGCGCAGTGGCACCGATGACCAAACCAAGATTGTCGGACTTATTCCAGAAGGCAACTTTTTCGGCTACAATCCGATAGAGCGGCTTGTCCCCGACCTGCAACAACTGGAAGTCTTTGTGGCCGGGATTGGAAGTCAGGCAAAGAACGAAGGCACCCTTCGAATCCCGTTCCAGGAAGGGACGAATTGAGTCGTAGCCCATGTAAGGGTTGACCGTCACCCAGTCCGCTCCCAAGCCATCAAACAGGGCCTCGGCATAGTACGACGCGGTATTGCCAATGTCACCGCGCTTGGCATCGAGAATCACGGGAATCGTTTCTGGAATGCGCTTGACGACCTGCCTCAGAAGCGAAAGACCCTCTGGACCAAGATTTTCGTAGAAGGCCAGATTGGGCTTGTAGGCGCAGACTCGATCCTGAGTGGCGTCTATGATCTGACTGGCAAAATCGAACATGCCTTTGGTACTTTTGCTATATTCATTGGGCATCTTCTTAGGGTCAAGATCGAGACCGAGGCAAATCACTGACCTATTTGTGCTCTGGGCCTTTTTCAACTTCTCGACTGCGTTCATTAGTACTTCCTAACTCTTCCTACCAACTCGGAGACAGACTGAAGCTTGTGGCGCTTCAAGTAATCTTTCAGTCCCTTGACAATCGTGACCGGCGTTTCCGGTTCTACGAACAAAGCCGTGCCGATCTGAACCGCGGTAGCCCCGGCCAAAAAGAACTCCGCCGCATCCTGAACCGTGGCGATACCGCCGATGCCTATCAACGGCACGGAACAACTATCATACACCGCATTAACCATCGCCAGGGCAACCGGCTTGACGCACGGTCCCGTCAGGCCTCCCCGGTTATTGGTGAGACGGGTTTGCCAGGTTTCGCTGTCGATGCTTGTGCCCACCAGCGAATTGATCAGGCTAAGAGCATCGGCTCCCCCCTGCTCAGCGGCCCGGGCGATATCTACGATACGCGTCACATTGGGTGACAACTTTGCTATGATCGGTCGCGTGAACACTTTTTTGACGGCCCTGACAGCCTTTTCAGTCGAGTGCGGATCGGCTCCGAATTCCATGCCGCCTTCATCGACATTCGGGCAACTGATATTCAACTCGATCATATCGAGCCCTGAGACATCGTTCAGGCGAGCGCAGACCTCGACATACTCCTTCAGCTTGGAGCCAGCGACATTCACAATCACACGCGTTTTCTGCTTCACCAAGAACGGCATCTTCTCAGCCACAAAACGATCGATGCCGACATTGGCAAGACCAATCGCATTGAGCATTCCCGACGAAACTTCGGCCGTACGCGGTGGCGGATGCCCCAAACGGGGTTCGAGCGTGATCGATTTGGTAACCAGAGCGCCGAGCTGCGACAGAGAGAAGATATCTGCCAGTTCCTCACCGTAGCCGCAGCAACCGGATGCTGTCATGATCGGATTGGCGAATTCTACGCCAGCTATAGTAACTTTCAGATCAGGCGTCACAGGGCCACCTCCCCAATATCAAAGACTGGCCCGTCGTGGCATACCCGGGCATGACCGCCAGCCGTAAGCGGCACGACACAGCCCAGGCAAACTCCGATACCACAGGGCATGGGCGCTTCCATCGAAATCTGCCCCGGCACATCCAGGCGTCGAGCCAGAGCATCAGTAGCCTTTAGCATTCCTGCCGGTCCACAGCCGAACATACGAAACTTGCTGCCGGCTCCGCCGTTGATGAATTCCTCAACCGGCTTGGTAACCAAGCCGTTGCCACCCAGCGTACCATCTTCAGTCACGGGTCGGAAGTCGATTCCAAGACGCTTCAGGCGGGTCCGTTCCACTATCTCGCCGGCATTGCGACCACCGTAGAAGAAGTGAATCCGCTTGGGATCATGTCCCTTCGCGATCATGGTCGTCGCCAGGAAGAGAAGAGGGGGAAAGCCGACGCCCCCGGCCACCATTATAGTTTGCTCAGTGCGGGAAGGCAGCTTGAAGGGCACTCCGAGCGGTCCCAAAAATCCGACCGCGTCCCCCTTGCGCATCTGGCTCAGCACGCGACTCCCCCGGCCAAAAATTTTGATGATTATCTCCACCGTCTGGCGGTCCGCATCGATCGCAGCGATCGAGAAGGCGCGCCGAAGGAATATTTCTGAAGACGCTATCTTTAGATGCAGGAAGTGCCCCGGACGGCACGCCGAGGCTTTCGAGAACGGACCCATCATGAGGGAAAAATAGTTGTTTCCCAAGTCACGCCCCTTGATCAGGCGAACATTCTCACAGGCTGGTTTGATCATTGCAGGCTACTCGGTTTGTAGACGACAAATTTATACACCATCCATTGTCCCTGGCGGTCGGTCCGGATGCGAGTGGCATCGAAGGTCATCGTGCTCACCGCTCGCTCCGCGCGTCGATTGATCTCATCATTGGGAGACTTCCTCATGAAGTTCCACTCGTCTACTTCACCGTAGGAATCAAGCAGGATTTGGAAGTACATCGTTCCTTCCCAGCCTTCACTGTAAGCCTCTTGTGGATATTCGAAAGGATCATCGACTTTTATCGGCTCGAACGTGATGTTCCCGATCGGCTCACCATCTGGTCCCACATATACTTCCAAGAGCGCATCGGCGTAGCTGGCCGTGTCCTCTTCGTCATAGGCATAGGTCGTGTCCTCTTCGTCCCAGGTATCCTCTTCGTCCCAGGAGGTTGCTGTGTCACCCTCCACCGGCTCCCGCCGCCGTTGCTCGGGGCGATAATCGGTGCGGTTCCTGGCCTCATCGGCCCAGGTCGTGTTGGGGAATGAGTCCACAAACTCATTGTAAGCGAATATCAGCGATGAATCACCCGGACTGTCGTACATTTCGGTCAGCCATATCAGAGCGAACCGCGACTGAAGGTAGTACTTCGAGTCGGGGAAATTGTCTGCGACCGCCTGGTAGTAGACTCGCGCCGAGTCGATTTCGCCCACATCGGCCAGGAAGTACTCAGCCTTATCGAAGTAGAAACCAGCATATCCAGTATCAGCCCCGGTGCCCTTCAAGCCGAGAGCCTCCAGAGCTTCGACGACCCAGTCCGAGGTGGGATAGCGAGTCAGGACATTCCGAAGCATGGAGTTGGCCTGCACCGTATCAGCCAGATGTTCACGAATCATTCCGGCGTACGATATCATGGCCTTGTGAGCGTCATAGGCGCCAGGAAAGGAGTCGATCACATACTTCATCTCCACCATCGCCGTGTCCGGTTTGTTGAGTTGGAACCAATACAGCTCAGCCAGTTGGTATTGGACGTAGGCTGCCTCATCGATCGCAGCCTGAGTTGTGGCGGAGTCAATGGTGATCGTACGGGCGAACGACTCGCGCTTGCCGATATCGGAGGAATGCTGGAGAGCTAGTTTCCCTGTTTCGCTGGCGCGCCCCAACCGAGCGGTCGAATCGTAGTACTCCTTGGCCTTGGTCAGATCGTCATAATCAAACTGGTACATCAGTCCGAGACGCCAGTAGGCCTGCAGGCGATTAGCATGCGCGACCGTTTCGCCAATGAGTCCCTCATACATCACCTCAGCCTGGAGAATCTCACCGGCGTCTTCATAGCCCGAACCCATGAGCAGTTCCAGCGATTCCAGGGAGTCAAAATACACTTCATCGTCCATCAGTCGCTGGACGTATTCATGTCCTTCCACGAATCTCTGAAGACGGTACGAACAGATGGCCGCCATCTTCAGGGCCTGATACTTGTGATCCTTTTCCGGATCCATCCCCAACAGCTGCAGCGCGGCCGACTTGGCATCAGCAAAACGATACGTATCAAAATAGGCGTTGGCCACCATCATCTGGGCGTCGCGACGTTCATCATCATCCCCCAGCGAATCCCGCAGCGCCAGCAGGAAGGGTTGCGCACTTTCATAGTCGCGATGCTCAAAATAATACTCGGCCAGTCCCAACGCCGCCTCAGCCTTGTACTCTCGCTCGTAGTCCTCCTGGAAGATATCACGGAAGACTTGCATGGCGTCATCAAGATCCCCCTGGGCCAGCTTGGCTTTGGCCAGATACAAGGTGACCTCGCCGACGTACTCAGACTCAGGATAGTTGGCCAGGATTTCTCGGGCCCGGCGCTCGCACTTGAGATACGCTTCGGTATAATAGTAGGATATGGTTAGGACATAGAGTGCATCGTCGTAGTAGCTTGAGTTGGGGTAGATCTCGACCACTTTGAGCGCCTTCTCAATCGCTTTCGTATAGCCGGCAGCGTTGCCCCGCCCGGATCTGTTGGCGGTCCGGGTCCCTTCCGCATCGTTGAAGGCTTTGCGGCAGTTGTAAAAGGTGTTGTAATAGACGCATCCGACACTGATGGCTAGGACAATACTGATTAGGATGGCGAGAGTGATTTTATTTCGAGAGATCGTCTTCAAACTTGTTCCTGTCTGTCCGCGCCTTATACGCTTCAACTCTGATCGGGGTCCCGTATCCATCACGATCGATCGCCCCTCTGCTTCAATTCAGCCAGCAAACGGGGTAAACACTCGCCCGAGGGTTCGGGGAAGTAGAAATCAGCCAGATCTGTCAAGGGTGTCCTCTCCGGATTGATCTCCACCAGCGTCGCGCCGGAACGCTTGGCGATCATGGGCAAGGATGCGGCCGGATGGACCAGGGCCGAGGTGCCAATCGAGAAAAACAGATCGCATGATTCGGCAGCAGCGCAGGCCGCCTCGATGATCTCCTCGTTGAGCATTTCTCCAAACCACACCACATCGGGCCGCAGTTGGCCACCACACTTGGAGCATACGGGAATTGCGTCCGGATCAATTTCAATATCGTCGGGTGCGGGCGCGTTGCATTTGAGACACTTGTTAGCGCAGATGTTGCCATGAAGCTCAAGCGGGGCGGTCGATCCGGCCTGGCGGTGAAGTCCATCGACGTTCTGCGTAATCAATGTGAAATCGCTCAGGATCGATTCCGCCTCGACCAGAGCGTAGTGACCTGGGTTCGGTTCTACTTTGCCGATCAACTCGCGCCGCCACTTGTACCATTCCCAGACGATTTTCGGATTGGCCATGAAGGCGTTCATGGTCGCCAGTTCTTCGGGCTTGAACTTGCCCCACAGTCCCTCTTTGCCACGAAACGTGGGTACATTTGACTCGGCCGAAATCCCGGCCCCGGTCAAAGCGGCACAGTGACGACTGTTGGCCATGATGTCGAGCAGCTGTTCAGACATGGCCCGAAGATAAGGCTGTGGACTAGGCTTGCCAACGGAAATATTGTGGGCTGATTCGGCCGCAGACGACAATTATTTGAGGGTGACAGCGAGATGGTCATCCTCGCGCTCGACGCCAAAAACGGTCAGGGCACCGTCTTCGGCCCCATGCACAACAGCACCATTCATATCGTAGGTCATCTTCCCGACGCTGCAGCACTGGATGGTATCCGTTCCGGGCACCGGATCAAGTCGCCGGCCAGCGTGGAGACACTTGTTTCGGAAGGCGTGAAAATTGCCATCCTGCCCATGCACGACCAGGACGCGATCCGAAAGGCCCTTGCCCTCAAGGTAGATGGCACCATAAGGATTTGCCAACTCGGGGGCGCGACGAAGGTCGATCAGGACCCGCTCGGCAGTGTAGCTCCAGCAACCAGCATCGCCTGGAGCAGGCGTGGCACACTTACCCAAAATGCGCTGCCATGAGTTACGTTTGTTGAATGTAACCATGGATGAACTAGCGTGACTTCAAACTCGCTGCAACTGGAGCGGATCTGGTCAGGGAGTCAATACTGCCCGCCTGCAGAATCATTTCGATCTTGACGGGCTGACGGGACAGCCGCAGACGAAACACTTTTACAATGGTCGTGCCCTGGTAGACCTTTTCGAAGCCGCCTTCCGAGAGCGACACGGTGAAGATGGGATGATGCCAGAGTTCCGCCGGCTGCTTGGCCTGCCAGGCCACACCGATTCCCCGATACTCGTCCGAGAGAACGACCTGATGGTGTTGCTGGTAAGCCGCCGAACTGTCCAGGTAGGCATCCGCGTGCCGCTCGCCATCGACAGTGATATAGCGGTCTACCGCATGCCCGGCTTGGAAGTTGAAATTGTTCTCAACAGCAAAAACGACGTCCAGCTCATCATCGGTCTGGAGGCTCAACTCGTAGTCTATGCCGATTGTTCCCTCGCCAGCAGCGAAATTGTACTCCTTCACAACCCGTACCTGCTGCGGGGCTTCCTGACGCCAGAGATGACCATCGCGACTGAGACGCACCCGGCTGGTCTTCTCGTCGATAGTGCTCTCATATGGTTCCAGGATGAAGTCCCCTTCTTCACCGAACCGACCACTGGAAAAACGCTCGAAATCGACATCGTCGGTCAGGAAGTGGTCGACAAAACAGCGCTTGAGATACCAATCCTGAACCAGATAGTTCTTCAGACCAGTCTCTTTCGCCAGAACGAGGTCGTGGATCGAGGTTGTATCGCCAGCCGACCGCTGCGTGACGGCCTGATCCAGCTTGAGATGATACGCCTCGTGGCGACGCGTCAGCGTATCGGTGGGGCAGGTGCCATGTTTCTTCAGATCGAGATCTAAGAGCGTTCCACCCCGCGAAGGTTTGAGAACCGCGCGCACGGTGCCGTCAGAGTACACGATTTCGTCGTACCCGTCATAATCGTAGTCACAGCTGGTGATGGTTGGAGCGACTCTGCCGGCGGCTCGATCCAGACGGTGCTCAGCCTCGATCAAGCTGGCGTGAACGGCCTGACGGATATGGGGCAGGTACAGCCCGCCAAAGACGCCATGCCAATAGGGGCAGTTGCATTGCCCGGCGTAGAGTCGATCTCGGGCCGCTTCCAGGTGCTCGCAATCCATCGCATCATCGTCCTGGGCCTGGCGGAGGCGCGTCGAAGTCGCCAGCATCTTCTTGTGCATGAGATTCGATTCCTCATACTTGGCCAGGAAACCGCGCCAATGACCACCCCGGACAAACCGCCCGAACTGCTCTAATTTTCCCTCGTCCTTCAGCCACGTCTCGAGACGTTCGTACTCCAGGCTGGCTCGCGGCGGCAGCGCCCAATGCAGCATTTCGGCGTAGGAGGCGGATGGCAGATAGGCTCGTCCGATGGGCTTGAGGGCAGCCGCCTCACAGAGCGGCACTACTTCCAGCCAGTCAGAGTTTTCCTCAACTGCCTGGAAAAACTGCCGCAGCCAACCGTCATCGTAACAATGCTTGTGGGTGTCCGGCCAGACGCCAAACTTCTCACCATCATCCGCGTACACGGCCAGCCCCTCGGGGTTCTTGTCCGCCTGGCTCTTGAGTTCGGCGATGACCTCTTCGATCGTACCGAACGGTATCAGGTAGCGCAGCTTTTTCTGAATCGGCAACAGCGTGACCGCGTGGCCCTCGTGTTCCGTTACAAAGGGACCAATTAGCTGGTCGAGTTCCAAACCGGAATACACAAAATGAGTATCATCGATAGGCAAGTAGTCAACGCCACTTCGCTTGAGTAGCTTTGGCAGGTGAGGCTCCCAGATGCGTTCGGTCAGCCAGAGGCCGCGCGGCTTGACTTCAAAATGCTCCCGAATGTAGTCGTTGAGCATTTCGATTTGTCCCGAAGCATCACGCCTCGGGATCGAAATCAGAATCGGCTCATAAAAGCCGCCCGTCATTAGCTCAATCTGACCAGCATCAACCATCTTGCCGACCAGCTCAAAGTACTCAGGGTGAGCCTGTTTTTGCCATCGCCAGAGAATTCCGGACTGGTGAAGCGACATGCGTACCCTGGGAAACTCCCGAACGAGCTCCAGAAAAGGTAGGTACGCCTTGCGGTGAGCTTCTTCGAAGACAGCTTCGAAGTTTCCGACCGGCTGATGATTGTGCAATCCAAGGGCTAGCTGGAATTTGGCCATCGCTTAGAATAGCTCCACTTTCAGGTTGATGTACTTGCGCGGATTTTCCCGGATATCAGTGATCAGGTCATCGATATTGTCGGCTGTTTGACGCAAATCGTCATATAGACGGCGGTCTTGCAAGAGCATCTGAAGACTGCCCTCGGGGTTGTCAAGCTGGTCGGCGAATTGGCGGGCCGATAGTGATACGGTATCAAGAACCGCCACGATCTTCTCTATCTGGATGCTGGAACGATCAAAACGCGTCATGGTTGAGTCGACCCGGGTGGCATTGTCGGCCAATACGCGGTTGAGACGGCGTGAGGCCTGGACCAGATTTTCGGCGGCCTGATCGAGCTTCTTCTCGTTGCGATCCATATATCCGGCCAGAGAAGCCGACACCGCTTCCAAATTGTCGAAGGTGCGGTTGAAGCTGGCCAACGATGAGTCTGAGCCAATCGTGCGCTTGAACGAGACCACCAGATTACGCAACTCCTCGATCATCTCCCCCATGAGGCCCATGACTTCTGGCAGACCGGTATCGTACAACCCGACGGCGGTCTCGCCATAGTCAAACTCCAGACTGTCCTTGCCGGGACTTATCGCCACAAATCGTTCACCCATGAGGCCCATATTCTTGATCACTATCCTTGCATCGCGCCGCAGGTTGACGTCGCTATTGAGCTGCAGCTCCACCATTACGCCTGAAGCGGTCAGCAGCAAATCATTCACCTTGCCTTTGCTGACGCCGGATACGGTGACTTTGTCCCCGATCGCCAGCGTCCCGACATCATCGAAAACAACCTGCACCAGCCGGGAGTTCATTTTCAATTTGTAACCTTGCAGCCAGTACAATGAAATCGCGATTAAGACGATACCCATCATTATGATGACGCCGACTCGAAATTCTACGTTCTGCTTTGCCATAATCAGTTATATTGTCGGTAAGTTGCCGTTATCGATTAACTTAGCTATCGACTATTTGTCCAACGAGGCTGCGATAGAACAGTAGTTCAGGTGGCGGAAGGAGTGGATTTTACCCTGCTGGACAGCCTCTTTTATGGCACAGCTCGGTTCATGAGTGTGACTGCACTGCTGAAAC
>CAZHDS010000017.1:0-28585 GCA_964531495.1 uncultured Ignavibacteriales bacterium
CGGATAGTATCCGGACCTTTCTCCTTCGGATGACCACGTATTAGCTGTCCTTAAACCGTGAAGGGCTGCCGAGGACGGTCGCTGTCTCCAGACTTACCAATTCAACGTCAGAGTTATCAGGGTTTCTTGTGACGTGTCCGAAGTAAGCTCCACCAGACTCACCGCTCTCCAATGATCCAACTCACTGCGCAACCTTCCCGCGTCGGGCCCGTAGAACAATCCATAAGACGCACGAGTTGGCCGCTATCGTTGGAGGACGCAATGACAAATCGATCGAAAGTCAATATCGGGATGATTCTTCTTGTCGGGCTTATGCTGGTCAGCACTGTCCAGGCTGGCGACGGCTTCTTTGGATGGGGACGATCTATTCGGGGGTCGGGCGACCTCATCACCGAATCCCGCGATTTGGGAGAATTCACGCAGATCGAAACGCATGGCTCGTGGGACGTCGATGTCACCATCGGCTCGCCCCAGTCGGTGGAGATCACCTTCGATGACAACCTGATCGACCTGGTTCTGACCGAAGTTCGCGGCAAAACCCTTGATATTTACTGCGACGAGAACATTTCCTCACGGCGCAATTGCCGGATTGAGATTGTTGTCGAAGAATTGTCGGCCTTTTCATCGACCGGATCCGGAGATGTAAGCGTTGACCAACTGGGCAAGCAGCCGTTCGAGTTTGACCTGTCTGGATCGGGTGATTTTTTCATCGGCGGTGAGCCAGAGAAACTGAATGTCAGCCTGGCTGGTTCGGGCGATGGCCACGCCGAGGGCAGAACCGAGGAGTTGGAGATTCGCGTATCGGGATCGGGCGACCTTGATTTCCGGGACATGGAGGCTACCGAGAGCTACGTCAGGATCTCAGGCTCCGGCGATGTCAAGGTTCGTGCCACAGAGGCGTTCGATGGCAGGATTTCCGGCTCGGGCGATATCACGTATTATGGCAATCCGGAGCATATTAAGACAAGAGTTTCGGGTTCGGGGGACATTCGCAAGAGATAGTTTGTATAACCTTAAAGACCTCGCAGGAGAGGTGGGCCTACATTGAGTTCGCTCACTGGCTCCTGCCTGCATACCCTTCACACCACGCCGAGCGGCGGAGCTAACTCTTCGCCGCTTTTTTCTGGGATCCGGGGGCGGAACGAAGACTGAAACTCTGACGCGAAGCAGGCGGGCCCGATGGGCCCTATTTTCTTGACAAAGCCAGTAGCAGGCTGCTTAATTGCACATTGAATTGGTACCGCGAGAAGGAGTCGCATTGCAAGCTAAGGACAAGGCTGTCGTCACATACCCCGATCTGTTTGAACGCTGTCACAGCTACACAGACCCAGACGACGTCATGGCGGCGGGATTGTATCCCTATTTCCGTCCCGTGCAATCCGCGCCTGGCGACGAAGTCGTAGTGGACGGTCGCAAATGCATTATGATAGGCTCCAATAATTACCTGGGGCTAGTCAACGACCCTCGGGTCAAGGAAGCGGCTGCTGAAGCAACCCGAAAATTCGGTTCTGGATGCACTGGCTCGCGGTTTCTCAATGGTACGTTGGATCTTCACCTGGAATTGGAAGAGCGTCTCGCAAAATTCGTCAACAAGGAAAAGGCGCTGGTATTCTCGACTGGTTTTCAGACCAACCTAGGTACTATATCCTGCCTGGTTGGAAAGAATGATTCCATAATAGTTGACCGCCAGGACCATGCCTGCATTGTCGACGGCGCGCGGTTATCGTATGGCAAAATGTACAAGTTTGGCCATAACGATATGGATGATTTCGAGCGAGTCGCCGCCAATGTCCGCAATATCAGCAGCCGGGGCGGCGTAATGGTCGTCGTGGATGGCATCTTCTCCATGGAAGGCGATATCGTCAATCTGCCCAGACTGGTTGAGATTTCCAAGCGATACGGAATCAGAGTCATGGTTGATGATGCCCACGCGGTTGGTGTTCTTGGCAAGTCTGGCGCGGGAACCGCTGAGCACTTCGGCCTGACCGACGAAGTTGATCTTATCACCGGTACGTTTTCGAAGTCGTTTGCGTCGTTGGGCGGCTTCGTGGCCGGCGATGCTTCGGTGGTGAAGTGGATCAAACACACCGCGCGGGCCATGATCTTTTCGGCTTCCATCCCTCCGGCCAATGCGGCCGCGGTACTGGCGGTCCTGAGAATTATCGAGTCAGAGCCTGAGAGGCGGGAACATCTCTGGAACAATGCTCGTCGCATCCAGAAAGATTTCCGCGATCTGGGCTTCGACATCGGTGAGACCGCTTCCCCGATCATACCGATCAAAGTGGGCGAGGATATGGACGCCTTCAAGTTCTGGAAAGCTCTGTTTGACAACGGCGTTTTTGCCAACACCGCCATTTCCCCTGCGGTTCCGCCGGGCCAGGCCCTGATTCGTACCTCGTACACAGCCACCCATACGACGTCCCAGCTCGACCAGGTTGTAGAGGTTATGGCCAAAGTGGGGCGGGAGCGCGGTCTGATACCGTAGCAGCCTATGTCACAAGTTGAAATCGTTCAAGTGGAATCATCGGCTGCCCTGGGGCGGTTCATTGACTATCCCAATAAGCTCTACAAAGGTGACCCTTGCTACGTGACGCCGTTGCGTAGCGAGCGCAAGGCTTTCTTCGACACTGATAAGAATCCATTTTATCGCTCAGCCCGAACCAAGCTGTTTCTAGCCATGAGCGGCGGTGAAACGGTTGGACGGATCGCCACCTGCATCAACTATACGCACAATGAATATCACGAGGAAACGACCGGGTTCTTCGGCTTCTTTGATTGTGGGGACGATTACGACGTCGCGGCCAAACTCCTCAAGGTGGCCATGATCGAGCTCAAGCGGGAAAAAATGAACAAGATGCGGGGACCGGTCAGTTTTTCCACCAATCATGAGTGCGGATTTCTAGTTGACGGCTTCGACAGCCCGCCATGTATCATGATGACCTACAATCGCCCTTACTTGCCACGGCTTGCCGAGAAATTTGGTCTGAAGAAGGCCATGGATCTGCTGGCTTTCAAGATGTACTCCGCTGATCCTATCTCGGAGAGGATAACGCGGCTGGTGGAGAGAATCCAATCACGCCATAGTGTCAGCGTGCGGTCAATCAATCTGAAGCGATTCGACCAGGAAGTACAAACGATCCGTGAAATATATAATCAGGCGTGGGAGCACAACTGGGGGTTCGTACCGCTGAGCGAGGCTGAATTCGAGTTCATCGCCAAGGACATGAAACAGATCGTCGATCCAGCACTGGTCCTGATCGCAGAAATTGGAGATCGGCCGATCGGCTTTGCGATGAGCCTGCCGGATATCAATCAGGCTCTGATTCACCTCAAGGGACGGCTGTTGCCGACCGGCCTTCTCAAGCTGCTATGGCACACAAAGATTTCCAACAAAGTCGATGGCCTTCGGGTGGCGACCCTTGGCGTGATTCCAGAGTATCGTAAGCGGGGAATCGACTCGCTGATGTATCATACGATCCACAAGCGGGCCGGGGAACTCGGCTACAAATGGGGCGAGTTCTCCTGGGTGCTGGAGACTAACGAGTTGATGGCCGCTGCCTCGGAGCAAATTGGGGGCAAACTCTACAAACGGTATCGCCTGGTCGAAATGCCTATCTGAAACCTTTTTTGGCCCCTTCCGGGGTCTTTTTTTTGCCATCCATTAGATTGATTCCGATCAGGATCGTCAGTATAGTTGAATATGATGACTCTAAAATCTAAGCCGCACTACGTAATCGGCCTGAGCCTCGTGATCAGCCTGCTGGCTGTAGTTGGAGGCTGTGCCAGTCGCTACCGCCTGGACATGTTCATCGCTCTCGATGAAACTCGAAAAAAGGTCGATGTGGAAAACACAGCCTACGTCATGGACGCGGTGCTTGGTGATCCGATGGCAGAAAACAAGATCGTTCCCGGTGATGGTAACGTTGGCACGATAACTGTAGGTACCCGCTGGAAAGCAGCGGGCAAGGCAGAACTGTCGCTCATTGGCTTCGACGAGTATCTGCGGATGCAGATCTATCTTGAGTTGCCACCGATGCCGAAGCCGGATTCCCTCCCCCTTCCAGGCAATTCGGTAGCTCAGATGCTCGGTCATTATGATCAATCGCCGGCCCAAAGAGCCTTCCTGGCGAAGGATGGCTTCTATCGAATAGACTCGGTGAGATCACGCGAGGTGTTTGTCACACTGCGGGGCGACTACGCCAACAATCTCGGTAAAACCGTTTCCTTCGACGGTCAGTTCCGATTCTAAGCCGAGCTGGTGCAAATCGGACCATCGTACGTGTTCTGCGTGAAGTGGAAGAGCCGGAAGTCCTATCTTCTCTGCAATTCGGCCACGGCTCTCGTGAATGCCTCCTGCCCGAGAGCATCGAAGGTACAGAATTGCACTCTCTCCAGATGATGCGACAATCCCTTGAATCCATTGGCGGCCGTGGTCATGATGCGCGCGCAGGCTATCATTGGAAAACCACCCACACCCGTGCCAAAAGCTGGAAATGCGATCGACTTGACTTTCAACTTCTCGGCCAGAACCAGGCTGGCAACCGTGGCTCGGCGAATGAGTTTGTCATTAGTTCTAAGATCCTGCCCCATAACGGCAGCGTGAATCACATAACTATAAGGCAGCCTTCCGGCTGTCGATGACACGGCCTCGCCCGGCATCACCGGACCCTTGGCCATGGCATCCTCCTCGACGCTGGGTCCGCCAGCCCTCTTGATTGCCCCGGCCACGCCACTACCCATCCAGAAGTTGTTATTGGCGGCGTTGACAATCACTTCCACCTTGGCCTCGATAATGTCGCCGCTAACTATTTCGATCTCAAACGACATGACTCTCCCCTCTCTTGACGATGAACCTGGCCTCAAACAACAGGAACCCGCGGTATACAATCCAGCCAAGGAGTGATCCCAAGGCCGCCCCGGCAAGGATGTCAAAGGGATAGTGCACGCCCACAAACACGCGGCTGAGCGCCACCAGCGACGCGAAGCACAATATGTAGACCGATGATCGACGAACGGCCAGCGCAAAGAACATCGCCTGCCCGAAGGCGTTGGCGGCATGTGACGAAGGCATCGCAAAGCCAGCGCCACAATTGACTAGCAGGTGTATATCTTCGAGGATATGGCAAGGTCGGGGGCGAGCGATTATCTTCTTCAGTAGCTGGCTGGAAGTCTGATCGGTGAGTACGATTACTATGACGGAGAATAGCACGAGCCAGCGCAGTCTCTTGTCACCCCGCCATAGCAGTAGAAACATCGCGATGGCGTAGCCGATACGCAGGAAATCATTGGAGGTGATGATCGGCATCAGACAATCGGTCAATGGATTGGCGAGGCTGACATTCGCGAAGTAGAAAAGGGCCAGATCGATGCTGTTCAGTAGCTCAAGCATACGTCTTCGGCTTTCCTCTCAGGAATCGCTGCACCTGGGGGAGCGTGGGAGCGCCGGCTCTTGCCCCCGGTTTGGTACACTTCAGGGCTGACGTTGCAGCGCCAAATTCCAACCGTTTGGCCAGGGACCAACCGCTATGGAGTCCGTAAAGATATCCGGCATGAAAACTGTCGCCGGCGCCGGTGGTGTCCACGCTTGGGACACGAAAAGCAGGCTGGTGTACGACACTATCGCCATCATACCCGACCGAACCATTGGTCCCCTCAGTCACCACAATCGTTCCTGAGCAGAACTCGGCCAGCCTCTGTAGAGCACCACGGGCTGTGCGCGCTCTGGTGAAAGGCAGCGCGAAGGCATCGGCCACAACCAGATGGTCTATCAGGGGCAGCAGCGGCGTGACATCGTTACGCATCGAACCGACATCGATGACTATGGCAGCCCCGATCTTTCTCCCCCATCGCGCAATCTTCAGATTCGCTTCAAGATCGCGGCCATCGAGATGGATCAAACGCGGCCGGGGGAGGTCCGCCAAGCGAAAGTCGGATGGCCTCAGGCCAACCTGACGATGCATGGCAATGGTTCTTTGGCCACCCTTCTGTTCGATAAACCCGACCGCCGTTGCCGAGCCGTTCTTTCTATCTATAACCAGCCGTTGATCGACCCCGTCCCGACGCAACTCTTCTCGTGATAGGCGGCCAATGAAATCATCCCCAACAACTGCCAGCAGCGCTGTCTTCAGGCCCAAACGCGAGAGACCGACCAGGGCGTTCGGGATAGGCCCGCCCCCCTGAATGCAACGACCGACAGCATCAACTTTCCCTCCAACGGGAGGCATCGCCGGAATGGTGTACAGAAAATCAAGCGGCATGATACCCATCCCTAGACAGTCGACCCGCCCGGACGGCTTACTATTCTTCAATTGAAGCCCTCCCGGAACTCAATTGCACAATGTCTTCTCTCAGCTTCTGAGCCCTGGAGCGATTGACGCAGAGTGTCAGCTTGACTCGATCGGAGAAGTCGGATGCTTCCGCTCGGGCCCCGCTGCTGTGAATGAGCTTCACCAATTGGTCGTACAGTCCGAACTCGATATCAACGATCAGGGTGGTGGTAGTGAAGTGCTGGCGACGCCCGGATAGCTCCAGGACTTCTCGAGCAGCATCGCGATAGGCTCGGGCGAGTCCACCAGTACCCAGTTTGGTGCCACCGAAATAGCGAGTCACAACAAGGAGCAAGTTGGTCAGATCGTGACCGCTCATGGCTTCAAAGATCGGACGACCGGCAGATCCAGTCGGCTCACCATCATCGGAGTACTTGAACTCAAGTTTCGGATCGAGGCCAACTTGCCAGGCGTAGCAGTGATGGGTAGCAGCATGTTCCCTCTTGCGAACCATCTCTAGGGCGCTTCGGGCTTCATCGGGATCGCAAACCAAAACCGTCTCGCCGATGAAACGTGAACCTCTGCGTTTGATTTCTGCCTGAGCCGGTTCAGCTATAGTGTAGTAGGAGTCCGCCACCACTTCAGACCAAGCTTTTGATTATGCCGTCCACTTTGTCCCAACCGGTCATCGGTATAGCGCCGTTGTCGAGGGCTCGTTTCAAACCGACCTTATCGGACAAGGCCCCCCAACGATCATCGATCATCACAAAGGCCAGTTTCCCGATCTCGTTGCAACAGTCAAGCAGATCAAGGGTGCGTTCAGATTTTTCGTAGAATTCGGTTACCACCACCGCCTGGGAGAGGCCGGCAATGATCCGATTGGCCTCACGGAAAGAGCCTCCGTCCGGCTCCTCATCGGGGGCGCTCTCGCTGACAATGCCGCCATCGCGTACTATGTCGATGGCCAGGGGCATCTTGCCTGCCAGGATAGGGCTATCGAAACCGACATCGGTTACGGCGAAGGACATGCCTTCAACTGCCCGGGCGCCGAGATGAACCGCCGCGTCGATCCCAACGCCAAGGGTTGAGACAATTTGCACCTCGGCGGAGGCGAACATCTTGGCCAACCGGGAGGTCAACTCCAAACCCTCCTGGGTGGCCTCCTGGGTACCACAGATGGTCACCGTCTTGACCGATGGGTCCGGTAGACGGCCCCGATAATACAGCAGCGTGGGTGGGTCATGGAGCTCCATTAGTCCGGGCGGATAGGTCGTCTGAAGCCTGGCCCGAACGGCGATATCGCGATCGTCAAGCCCCTTCAAGTAGTAGAGCGCAGCCTCTTCCTGCCCCGCGCACCCGATAATCTCATCGACCTCGTTCTCGGAGAGGCCTTCGACAGCGGACAGGGTAGCGTGATCAGCCTCAAGAATATGATCCGGATCGCCAAACCGACGCAGCAGACCTTCAATAGTACGTGCGGGCAGATGGGCGTATCTAGTAAGGGCAAGCAGCTGGATAGTTGTTTTGTCAAAATCAGCCATAAGGCAATGTCATCATCAGGCCGGCGAATGTCAACCGCAATGGTGGCTGATCCAGACGTGCGATAGTGGCTTGTCACTATCTGGTCGATCTAGTATGTTCCCCGTAACTGTTAGACGAAAAGGACTTGCCATCATGAAGAGATTCGCCCTAGTCGGGCTCGTTCTGGTGTTCATGGCCTGCAGCCAGGCCCCTCAGACCCTTGAGGAACTCACTGAGGCCGGGAAGAAATCTCTCGCCTCTGGGGACTACCTGCAGGCTCGCACATTTCTACTCCAGGCCCTGAAGGAATCCCCTTCCGATCGTGATCTTCTATATTTGGCAGGTACTTGTTACCTGCGCGAACGTATGCCTGACTCAGCCCATTTCTACCTGAAGCGGGCCGACTTGTTACACCCGCAAGATCTTGAGATTAACATTGCCCTGGCTGAAGCCAGCATGGAATCTGAGAATTGGCTCGACGCCCGGCACGCCCTGGAGTTCCAGCGAAAACATGGTAGTTATGATCCCGGCAGGCTGGAAAATCTTTTGACTGCGAGCATGAATGGTGAGGAGTATTCCTTTGCCTACCAGTATGCCAAAGAAATCCTGGTGAGTGACTCCGACAGAGCCATGGATTATTTGCTATTAGCCAATCTCGCTTCCGAATTGGACTCGCCGCAGGTCGCCATCAGCATCATGGATACTGCCCTGGCTCGATTTGGCGCCCGGGAAGAATTCCTGAGAAACAAGGCCACGTTCCTGATCGCAATCAAGGACTATCCGGCCGCCGAGAGAATTTTCCGTAGCCTTCTTAAGCAAGATAGCACTTCAGTAGAATACCAATTGAATCTGGCCAGCTGCTTGAGGAGTCAGAACTCTCGGACCAAGTCCCAGGAGGCGTATGACATCGTGCTCGCTTTGAGAAGCGGCCTACCAGACACACCAGAATTAGACTCCGTCCTGACCGAGATGCGGCAGGACCTGGACATCCAATCCGAGTAAAAAAAGAAGAAGGGCAGGATTGCTAGAATCCTGCCCAACGCAGGGCTGTCTCTAGGAGAGACAGAGGGGGGTCTTCTTGACTCTGTCGTATATACTATTAACGGCAAAGCCACTAATTTTGTTCGCCCTAATATGCAAGCTTTTCAGCGGAAATCCAGTATTATTACCATTTTTTTTGCGCCCGAGCCGACCACCAGTCGTGGCAATCGGCTCGGCCAGCAAAATGAAGCTGTGGGTCTGACGTAAACAAGCTTGGCACTATCACTTACCGCGTGTCGGCTCAGAACCCCTCGGCGGATGTGTCCAAATCGGTAGCCGCAGAATCACAGGAAAGCTTCCAGCGACCTGCGAAGAATCCGTTGGCGCGGTTCGCTCGAGACGAGTATTTGCCTTTCATGACCCCAATCGGCACTTCCGCTGCGTCAAAGACATCGCCGGCAAACCAGCCGCGATGACGACGATTCTGGTTGCCATGGTCATCCCCCTGGCCGTTGCCGTTGCCATTCCCAAAGCCATCGCCGTTGCCGATAGGACCATAAATACCGCGCAGGAGGCCTTCGCATTCGCCGGATCGGTTGATCCACTTGCCGAAGAAGACCTGATCGCCATCGTCGGTCTGACCAAAATGACCGTTGAGGTATCCGGCCACCCAGCCCGAGCGACTCATCCAGGTACCACGAAAAACACCCTCACCATCTTCATCGTAGCCCCAACCACCCATCAAGTGACCGTGCGGACAGACCCGGCGGTTGAGCTGAAAACCGTAGAAGGCAACCGCATTGGAATCGACATCCTCCAGGTAGACGATTGTGTCAAGAGCCACGAGTTCCGCTAGGGCGAAAGTGCGGGTGTAGGGACCGGTAGTGAAATCGAGGGTGACGGCGGCGAGATCGACGGTATCAGGAACATGAATGTCGATCATAACTCCATCGTTGTGCACCGTGGTGTAAGAAACCCATTCCACCAACTGGCGGTCAGTGCGGGTAGGGATGTAATCCTGACCGAGTTCAAAGTGGATCGTACGGCGAATGATCATGGCGCCATCAGAAATCGATAGCGAGCCGCTCCAATCCACGATATCGGTACTGGCGGTATCGAGACACAAGCGCCCCCATAAGGCGCGAAGATGGTAGAAACCACCCAATGTGTCGGATACGACAGCGCCCATTCCGGGAGATTGCAGAATGGGATCATCATATTCTTCGCCCTCGTTGAGGGTTGCTTCGGCCACGAGAGTCGGGTCGCCAAAGGCCGGTTTCTCAGCCGAAGCCGTATAGCCGCCAAACTCATCAGTGAGGTTTAGTCCGGTCGCGGCAGTACTGTCATCAGCCGGAGATTTGGAGCAGCCGCTGGCCAAGAGCAAGGCCGCCAGAAGGGTCAGAATAGTCGTAGGAATACGGTACATGCAAGACTCCTTTCGGTGAGTTGTTGATGGTCACGAAGGAGTATGTATCAACAACTGTGCCAGATTGCGAGCGGACATCGTAAGATCGTGTGACACTGGAAGATATAACAATAGGAGCGAACGTCAACCCTGTTTAGTAATTGTACCGGCCGGTACACAAAGTTGTGCGGTACGACCTGTGGGGTACAGATTATTGGTTTGGGTTCAGGTCAGGATCCGCTTCGGAAAGGCACCGCCATACGAATCCTTGGGCCTCCACCAGGCGTCGGTCTGCTTCTGATCTCTCACAGCCCAGTCGACTCATTACGATAGCAGTCTTGACTGCACCACCAGCCGAGGCAAGCAAAGCTCCAGCCGTCTCATGGTCCAAGTCCAAAAGATCGATAAGGATCTTTCGCGATCGGGCGGCAAGTTTCTCCGATCGGACTTGCAAGTCAACCATCAAATTGCCGTAGGTCTTGCCCAGTAGAACCATGGCCGTTGAAGAGATCATATTGAGCGCCATTTTCTGGGCCGTACCGGACTTCATCCGGGTTGACCCGGTGATTGCCTCGGGGCCGACCGGCAAGGGGATCAGGATGTCGACCGGGACCGGGGCCTGATCGAGTGCATTGCAAACGATGAAAACAGTCCGGGCACCTATCTGGTGCGCGTAGTCGAGGCCAGCCATAGTGTACGGAGTTCTGATTGAAGCGGCCAGACCGATCACCAGATCTGCCCCCGAAAGGTCGTGGGCTCGGAGATCCGTCTCAGCTTCGGCGATTTGGTCTTCAGCACCCTCCTTTGACATCACCAGCGTCTCATGACCACCGCAAATGATACCAATGATCATGCTGGGGTCGGTTCCGAAAGTCGGCGGACACTCAGCGGCATCAAGCACGCCAAGACGCCCCGAGGTCCCGGCCCCCAGGTAGAAGACTCGTCCCCCGGATCGAATCGTGGCCGCGTAGAGCTCTGCCGCCTCGGCAATTTGAGGTAAGGAGCGCTCGACCACAAAGGCAACGGACTGGTCCTCCCGGTTGATGCGGCTCACGATCTCCAACGCCTCCAGACGATCGATATCACGGGTGGCCGGATTCGGCTGCTCGGTCGCAAGCGAGTCAAGATGCTTAATGAGGTCACGATAATCAGTCATATCGGAAACTAGACCTGAGTTTGGCGAGGCACAATAAAAAAAGGCGGGATGGCCCGCCTGGAATCCTTCGGACAAACCAACCTAACGAAGCGGTACGCGGACCGAGTCGCGAGCCGATACGACCACGGCTCCGAAGCGCCCCTTGAAATCTTGTTCATTGATGTTGTCAGTCTGGACGCTGGGTAGCGGCACTGGCAGCAGGCCATGAGACAGAGCACTATCCGGAGCTTCGGCATAAGCATAGATATAGATATAGTACCAGCCCGAATCAGGATTGACGCCATTGGTCATCCGGAAAGCATCCGGTGGAATTGTCGCACCACTGGCCTGGGTAGTCACCCAATCGCAGTAACCGAACCCGGTGTATGCCGAATCTCGATGGACCGCTGCAACAGCGTATCCCTCAGCATATTGGGCGGTGACAAAACTGACAGTCACCGCCGAGCCGCCCGTATTGATGCGACTGGCCGGATTGGTAACAGCAACACTTGGGTTGCCTGGCAGGTTGGTAGTTGTCGACTCGTCGAGGGACTTGTCGTTATCGAAAGCCAGGAGGTAGCTACCCGCCAGAAACGACGAGGACAACTGGTTTCCCAAGACATAGCGATCATCTGACCAGCTCAAAGTGTCGTTTCTCAGGATCACCTGGGCTGTCGAGTCCTGATCATCATTGGCCGTCAAGGTCACCTCGGCCCGAGCTGTGGCTTGATCGATATCCTTGACTATAAGACCGGTCGTCCGGTAACTTAAATTCTCACGGTGGAATCCCGAAGAACCGTCACAGGCCATTAGGCTCAGAAGCAAGATGATCGGCAGCAACGTGGCTGCTAGCTGTATTTTAGGCATATGTGGTCTCATTTTCTTTCTAGTCGGCAGACCCGGGATGCAATTTAACCACTTCTCGCGAAGTTGGGTAATTGACTCGACTTGTCCTCTCAACCCGCCCGTTCCCGCTTTTGCCAAACAACTGTCCCGCAACGAGGTTCCCGAGCGGCGAGAGGCTGGCAGACTCCGGAAACAGTTCCCGACGAATTCAGATCCGGCAAATCGCCCGCCATGAGCCGATTTGGCCGATCTTGTCAAAAAAAACAGCTTGGCAAATATGGCTTTGGAGCTATATTCCCTCAAAGTAGTATAACCAGCTGAAATTAGTTGGTTAAAAAAAGTCAGGCGACCGGATCACTGAGCACATGATCTACAACAGTGTCGCCTGATTCGATCCCGTGTCGTTCCCCTCCCCCCGACGCGGGATCACTTTTTTTGGGGCTTGAGGGCTGACCCGCGGAATCAGGGTTGTATTGACAAAATCGGCATATTCAGTATACTTAGGTGGCTAGAGGAGAGAAACTATCTAACTGGCCCGATTGACGGCGGGCACCCCGCGAACGGTGTTTCCCGCTGTCCTACAAGGTACTTACGAGTTTGTAACTGACACAAATCCGGCCGATCGATCGCAAACTGATCGGTTTACTCTCGTTCGTCGTGAACGACATATGAAAGGTGTCCGCATGATGCCCAAGCGGTGCGGTGTGCTGATTTTGATCTTGGCGATGGCTGTTGTTGTATGCAATGCCGACCTCGTTCGGGCCCAGGCATGTGACGGACAGGCGCCGTATTTTCTATTTACCGATAGTACCGGCGGCGAGTACGCTGTTCAAGTCGATTCTTTGAGTAGTCTATGCCAGAGCACTCAGTGCGAAGAGATTGGCGTCTTCGATGGTGATCTATGCGTCGGAGCTGCCTTCATCAATGATATCTGGCCGCTTACGATCACGAGTTGGGCCGATGACCCCGTGACTCCGGAAGTCGATGGCTACGTGCTTGGCCATCAAGTCGAGTTTCGACTCTATCACCACGAGGACAGTCTGCTGGAGTTCTTTGACACCACCCACTCCGTTCTTGGCGATGGTACTTTTGGCGATGAAGTCGGGTCCGAGTTCTGGCTGCAATGCTGTGCTACGCCTCCGGCCATGGGTTTGGTCACGATAGGCCCCAATCCGGTTTGTGGCAGCGAGTTGTCCTGCCTGACCTGGTCAATGGTTGTGGGAGCGGACTACTACGAGGTGAAGGAGAACGACGGCGAGTGGGTGTTTGCGGGCAACGTTACGCAGCGATGCTTCTCTATGTCCGCCCCGGGCGACTACACTTACCAGGTTCGGGCCTGCAATGATTGCGGTTGCAGCACCCCCAGCCCGGCATCGGTACTGTCGGTCGGATCTCCCCCGGCGCAGGTCGGCCTGCCGAGTGTGGACTTGAATCCGGTTTGTCTCGGCGAGCAGTATTGCATTGGCTGGGGAAGTGTCCCCACCGTTGCCGGCTATGAGATACGGGCTGACTCGGGTGTCTGGACCGACGTTGGATCATCGACACAGGCTTGCTTCACAGGCTCTCTGCTGGGGGACCACACGTACGAGGTTCGAGGCTACAACGGTTGTGGCGAGGGATCCACGAGTGTGGCTCGCGTGGTAACGGTCCAATTGGCCCCGATCGCACCGCAAACACCGAATGTTTATGCGGGTCCCTTGTGCGCCGACTCCGGCTTCTGCCTCAGTTGGAACTCTGTTGCGGGGGCCACCTCGTACGAACTCAGCGAGGACGACGGAGCCTGGCAAGAGGTAGGCAACATCACCGAGCATTGTCTTACGCTCTCAACCGCCGGAGAGTACGACTATCGCGTACGGGCCTGCAATTCATGCGGCTGCAGCGGAGCCAGCAGCGCGCTTGCGGTTTCAGTCGGACAGGTTCCCGAGATGCCGAGCACGCCTACCTCCTCGGCCAATCCAGCTTGCCTGGATCAGGAATTTTGTCTCACTTGGCCCGCCACGGCCTGGGCCGAAAGCTATGAGTTAAACGAAAACGGCGCTGGCTGGATAAACATCGGAAATGTCACCAGCGTCTGCCGACTCCCCGGTACGGCCGGAGACTATTCATACTCCTTGCGAGCCCTCAGCAGCTGTGGGGCAAGTTCGGCCAGCCCGGCGCGCATCGTGACGGTTCGTCCCTCCCTCCCGGTGCCCATCCGACCAGTTGCCAGCGAAGATATCGTGTGTACGGCACAACCATACTGCATTCAGTGGTTCACTGTCGCGGGCGCGACGAGCTACCAGATCCGGCAAAATGGCGGCATGTGGATCGCGGCGGGAGGATCTTTCACGACCTGCTACTCGCAGGGTTCGTCCGGAACTTTCACCTATGAAGTTCGCGGATGCGACGACTGCGGCTGCACCGCGCCCAGTCCTCCCTGTACCGTCATGGTCAATAGTTCCCTCCTCCCTCCCGGTGGCTTCGCAGCTGACCCGAGCGAGGTGTGTCCCAATGAAGAGTACTGTCTCACTTGGGATGCCGTTCCCGGGGCTGACCGCTATGAAATTCGCGATGACGCCTATGCCTGGACCGACCTTGGTGACACGACCTCGCACTGTCTCTCGCAGGGACTGCCAGGGGACTACAACTATTGGATCAGGGCTTGCAGTGACTGTGGTTGCGGTCCAGCCACACCGGTCACAACGGTAGCTGTCCGGCCGCCTCCGCCAGCTCCCAGCTCACTAATAGCCACCCCCAACCCGGGTTGTACTCATGAGGATTTTTGTCTCACATGGAGTTCCGTGACCGGGGCGGTGGCATATGAGGTCCGAGAAGATAGTGGCGCCTGGACAAATGTGGGCCTGGTCACCGAAGCCTGCCTGAACAGATCTATGGTTGGTGACTATCTCTTTGAGGTGCGCGCCTGTCACGACTGCGGATGCAGTGAGCCCGGGCCGTACGTTATCGTCAATATTGGCTCGCTGCCGAGTGTGCCGGGAGCACCGGCGGTTGACCACGACAGCGTTTGTACTGGCCAGGAGTTCTGCCTGAGTTGGAGTACGGATGTCGATGCAACCGGCTACCAGATCCGTGAGAATGGCGCTGCCTGGTCCGATCCCACGGCCGATACCATGGCCTGCCTCGCACCGGCCAACGCTGGTGACTACACTTACGAGGTTCGCGCCTGCAATGACTGCGGATGCAGTAACGCCAGCGGACCAACAGCGGTCGCAATAGTGTCTGAGATCAGTATGCCGGCAAGCTTCAGTGTCGACAAAGATTCGGTCTGCCAGAATGAGGACTTCTGCTTCACCTGGACGGTCGCCGCTGGTGCTGACTATTATGAGATAGCCGAAGATGGCGGTTCCTGGTCCAACCTCGGAGATACCAATCAGGTTTGCCTCCAGCGGGCCGAGATGAGGACCTTCAGTTTTGTCCTTCGCGCTTGCGGCGACTGTGGCTGTAGCGACGCGACCGCACCCGTCAGCGTCAAAGTGGCCTCCGGGATGGACACTCCACCGGTTCTCACGACGGCTGATTCGACGGTGTGTCGCGGCACTGAGTTCACTTTCATCTGGGATCCGGTAGACGATGCAGGATGGTATGATGTTAGAGTCAACGGCAATGATTGGCGCTCGTTTGGTGATTCGACATCTTACACAGCCATCAACTACGTACCCGCCAGTGACACTTTTGAGGTGAGGGCCTGCAATTCGTGCGGCTGCACGCCAGCCAGCGACCAGCTGGTAGTTCACAGCATAGTCGGTTCGGATCCTCCCCAAAATATTCAAGTATCACACGATCCGACATGCAGCAATCGGGAGTTCTGCCTCAGTTGGGACCCGGTCGACACGGCAACCCAATATCAGGTTCATCGAGTCGGGGAGCCGTGGACAAACGCCGCCACGGCGACAGCTTACTGTTTCACCCATACCCAGGCGGGTACCTACGAGTATGAGGTACGCTCCTGCAACGCCTGCGGTTGCGGCACCAACAGCCCGATCATCCAGGTGACCACCGTGGATCCAGCCGAAGCACCGATGATGCTGAATTGCGGTGTCCAAGGGAATGAGATCCGGATCGAGTGGACCGAATGCGAAGGAGCCGAGTTCTATCGGCTCTATAGCGACGGACTGCTGCTCGCCAGCACCGGTAATACATATCGGATTGAGGATGCTGATCCGGGCGTGGAGCACACGTACCATGTCGTGGCAGTGAGTGATTGTGGCGAGACGCCATCGATTGACTCGTGCGTATTCGCGTATCCCACCGATGTACATGAAATCGGTGGGGGGACTATTCCGGAAGGATACGCCCTGGACCAGAATTACCCCAACCCCTTCAATCCCGAAACGCAGATCGAGTTTGATCTACCGAGAGGTGGCTGGGTTCGCCTGCAGGTGGTCAATGTTCTTGGTCGCACGGTCCGGACGTTGGTTGACGAGCCTCTTTCGGCGGGCTCAAAGGTGGTCCTTTGGGACGGCACCAATGACCACGGCAGGTCAGTATCATCCGGCGTCTACTTCTATCAGCTCACTTATGAGCAGCAGAGCACGACGCGCAAGATGTTACTCCTTCGATAGTTGCCTCGATTGCACAAGAGGGTAGGGCTGCCCCCTCCCCAAGCCGCCGAGACGACAGCTATCCTCCCTCACGAAAGACTTGACGACCCGTGCGTCAAGTCGCTTTATTTCCTCAGGATATCGCCACTCAAGCCTGAGGAAGTTATGAAACGCAAAACAGCGTTATTTTCTATTCTGCTCCTGGTCGCTGCGATTGGGTCGGCCCCTATCGCACGGGCGACCGAAGTCGTTTTTGAACAGCACACTATCGACATGTTTGTTGATCCGGCACCGAATGCCATCGGCGTAGTGGATAAGACAACCGCGATGGTGACGCCGGGGTGGAACTGGTTCAGCTTGGCCGCAGGGACGGAAATCCACAGACTTGTTTTGGCCGGAGAGTGGATCGACTATTCCATAGTAACCGACTCAAATATGGCGAATCTCGGTCGTGGACTCCAGGATGCGCTCGCCTCAGTTGACATTTCGCCAGGTGGCTTGCTGGTCTGTTTTGAGACGATGTTTGATGGTCGCCAGACGCTTGAAGTTGCCTATGGAGCCAAGTTCTTCCAGGACGTATCGAATACCCGTTTCTCCAACGAGATGGTTGGGGGGGAGATTACTGGCACAATTAGTGAGAATGGTGCCTATCTGAGTCCGTCGTGTCATTTCTATGCTCAGGGCGGCGAAGCAACGGCTCACTTCAGATTGACCGCTCACGTTCCCATGAGATGGGAGTCGATCTCGGATGGCAACAGGCTATTCAATGATGTAATCGACAGTAGTCGAGTCCAAACATGGGAAAACCCGTACGCATCAGATGGTCTATCTTTTTTTGCGGCGCCGTTCAAGACTGGCTCAGTCATAGTCGACTCCGTAGAAGTAGCCTGCTATTTCTTTGAAGAGGATACGGCGCTGATAGCTGACTATTTGACGGCGACGACACGCTACATAGAAATGTACAATGACCTGATTGGACCGTATCCATATGAACGTTTCACCGTAGTTGAGAACTTCTTTCCGACCGGTTACGGTATGCCGGGCTGGACCCTTCTGGGTCAGCAGGTACTACGGTTGCCGTTTATCAAGCATACTTCGCTCGGACATGAAGTCTTGCACAACTGGTGGGGAAATTCTGTCTTCGTCGACTATGAGAGCGGTAACTGGTGTGAGGGGCTTACAGTCTATGGGGCTGACTATCGTTACAAGTTACTGCAATCGCCCGATGCGGCGCGCGAATATCGTAAGGATATTCTCAATCAGTACCTGAGTTATATTGACGAGGGGAATGACTTCCCCATTCGTGAGTTCGCTTCGCGCACGAGCCCCAGCACGCGAACGATAGGCTACAACAAGACCATGATGGTCTTTCACATGATCGAAAACGAGATCGGCACCGAGGCGTTCTTTGATGCCTGGCGACTAGTGTACAAAGAACACCGGGGAATGAAAGTCTCGTGGGAGGATTGGCTGGCAGCTTTCGAGTCGACCAGCGGCCAATCACTGGCACACGTGATTCCACAGTGGATAGATCGAACCGGGGCACCGGTGTTGGCGGTGAAGGCCTCTTTCAATGACAAGGGACAGCCGGTGATCGAGTTGTCGCAGACTCAGGAAGAGATCTATGACCTGCAGGTACCGGTGCGGTTCGAAAGCCCGGACTACAGTGATAAATTGACGGTTTCGCTGAAGGGCCGCACGGAACAAATCGTGCTCGGTAATCCGACCGACGAGATCAGCATTGCGGTCGATCCCGACTATACGCTCTTCCGCAAGCTCTACCCCGAAGAGGTCGAGCCGATTATCTCGTCGATAACCGGGCAGACGGAGCTTCGATTCTTTCACACGAAGATCCATGACCCTGATGAGACGTTCATGATACTCGGAGAGAACCTGACCGGCTCGGAAAACGCTATTAGCGTTGAGGACATTCTTGAGGTTATGAACAATCCAGGTGGCTACTGCCCGGTTGTGCTCAACTTGGATCCGTTGCCGGAGTATCTCGCAAGCAAGGTGACAGTCGACGGTGACTCACTGACAATAGCTGATACCAAGTATCCTCGAGATGGGCATACTTTTGTCCTGTGTGGCCAGGGGTGGAACGAGTTTGAGCGGTACATGGTAGTACTCAGCGACGATTTTGAATCTCTGCCGAGAATAGGACAGTTGTTGCCACATTATGGGAAGTACTCGTATTTGGTGTTCGAAGGACCCAGCAATGTGGCCAAAGGAAAGTGGACGGTGGATAGTTCACCACTCAGGGTAACATTGTCTGGACGGACCGAGTAAGCGGTCGGACGGCAGAGAATTGGGATGTGATTGAATATTCTGCGAGTTGTTTCGTATATGTCGTGTGAGCGGCAAGGAACAGATACGTTCACAAGCATGATTTGGTGCAAAAATGATCGAGATGTGATAAGTATGGAGAGTTGATTATGTCTGACATTAACGAAGTTTCCGGCTCGGGGATGCCCCCGGCCACAGACGACGCCGCTGACACAAGCATCTGGACGATAATCGGGCAGGTGTTTACCTCGCCCACCAAGGCGTTTGAGAACTTTCGGGCCAAGCCGAGCTTGCTGATTCCGATCTTGATAGTCATTGTGATGGTGACCATTCCGGCGGTGATGCTGGCTGAGTATGCGGCCGAGATGCAATACGACATGATGAAGGGTGGTAGTCTACCACCGGCCGCGCTCGAACAAATGCGGGAAGCTGTGGACAACCCGAATCGAGTCACAGCGCCGATCGGTGGTATAATCTTCTTCTTAATCTTCTCCCTAATCGAAGCGGGGTTAGCGCTGTTCATCGGCAAAGTTATTTTTGCGGGGCAGGCTTCATTCAAACAGGTCTGGGGCGTCGGTCTTATGAGTGCGATGATATTTGCGCTGGGGGGCGTGGTCCGCATACCTCTGGCCATCGCCAAGGAGACGATGCAAGTATCGTTGGGCCCAGCCGCACTCTGGCCAGGGGGCGATTTCACGTCGTTTATGTATACGGTCGCCTACTACATGGATGTTTTCATGATCTGGTCCCTGGTCGTAGCCGGAATCGGATACGGCGTGATTTTCAAGATCGGCGGCAACAAAGGACAGATTGTCTCCTGGACACTCGGCATACTATTCGTGTTTCTTGGAGCTGGAATGGCCTTCGTGGGGATGAGCTTCGCCGGAGTTGAGACGTCGTTCTTCTAGAGGCAAGGCACTGAAATCATATATAATGCAAAAGGTGTCGGGACCATCGTGATCCCGGCACCTTTTTCTGTGTCCAGAGTCCCATCCGGGCAGTTCATCAGACCTCTTGCAGTTTGACTTGCGTGATTTCGACTGGCTCCAAAATGCTATCGCGGACAATATCGTGCTGTAGTGAGCAAGTGTGTAACGACCACCCACGGTTCGACATCTCAGGCCCGAAGCGGACCAAACGTACCCGCCACAGACGACCAAGTCAAGTCACGCCTGCCTGATAGGAACAACTTCCCGGACCGTTCATGCCTCGAAGGCTTCCACTGGACGGTCGAGTTCGGTTCTGACTGCCGCGCCAATTGAATTCCTTGTGATCGGTTTGCGCACGAAAGCACCAGCGCCCAGCTTCTGAGCTTCGAGAACTCGATCTGACTCAGAAAATCCGGATAGAATGATGGCTCTCTGATGGGGGCTAAAATCTATGATTTGCCGGTAGGTGTCGGCTCCGTCCATCCCCCCTGGCATCACCATATCAAGGACCAGGAGATCCTGCGGCTTGTCGCGCAGGAAGTCAATGGCCGCTTCACCACTCTCGCAAGAGCTCACGCAGTAACCAAGTTTCGTCAGTAACTTCGAAGAAACATCCCTCTGGGTGGCGTCGTCATCGATGACCAGTATTGTCTCTGTGCCGTCAATCGCGTGACTGAGTTCCTCGGCTTCGGAAGCCTCCCTTGTTATTGGGAAATAGAGATAGAACGAAGTCCCCTGGCCAACCTTGCTGGCCATGTCGATGTAGCCGTCGTGGTCCTTCATGACGGCGTCGACCACACTCAGACCGAGTCCGGAGCCAGTCTTCTTATCAGCCGTCTTGGTGGAGAAGAAGGGATCGAGAATCTTCTGGATGATGTTTTCCGGAATGCCGCATCCATCGTCCGAAACGGTCAGTTTGACATACTCCCCCTTGGGTACACGACCAAAGGCAATTGAAGTATCATCAACGTAATAATTCTCGGATCGAATAGTCACCCGCCCCACATCGCCCATGGCATCATGAGCGTTGACCAGAAGATTAGTGAGGATGCGGTGAATCTGGGCCCCCCCGCCCTTGATCTTCATCAGATTCTCGCCGAGCTCCAATTGCATTCCTACGGCTTCGGCGCGGACCTCCATCTCCTGGGTCGCCTGCAGTACTATCCGATTCAGATCAAGCGTTTCCTGATTGTAGAAGCCTCTGCGACCCATCGTCAGCAGGTCCTGATTGATACTCGCAATCTTCGCCGCAGCGCTCTCAATGGCATCCAGATAGGCGTGGGCCTTGTTGTCGTGCGAAAGCTCATCGTGAATGAACTCCGGGTAGGCCATTATGGGCGCGAGGAGATTATTGAAGTCGTGGGCCACCTGACCGGCGATAGTGCCGGCTGTCTCCAGGCGAGCCGCTCTCGACTCCAAGGCCTGCAGACGTTTCATTTCGGTGATGTCCATGAAATTGACGATGACCTTATCGAGTTCACCGCTGTTCGATAGCATGGGAGTGGCACTGACATCTACCCACGTGATCTTATCTCTGTCAGGCCTAATGATCCCCAGGACATATCCAATGAGTGGTCTACCTGTCGTGATCACTCTACTCACGGGATAGTCTTCAACCTTCATTTCTGAAGTATCTTCATAAACGAAGCGCCAAGTCGGATCCATGGCGACCATTCCTGACATTTGCTCAGCAGTCAGACCCAATATTTCGGACGCTTTCGCGTTGTTCAGCAGGACCCGTGAATTACGGTCGTGTACTACCACCCCGACGAGCAAGTTGTCCACGGTCGACCGGTATCTCGCTTCACTTTGCGCCAAATCCTCCGCCACCCGCTGGCGATCAGTGATGTCCATGACCAGAGACGCGACCCCGATGGTCTCACCGTTGTCATCGATGAGCGGCGTGTTGTACCAATCGCAGATGCGGATTTCCCCGCTCTCGGTGATGTTCTCATTGGTGCTTCGAGCTCCGCCCTGTTGGGTCAGAAGATCAGCCCAGACCTTATCGGTAATCGGCCTCGCCGATTCCGGCAGAATCAGGCCGGCGCCATGCCGACCCATAGCCTCGTCGCGAGTATAACCGAATATGTCCTCGGCGCCCTTGTTCCATTCGGTCACTTCGAAGCCGGTGCTCCACTCGATTACACCCAGGGGCGTGTTTTTGACATGCAATGCAAGCTTCTGCCGCGACTGTCTGAGCTGCTGGAGAGATGCTCTTAGCTGCTGCTCACCCGCCATAGTCTGCTGGAGGGATGCTCTGAGCTGTTGCTCACTAGCCCGCAACTGTTGGTTGGAAGCTCGCAACTGCTGTTCGCTTGCGCGCAGTTGCTGATTGGACGCCCTGAGCTGCTGTTCAGCCGCCTGAACCTGCTGGTTGGACGCAGTCAGCGTCGCCAGATCCGTCGATTGCCTCCGCAGAAAGCGATGTAACACAACACCGACGATGACCGTGAGCAGAATGCACAGTACAAGTAATGATGCTTGAACATACTCGAAGCGCTGAGTTTCTTTGACAACCAGCTCATGGAAGTTCAACTCGGCTGCGTCGGCTTGGTCGAGAAAACCAGCAAAGGCGGAGTCGAAACGCTGGTCTAGGTCGGAACCGGCAGCAGATTCGTTGAAACCCGCCAATCGTTCCTCGGCAATGGTCCGAAAGGCCTTCAACTCGACCACTACTTCCGCAATGTCATCTCGAAGCTGGGGATCGTCAAGCGGGAGGAAGGTCAAGTGGTCGTTCTCGCCTCCATCAAGCATGACCTGGGCATACCACTCGGCTCGATCGAGGTGATGCCATACGTCGCACGTGTCTTCGCTTCGATCGCCGCTGAGAATCTCCTCCAGCCACAAATGGGCGATTGTCGCCTCGAATTTGACCTCCATGATGGCGTCAGCCAGAGGATGGTATTTGCGTGCTATGCCTGTACCAGAGCTCATGGCATACCATATAGCCACTGCTACGACCAAACCCGTGAGCCCCACGAGCGAATACATATGCCGCACTCTCCGAGGATGCGAAGTTGTGTCCGCTGTGCTCTCTATGTCCACTATATTCATTGTCTCATTCCCCAATCCTGCGTGTTTCACCGAGTTCTATCCCTCGGCACGGGTCTCTCTCGATTCTAGTCAGTAGCGTCTTGATGGTACTGTCACCCTCTGCATAGAAGACTTCACCGGAGGCTATGTTCAGGAAGACGCTTCGCCTTTCAATACCACCGACCCGCATACCGCTCAATTGCAGACGCTCTCTCTTAAGACAATCCAAGACGGATTCAATCACTTTGTCGGGAATGTCCCCCTCCTGGAGAACATTGGCTCCCCCAACCACACTTGTCACCAGGTTGTCAGTCTTCCCCCCCAACTTCCGCACCTGCTCGTGCAGAGTGGCGATAGCATGTTCGGCGTATTTGGTGTTGTGGCCGGGACGAGGTGGTTTCCCGGGCAGCATGATATGAGCCAGACCTCCGATCTTCAGTTGAGGCTCATGGACTGCCACAGCGACGCACGAACCAAGAGCTACAGCCCGCAACATGGCTGATTCGGCAGTGACTCTAATCTCACCGGTATCAACATCCATGACTATGGAGTGCGATGGCAGTTCCAATAATATCCCCGATTGTGAGTTGTTGCACAGCGCGTTGTCTGACTCGTGTTAGTCAAACAATACAATGAAAGATCATCAGAAGCAAAGCAAAAACTTGGTTCTAAGCAGACTGCGGTAGCTGGTCCGATCAGACCCCTTTCGTTCTGCCGGCATGACGCTATGACTCCGGCGTGTGACCGCCCGTAGGGCAACGAAGACCGTGTGAACAAAATCGGGGCTGGAGACGAACTCCAGCCCCTTTCGATTACTTGGTTTTGATTACCGGTTTCGGTGCAAACCTCTCGTAAAGCGCGGGAATCAGTACCAGCGTCAGGAAAGTCGACGAAAGTAGCCCGAAGACTACTACCACTGCCAACGGCCGCTGGACTTCCGAGCCCATACCGTGTGATAACAGCAGCGGAACGAGTCCAAGAATAGTCGTCAGCGCTGTCATCAATACTGGTCGCATTCTCAGCAGGCAAGCCTGCCTGATAGCCTCGGCCACTGCGAGTCCATCGTCACGTAACTGATTTATATACGACACTAAAACCAGCCCGTTCTGCACCGCGATACCAAACAACGCGATAAACCCAACCGAAGCTGGTACTGACAGATACTCACCTGTCAGGTAGAGTCCGATCACCCCACCGATCAGCGCCAGAGGAACGTTGATAAATATCAGGGCGGCACTTCGCATAGTCCCGAAAGACAGATAGAGCAGTCCGAAGATAATCAGGAACGTGACCGGTACAATGATGCCCAGTCTTGTCATCGCTCGCTGCTGGTTTTCAAACTGGCCGCCGTACTCCAGATAGTAACCAGGCGGAAGTTCGATATTGTCCTGTATCTTCCTCTTGATGTCACCAACCACGCCGCCCATATCGCGGCCGCGAACATTTCCGGAGATCATCCAACGTCGTTGGTTGTGCTCACGATTGATCTGAAGGGGGCCCGTGAGGGTCTTGACATCGGCGACCTGCGACAGGGGGATTAGACCGCCCTCCGAAGTGTGCACCAGCAGCCTCTTGATCGCTTCCGGATCGCTGCGATAGCGTTCGTCATACCGAACGTGGATGCCAAATCTTCGCGTATTAAGAAACACTTGAGATATCACTTCTCCGCCGATAGCCAGCTCGACAATCTCCAGAATCTCGGAGACATCAACCCCGTAGGTGGCGCAAGCCTCACGATTGGCCACGATCTGCACCTGCGGTTGCCCCAGGCTCTGTTCGGTAGAGAGATCCACGAGACCTTCGACTGGTTCGATCACCACCCTGATTTCCTCGGCTTTGGTGCGCAGAGTGGCCAAGTCCTCACCGTATAGCTTGATAGCCAGCTGCGTCTTGACGCCTGACAGGAGCTCATCGAACATGTTCTGGATAGGCTGAGAGAAGACCAGCTGAATACCGGGATAGTCTGACAGCCTGGCATTAAGGGCTTCAACCAGTTCCTCCTTGGACTCATAGTCCTTCCATTCACTAATCGGAAAAAGCATGGCCTGGATATGAGCAGTATTTACTGGGTGCGGATGGCTGCCTGCCTCTGGCCGACCTATCTTCGAGATAGTCTGGCTCACCGGTGCGAAGTCCATCACGATCTGTTCCAGTCTCATGATGGTTTCAGTGGCTTTCACGAGTGAGATCGACGGAGCCATCGTGACATTGATCTGTATGGGACCTTCCTGGAGGACTGGAATAAACTCGGTGCCCAGATGAGGGACTAACAACATAGTACCAGCGAAAACCGCCAGCGTCGCGATCAGTACCAAGGCTCTGAAACGCAGCACCACCGCCAGGAAGCGTCCGTAGATGCTCTTCAGCCACCGAACCAGGAAGAACTCTTTCCTGAATTTCTTATCAAGCAGGAACGAGGCCAGCACCGGGGAGAACAAGAGCGCTGCAATCAAGGACCCCAACATGGCAAACGTGATGGTGAAGGCCAGCGGCGAAAACATCTTGCCCTCGACACCCTCAAGCGTAAAGAGCGGTAGAAACACTATGACGATGATGGACACCGAGAAGATGATCGGCCGCGCTACTTCCGTGCAGGCCGCCGCAATAATCTCGCGCTTGCTCTTGTCCTTGTTCTGCTCTTGACCCAAAAGACGGTAGATGTTCTCGACGATCACAATTGAGGCGTCGCCGAGCATACCAATTGCAATCGCTATTCCTCCCAGCGACATCAGATTAGCCGACATCTCAGCGGCGCTCATGAATATCGCCGCTATCAGAGCGCAGGTGGGCAATGCCAGAGCTACAATGAAGGCACTACGAGCGTTTCCCAGAAACAGCGCCAGGACCAATACCACCAAGAGGCCACCCAGGAATAGAGCGTCGCGCACGGTGGTAACGGCGTTGTCAACCAGAGCTCCCTGATTGTAGTAGGGCACCAGTTGCACACCTTGAGGAAGCGCCGCCTGGACCTCGGGGATTTTCTGGTTCAGGCCAGCGATTACTTCCGAAGTATTGGTGCCGAACAACTTCATGACGATTCCGCCGACCACTTCTTCGGTACCGTTTCGAGTCACAACACCACGACGAATCTCCTGGCCAAAATCAACTTCCGCCACATCCCCGAGGCGGATTGGTGTTCCGCCGATGACTTTCAGCTGGATCCTTCGGAGGTCATCGCGATCCTCCAATAGTCCGATGCCACGGACCAAGTACTCTTCCGCCCCCTGCACGAGGAACTGTCCGCCGGCATTTCGATTGTTATTTGATATCGCCTCGACGATGTCCTCAAGACCAAGCTCATACTTGTTCAGAGCGTATGGATTGATAGAGACCTGATACTGAAGGACGTGACCACCCATCGACAGGATCTTGGTAACTCCAGGAACCGTTTGCAGCTGGTACTTGATGACCCAATCATTGATTTCCCGGAGGTAGGTATCGCGCGGCTTGTCTTCAGTGTCGACGGTGCTGTCGGCCGTCAGATAGTACATGAATACTTCGCCCAGACCGGTTGATATCGGTCCCAGGCCGGGTAGTTCATGCATTTCCGGCAGCTCGCCGGCAGCACTGGCTAATCGCTCGGCCACAATCTGTCGGGCAAAGTAGATATCGACATCATCCTCGAAATAGACATAGATCACCGCCATGCCAAAGGCCGACGTCGATTTGATCAATCTCACGCCCGGAAGCCCGTTCATGGCAGACTCGATCGGGAAAGTGATGAGTCTCTCGACTTCTTCAGGAGCCATGCCATGAGCCTCGGCAAACATCGGCACCATCACCGGCGATATGTCAGGGAAGGCGTCGGTTGGCAATCCCTGATACTTGTAGACACCAAGGGCCAGTGTTCCCAGCAGCAGAACAACAGCGATGAGGCGGTTCCTGAGAACCAGTTCAAAAAATTGCTTCATTGATCCGCCTCCCCTTAATGTCCGTGACCAGCATGAGCATCCAGATTGCTCGTCACGATCTTGGCCTTGATCTCGAAGGCTCCTTCAGAAACATAAGAGGTGCCCTCACTGACTTCACTCAGGATCTGTATGTACTTCCCGTCAGAATTGCCAGTCTTGACTACCACTGGTCGAAACTTGTTCGATCCGTCGGCCACGAAGATCACGCTCTCTTCTTCAAGATACTGCACCGCCCCTTTCCGGACGACAAGGGTCTCGTCACTAGACTCGGTGGCGATGGTGGCACGAACGAAAGTCCCGGGACGCCAGGAGTTGTTTGGATTGGGCAGAGAGATCCGGGCCGTGAGGCTCCTAGTGCGAAGGTCCACTATCGGCGTAACATATTCGATGGCGCCGGTCATAACTTTGTCCGTACCGACGGCATTGATTTCGGCCACCTGGCCCTTCGTAACCAAGTCCGCATCCGCCGGGTAGACGGCCAGGTTGACCCAGACCGTGGACAAGTCAGCAATCACGTAAATGCTGTTCTCTTCCGAGACAAACTCGCCCGTGGTGATGTGGCGATCTATTATCCAGCCAGAGATAGGCGCCACGATGGAGTAGACATTCATGCTCTCATTGCTCTCAATGATGGCGACGACTTTCCCTTTCTCTACGAAGTCGCCGACGCGATAATTCGCCTTGACGGCGATGCCCGGAAAGCGAGGGGAAATATGAGCCAGTCTGTCCTCGTTGAATCCCACCTCACCCGGCAACTCCAGCGTATTACCGATGTTGCCGTGGGCTATCTGAGCAATCTTGATCCCGGCGATCGCAACGGCTTCGGGCGTCAGTTCTACCGTGAGACCCTCAGCCTCAGATTCGTCGTGAAGACCATCGCAATTGGCGTGGTCATCAACCGGGGCCTCATCAACGTGGGCGTCGGTATCTTCGCCCGCTTCGTGATCATGCCCCTCGTGGCTCTCTACCTGTTCTTCGACTACCTGATCGTGGTCATGGCCGTGATCCTCCTCGGCAACCGCAGCGGATACCAACCAGAGATAGAGTAGAGCTATCAATAGGACCGGAAATTTGTTCAACATCGATTATTCCTTCTTGTCCGTACGCAATACCACACCGGTGATGCTTTCTACTGCGATGATCTGCTCTTGAATTTCCAGGAGCAGATCGTTGTGTGTGAAACTGATCTCGTTGAGGGCCCGTTTGGCTTCCAACAGCTGAGCATAGGGCAGCCGTCCGGTTTCGTAGTCACTCTTGAGACTCTTATAGGCTCGCTCGGCCGTGGGCAAGAGCGTCGAGTCGAGGATGGCATGGCGGGCGACCAGCTGCCTCAGGAGGATGGTACTCGCTTGCAGACTGGCCCGCACTTCATACTCAGATTGCTCGATTTCTAACTCTATCGAGCGCAGCTGGGCGTCCAGGCTCGCCTGCGTCCCTCGATTCCGATTGAAAAATGGAATAGGCAACGAAACGCCAAACATGAATGACTTCGCGCCGTCGATTTCGAATCGCTTGACACCACTGCTGAGAGTAATCGCGGGTCGGGCCTCGGCGATTGCCAGTTGCCTTTCAGCCCGGAGTATTTCGGATTCACTTCCCAGCTCCAACCCGGGCCTGGCGGAGTCAGCCTTAATCGCCAGCGGCGCGAGCTTCTCCAGGACCGTGGTAAGGTCGGGCTCGGTCAGGCCGGAGACCACCCCTTGCTCATCGTCCGCGGGTTCTCCTGATTCG
>CAZHDS010000017.1:28595-31583 GCA_964531495.1 uncultured Ignavibacteriales bacterium
CCAAGCCCGTCGGTGAGCCTCGGAAGAGACTGGCCAGCGTGGCTCGGAGCGCATCAACATCCTGCAGCGCTTGATCGAGCGCCACCTGTGCCCGCTGTTCTTCCAGCTGGCCCAGCAGGAGTTCAGAGTGTAACGCCGCTCCATGATCGAGTCGATACGCTGTGTTTTCGACGATTTCTCTGGCCAGGTCCACGGACATTTGGCTCAACTCGGCTTTCTGCTGCGCGTGAGCGAGCACAAAGAAACGTCGTTTCGTCTCGCTATAGAGATCAAACGCGGCCAGCCTCGTCTCCCAGCTGACGGCCTCAACGCCGGCTCTGGCGACGTTCTTCCTGGCCCCTCGCTGCCCGAAAAACTCAAACTCCTGCGAGAGCGAAACGCTCAACTCTGACTCACCAAACCCAGGTGCATTCCAGCCGAACTCCTCAAGCCCGACATCCAGCTCCGGATTCGACCAGAGACCAGCTTGCTCAAATCTTCCTTCGGCCGCCTTACGCTGAAAAGCCAGGGATCGTAAGGTTTGATTCTCGGCCGCCACCAGGGCCAGAACATCATCAAGCGACAAGGTTGATTCTTGTGGCCGTATGTTTGTGCCAGCAGTATCGAATGGCGCCTGCCAGAGTTCTGCGGCGTCCGCCTCAAACGACGGAATCATCGCGAGAACCACGATGCCAACTGCTGACAAGACTGTTTTTCCCATCATCCACATTTCTCCAATTGGAACTATGTCATTTTGCGGGCAGACCACTAGCCTGGCCCGGTTGAACACTTAGGGGATATTGCTTAGGGGAGAAGAATCAACAGCGCAGAATCGTCGGCGCCTTGGCCCCCAGCGGGGGACCATGATCGTGAGATAAGCGCGAACTCGTAACAACTGGGGTCGATCCGGACGGCAGTACGATCAGGGCTGCAACCGCTCCAGCGCTGGTTGGAACTGGTTTTGCGGTGCGGGTGTAGCGCTTGGACCAGAATGGTCCATCGATATCCAGATCGGAGCAATTGGAACATTCATCATGATCATCATCGCACTCGTGATCGGCTTTGGCCTCACAAACATCGGAACCGCAGCATGGCGGCAGACAGATCGTCTCTAATTCCATATGCCCACAGTCGCCAATACAAAGGACCGATCCTGGAGCACCGAAACATAGCGCGGCCAGAAAGGCCAGACAGAGTGGCAATGGAAGAAATGTCCGCAGAGTCTTATTCATCGTTTCCATTATACCCTTATTCGTCACAATCGTCAACCAGGCGATCCAAATCATCATTGACCCACAAAATCAGCTCCCCGGAAATCAACCGGCCAATCCCGTCGACGGGCACAAGACGACTATATCGTTTATCGATAAATAGACATTGACAAACGACGAATCATTGCCGATAATAGGTATAACATTTACGAAAAGCCATAGAAGAAGGGCAGGCCAATGGTCCCTGAACAGCGGACAACTTCTACCGCATCTCTGAAAATCGCCAGAATAGGAGTTGAGATATTCTGGTATCTTGGCTGGCTGGCATTGGTCATGTCAATCGGTTTGACGATCCTGACTTTCTCCACTGGTTATTGCGTGAAGTACATTCATCCGCCCCTCCAGATTGATTTGCAGCAGATCGATGAGTCCGAGCTCCCCCATCTGTCAGCCCGAGGATCGTTGCCGATTATTGGCTTTGGTCCGATCATGATCGAGGCGTCGGCCGATGACCCATTGCAACCGTTTCTTTTGATGATGCCGGTTTCACTATTGCTCTGTTATCTCTATGTGTTCCTGAATCTGCGCCGATTCCTGCGCTCGATCGTCACTGTGGGATTCTTCGCATCTGGCAACGTCGGCTGTTTGCGGCGGATTGCCTGGACGGTGCTTGTTGTCGGTCCATTGTGGGGAGTGCTCGATATCATCTACGCCAAACTGTACGAGTCGCAGGTCTCGATTGGAGTGGGCGAGTTTGAGCCGATAGTTGATATGCATCCCGACTTCATGATTGCTGGCGTCATCTTGCTGGTCATTACGCAGGCGTTTGAATACGGTCATCGATTGCAACGTGAACAAGACCTGACGGTATAGGGGGAAATATGGCTTTCAAATTCAATTGCGAGCATTGCGGCGAAGAGCTGCTGGTCTACTACCTGAAGAAGGGCGAAGAGGCCCAATGTACCGCTTGCGGCAAGCAGACCACTGTTTTGGAGACGGCCGAATTCCTTGATCTCGGAAGGAGACCAACACCGCAATCTAGACTGAGCTTGCCAATCAAAGAGGACGAAGAACGGCGGCGGGAAATTACACGGGAGGAGATAGCAAAGAGTGCCTCAGTAAGAATAGTTAAGACTGTTCTTGATGTTTCATGGTATGTTTGTCTGGTGGCATTGGTTGGCACCTTTCTCATGCCGGTTCTCTGTGGCCCGAACTCCACATTCTATAATTTCAATCATGAATACAGTATTGACATCGACGGAGAGATTCTCTGGGAACAACCTTTGGGTCTCGGAGATAATGACTCACTGTGCAATATCAGCAAGCCGGTTATCGTTGGACACAAACAGGCCATGATTCGTATTCCAGGAAGTATCTCTGCTGCACCAATCTTGTTTGAAAAAAGCTTCTACCTGATACTGGCCCTTATCGTGATATTCTTGCTTCGGCGAGTCTTTCGCAGAATCAGGGCGGGAAATCCCTTCGATAGAAGTAACGCAGCTAATCTCAAACTGCTTGGATACATAGTTGCCATATCTGGCCCAGTATGGGGTACGTTCAAAGCCCTACAGGCGACTGATTATCTGTTTGATGTAGAAATTGCTGGAGCGTGTACTGGGGTTGCGCTTGATTTGCATCTAGTAATGGTCTTCATCGGCCTGGTGATCGTGGCGATTGCCCATCTGTTTGAATTGGCCGCTCGCATTCAACGGGAACAGGACCTGACCATATGAGGAGATCCCCATGGCTATCCAGGTGAACCTCGACCTCATGCTGGTCAAACGCAAGATGAGTCTCA
>CAZHDS010000018.1:0-17496 GCA_964531495.1 uncultured Ignavibacteriales bacterium
ACGTTTTTACTCGTAGCTCAGGGCTTTTATGGGGTCAAGGCGGGCAGCCTTCATGGCCGGATAGATTCCGAAAATCAACCCGATTCCGGTTGAGATGGACAGCCCGGCGACAATAGCCAGTGTAGACGGTTCAATATTCATGTCAATCTGAGCCACCAACGCTCGGGCGGCTAAGAATCCGACCACAATTCCGACGACTCCTCCAGACAGGGTCGTAATCAACGACTCAAACAGGAACTGCAACAGGATATGTCGTCTTCGGGCACCTACCGCTTTGCGGATGCCGATTTCGCGGGTTCGCTCGGTCACCGACACCATCATAATATTCATAACCACAATACCGCCCACCAACACGGATATCGAAGAGACTCCGACCAATACGAAGCGGAACATTTGGGTTATGGTATTCATCATGGTCAGAATCATGTCGGCGGTAAGAATGGAAAAGTCATCTGGCTTATTGGGTGGCACGTGACGGCGGGCACGCAATACCATACGGACCTGATCCTGGGCATCCTCCATCAGCTCCAGCGAGGTGGCTTTGACGAATAAGTCCAAACGACCTCGGGCATTTCCAAATTGCTGCTGATGGGCAGAAAACGGTATGACGACGAACTCGTCCTGGCTGTCGCCGAACATAGAGCCACGTTTTTTGGCAACACCAATTACTGTGTATCTGGTCCCGTCGATGCGGATCACCTTGCCCAGCGGATCAACCCCGGTGAAGAACTTCTCACGGATGTCTTCACCGATGAGACAGACCTTCTTGCGGTACAGGTCATCCTCTTGAGCGTGATACCGCCCCTGGGCCACCTCGATATCCACAATATCGATGTAGTTGAATGTGGCCCCACCGACATAGACGTCGCGGATGCTCTCGTTGCCATACTTCAAGCGGGCGTGTCCCCGAGAACGAGTCGCAACCAACTCACACAAGTCACACCGTTCCTTGATCGCCTCAGCGTCGTCAGCCGCCAACGGTTTGCGCTTGATTTGCTCGAGGAACTCCTCTTCGCTCATCGGCATGCCGATTCTCTGGACGATGAACGTTGTCGGGCCAAGAGCCGCCAACTCGTCCTCAATGGCATCCATCATTCCCTCAAGGGCAGATATGATGGTCATCACCGAAGTGAAACCGACCACCACCCCCAGGAACGTCAAGCCGGTTCGCAGCTTGTTGGCCCATAAGGCGGCAAACGATATCTTCAGTATTGGGAGGACTACCATATCAGGCCGTAGCTGCTTTCTGCGACTTGTCAAGACGTTCATCGCTGGCTATCTGACCATCTAGGATCGATAGTACCCGATGGGCTCGCCTGGCGATGTCCGGCTCATGAGTCACTATTATGATGGTATTGCCCTGGTCGTGCAGGTTTTCCAGGAGCCTCATGATCTCCGCCGATGTCTTGCTGTCAAGATTACCCGTCGGTTCATCAGCCAGCATCAAAGAGGGCGTATTGACCAGGGCTCGCGCTATCGCTACTCGCTGACGTTGCCCGCCCGAGAGCTCGGTCGGCTTGTGGTACATACGGTCCTGGAGCTCCACCTTACCGAGAGCCGTCTTGGCCATTTCGACTCTCTCTGTCGCGGAAGAACCGTTGTAGATCAGAGGTAACTCCACGTTGTGCAGCGCCGAAGCCCGCGGCAGGAGGTTGAACGTCTGAAACACAAACCCAATTTCCCGATTACGAATGCTGGCTAGCTCATCGTCGTTCATAGCACTAACCAGCTTCGTGTTTAGGAAATACTCGCCCTGGGTCGGGGTATCGAGACATCCGATCAGGTTCATCAGGGTCGATTTCCCCGAACCGGACGGTCCCATGATGGCTACGTACTCACCCTTTTCAATCTCAATGGATACACCGCGCAGAGCATGGACTTGCTCCGATCCCATGGTGTAGGTTTTCCAAAGGTTCTTTGTTTCAATCAGCGCCATTATTCGTCGCTTTCATCCCGGTCAGGTTCCGGCTCGATTTCGTCGTCATCCTTAACCTCGCGTAATACTCGGTAAGGTCCAGCGATCACCGAATCACCTTCGTTGAGTCCCGACGTTACTTCGATTCTCTTCTGGTCGGCAATACCGGTCGTGATGATCTCGAACCGAGCTTTGCCGTCCCGTATTACAAAGACGCCCTTAAGCTCCTTACGTTCATCCTCATCGCTGCTGCTGTCAGATGGACTGATGGTGTCTGCCTCGGCAGCGTGAACCTCAGCCACTACTCCGCTCGACTCAGCCTCGTCTTGAGAACTGCGGGCCCGCTCGAGCGAATCCATGTCGAACGTGCGCATCACAACGGCACTGTACGGAATGCTCAAGCACTTCTCTCGGCTGGCCGTCGTGATGTCAACGGTGGCCGACATGCCGGGCCTCAGCTTCACATTGGGATCCTTGAAGATCACCTTGACCCGGAAATTGGTCGAGGCGACTTCGCCGGAGCCAGCCATAGCCGTGTTGCCAACCTCTACCACTTCGCCGGCAAAGGAGGTGTCCGGGAAGGCATCAACCTCAATCTCAGAAAGCTGCCCGAGGTCTACCTTATTGATCTCAGTCTCATCGACTTCCACTTCGACTTCAAAAACATCCAGATTTGCGATAGTCATGAGGATTCGACCCTGGGAGTAAGCTGATTGGGCCGCCGCGATTTCCCCCACTTCGCAATCGAGGTAAGTAACGATGCCGGCCATAGGGGCAACTATCTTAGCTTTGGCCAAATAGTCCCGCTGTTGTTCGAGGCGGGCATTGGCCTGGCTGGCCTGTGCTTCGGCCGCCTGGAAAGACGCATCCGCGTTCAGGTAAGCATACTTGGCGTCCTTCAGTTGACGCTCCGTATTGTGGTTTTTCGCAAACAGGCTGGTCTGAAGCTCGAACTCTTCTTTGGCCTGCTCCAGGCCCGATTCCATGCCAGCCAGGCGGGCGTTGATCTCTCTGACCGAGAATCGAGCCTGGTCAACGTTGGAGCGCAACTGGACAGTATCGAGCACGACTAACAGATCGCCAATCGCGACACGATCACCCTCATGGGCCAGCAGGTTGATGATCTCGCCGTTGACCTCCGAGGTAATGTCTACCTTGGTCTGGGGCTGGATACGCCCCGAGGCGGAAACGACCTCGCTGATGTCTTTGCGCTCCACCTCGCCAGCCTGGACACTGGTGGCGTTACTCGTGTCCATCAACAGAGTTGCTGCCAGGAGACCGACGACAACAACGGCGCCACCGATAATCAGGATTTTCTTCTTTGTACTCATTGGAGCCTATTCCTCAATCTATCCCTGCCAAAGTCATGACAGGGGCACACACTACATTTTTCCCATGGCATTTTCCAGGCTAGCTACGGCCAGATTGAGATTGAATCCGGCTTGAATGAACAATACCTGGGCTGACTTCAGTGAAACCTGGGCGTCAAGGACTTCAAGAATCGTCGCCGCACCCAGATCGTATTTTTCCTGCGTTATTTTCAGATCCTCGCTGGCCGCTTCGACATTTTCCTGTGCGACTTGCTGTTGAATCCGAGTCTTTCCGATAGCGAGATATGCTCTCTTGATCGCTAAAGTTACAAAATTGCGCTGTTCCGAGAGTCTGGCCAGGCTGTTGTTCCGGTTGATCTTGGCCATAGCGACGGACTGCTCTCGGGCGAAACCATCGAATAGATTCCAACTGAGCGAAAGGCCGTAGCCCGAAGAACTATTCCAACTGTCGTCGTCATCGCCGTAGTTGTTGGTCGAGGCTGACCAGGAATAGTCAGCATAACCACCAAGAGTCGGCAAATATCTGGTCCGAGCCCCCTTGAGGGCGTAGCCAGCCGCATCGGAGCTTTTCTCTGAGGCCAGCAGAGCCGGTTGATGGAGGTGGCCAAAGCCGATCGCCTCGTCCAGCGCACCGACAAATTCGCGCGGCGTATACTGGGTCGAGAAATCAATCTCGCCAGCAGGATCCAGACCGACGGTGTAGGCCAAATCAGCCATCGTAGTGACGGCACTATTCTCAGCAGAAATCAGCGTCACGCGATCGTTACCGAACTGAACCTTTTGCTTCAGAACATCGGAGAGCGCGGCCGAGCCAAGCTCAAACTTGGACTCGATCAACTTCAATTGCTCAGTCGATCTTTCTAGAGCGTCCTGCTGGACAGCGACGTTTTCATGGGCTGCGAGATAAGCGAAGTAGGCCATCTTGACGGACAGAATCATGTCCTGCTCAGAGGCAATTACGTCAAGATGGGCGCGGCTCTTGTCCGCCGCGGCTTCCGAGACCCGGAACCAGTCGCCCAAATCGATAAGTGACATACTGGCGCTCAGAGACACTGACTTGCCGTCCGATTCAAAATCAGGCAGCTCGAATTCACGTACGCCATACTCGGTCGGTACTTCAATTGCGAGCAAACTAGCCGGCGTCAGGCTACTGTTGTCGGCGCTTAAGAGAGCATAAACCGTGTCGGAGCCGGTGACGAATGTCTCTTGATTGCGCTGATCGTTCTGCTTGCTGTGGCGATAAGACGCGCTAGCATCGAGCCGCGGCAGAAAGGCACCCAACGCGGCCCGATGACTGGCCTGAGCCAATTCTTCAGATCCCCGGGCTGTAATGATGGCGGATCGATTGCGCAAGGCCAGTTCAATGCAATCGTCCAGGGTCAACTCCTGAGCGAAGCTGGCGCCGGCCATCAGTAATAGGACAGAGACCAAGAGGCCTTTTACCAGGAACGAACTCATCCGATGTCTCCTATCAAGAGATTTCAGCCCAATTGTCACAATTCAGTTTCGGATACCAGAGCAACCAAGCTCATAAACTATCTGACCGACATGGTCGTCACTTTGTTGCCAGGTAACTTCCGTTTTCGTACAAAACTGATCCCTGCCCAGAATGCGATGTCCGATAGACGAAGCTATTTGTGATCGAAACGATTCATGGCGGTGATCGAGAGTAATCATTGGTTGTGCGATTCTATAGTTTCGTATAGCGGCGCCGCATCTTCTTTGCATGGCCACCGCTCCTCTGTATTCCATAGCGACGTTTACGCCTTCTGGCCCGAAAGGTTTCACCTTCGATTCTCATGACGTGTACTCAAGATAGGCATCAAAATTCGGAGGCAAAGCGAAAAAATGCCAGCCCCGCACTCGGGGCTGGCATTCAAACCGTGTGATAACCAGGCTGCTATTCTTAGTTGAACAGAGCCGGGCCCACGACCAATGAGACAATGGCCATCAGTTTGATAAGAATATTCATCGAAGGACCGGAAGTGTCTTTGAATGGATCACCCACGGTATCGCCGACGACCGCAGCCTTATGGGCAGGAGAGCCCTTGCCGCCATGAGCGCCAGCTTCGATCATTTTCTTGGCGTTATCCCAGGCACCGCCAGCGTTGGCCATCATGAGAGCCATCATAACACCGGACATCGTAGCACCACCGAGCATTCCGCCCAGAGCCTCTTTGCCCAAAAGGGCACCCACAATGATAGGAGCCAGAATAGCCGTGAGACCCGGCAGAATCATTTGCTGCAGAGCACCAGTGGTCGCGATATCGACGCACCGCTTGGTGTCCGGCTTGGCTTTGCCTTCCATGAGACCCTTGATCTCACGGAACTGGCGACGGACTTCTTCCACCATCTTCTGAGCTGCCTTGCCAACAGCGGTCATGGTCAAAGCGGCCACGAAGAACGGCAGCACACCACCAATAAACATACCCAGGACAACCTTGACGTCGAGCATGTTGATGGTCTTGAGGCCAACCGCCGCCGAATAGGCTGAGAAGAGGGCCAAAGCGGTCAGAGCCGCAGAACCGATGGCAAAACCCTTACCAATGGCGGCTGTGGTGTTACCCAGCGAGTCGAGGCGATCGGTGATCGCCCGAACATCCGGGCCTAAACCGGCCATTTCAGAAATTCCGCCAGCGTTGTCAGCGATCGGACCGTAAGCATCGACCGACATGGTCACGCCGATAGTACCGAGCATGCCGACACCGGCAATACCGATTCCGTACAGACCGGCAAACTCGTAGCCGACGTAGATAGCGCCACAAATGACAATAATCGGGAAGAGACAGGACTGCATTCCGACCGATAGACCAGTGATGATGTTGGTCGCGGCACCTGTGTTAGAAGACTCAGCTATCCGACGAACCGGAGCAGCCGCAGTATAGTATTCCGTCAGCAATCCGAGTAGAATACCGGCGACGTTACCGCCGATGATTGCCCAGAAGACGTTGCGATCTATGCCAAGATAGTCGATAATATACCATGCCGCACCGAGCATAGCCGCGGCTCCGACATAGGTCACAAGACGCAACGTCGCGGCCGGGTTCATCTTTGAGAATAAGCGAACAGACAAAATACCAAGAATCGAAGCCAGCGCACCGAAGGCCACGATCATGATCGGCAGCTGCATATAGGCAGCGCGGTTGGCGGCGATTTCACCAGCGATTCCGGTTCCCGCGATTGTCGAAGCAATCGCTATCGTGGCGATGATCGAACCCACATAGGATTCGAACAGATCGGCACCCATGCCAGCCGTGTCACCAACGTTGTCGCCGACATTGTCAGCGATCACAGCCGGGTTACGCGGGTCATCCTCAGGAATTCCGGCTTCAACTTTGCCGACCAGGTCAGCACCCACATCGGCCGCCTTGGTGAAGATACCGCCGCCGACACGCGCGAACAGCGCTATCGTGGAGGCACCCATGGCAAAGCCATTAATGATAGAAGTCTTGAGCGGATCGTTAGCGTCGCCAAAGAGATAGTACATAATCCCCACGCCGATCAGACCGAGCGACGCGACGCACATACCCATGACGGCACCGCCCGAGAAGGCGATCGACAAGGCCGCGGCCTGGCCACTGTCTTTGGCAGCAGCACACGTCCGAACGTTGGCTCTTGTGGCAGCCTTCATACCGATGAATCCGGCCAACATTGAGAGCGCGGCTCCACCCAAGAACGCAAACGCCGTCGTACTCGGCTCCACCTTCCAGTACAGCAATCCGAAGACTATCACAATGAACATGACCAGGATTGTGTACTCACGTTTCAGGAAAACCATGGCACCGTCGTGGATGACGTCGGAGATCTCCCTCATCAAGTCAGTTCCGGTCGGTTTGCTCCGGATCCAGAAAAACAGGGCCAGAGCAAAGATCATTCCGACTCCGCCAATAGCCGCTGAGAATAAACCTGTATCCATTAACAGCTTCTCCTGTTAGAAGTATAGTGAGTTAGTTATTATTTTCACAACCTTCACGCCGAATTAGGTCCGAATATATTGTCTACAGGTTTGTTGGGCAAGAGAAATCTTTGTCCACTCAGAAGCGAGATTTGGGAGTGAGATTTGGGCCAAAAAAAACTGGCACCACCGAGGGTGCCAGTCAAAATCGTAGGCCTGAAGCTATCTTCTTAGCGCCGTTCGAACTTCACCTCAATCTGCGGGAAGCCCTGCAGATGCGGCCCGGCCGGGCTGGATGGCAGATCGGTTATGGCCCGACCTATCAGGGAATAACTATAGGGATCAAAAACACCCTTAGGGTGTCCCTGGTCTGCGGCAGTTACCTGGCCGCGATAAGCGGGCAAGTCCACCGTGCTGACGATCAAGGGGAAGTTGGTCGTATCGGTCAGTGCATTGGAGGGGTGCATGGCAATAAATATCGTGCCGGTCGAACGTCCCCCGCCAGGCACCAATTGGACCTCATTGGTCGCTGCGCCAGGGACGTGGAGGAACTCTTCTCCAGGATACGGCGGCACACCATGCTGTGAGCCAATGTAAGGATTCCCATCGTCCGGCTCCTCAAGGCTGACAAAAGTCCCGGTGGAAAGGAGTTCACCATCAAAGCCGCGAATAATCGAATCATTATCGGTGTTATAGGCAATCCAAGCTGGTGGGGTGATGACCCCTATGCCAGCGTTAACTTCTTTAATGACCGACGACACGACCCAACCACGGTACTTCCATCCAAAACGAGTCAGATCCTTCCAATAGCCACCAATCTGCACGTGATCGTTGTAGCTTACTCTTATCGAATCGTCCTCGATGAACTCGCCCTCCGAATTCGTCAATCCCACTCGCCAGACTAAAGAGTCCAAGTTTGACTTCAGGTATGGCGGAGGCCCGCTATCAACGCACGTAAGGTAGGTTTCCGCGTCGTAATGTACAGCCGTCCCGATGATCGTATCCAGACCAAAGACACGCGTGACCTCGACAGGAGTCTCATAGCCCGAAATATTGACGATGCCCTCAAAACAGCGGTCTTCGCCAAAATCGTCAACCCAATTGCTGTCGATTATGTAGCTTATCAGCTCAACCGTATCTCGATGCGTTTCAGTCTCCCAACTCACGGTGCTGAACCAAATCGCTGCACCATTGGTGGCAGTCGAGGTATCGCCCCATGAGTCATCGTCGGAGACAGCCTTCATGTGGAAGAAAGCCTGGGAGGCAGTCAATGTGTCCATGTACGGGAAGACCATCAGCAACGGGTCATCGTCGGGATCCTGGATTTCATCGATCAACATAACCGGTCCGACCGTGTCAGCAGTGCTGCCGAAGGCACGAATCTTCTGGACGGTGACCAATATGTAGCCGTAATCATAGATATCGCCGCTGAAAACGAAGCGGTTGGTGTCCACCCGGGGTTCCCCGAGGGCGTCCAGGAAGGTCCTGGTCTCCCAATCGTAGCCAAATCTCTCAATCTCAGTCACGCCCTGCACTGAATCGTCGACGACATCATCAGCCACACCGAGGCTGTATAACATCCCATAAGGGGTCGAAGGCATCCGCTCCGGCTCGAGATGAATAACAGTCTGATTTTTGTCGGCAAGAATAGTTTCAGGCTGCTCGCAGCCCCAGTAAAGGGCCATCGAGGCAACAACCAAAGTCAATAGCAGCAAGTGCTTGGGACGTGTCATCATTAACCGGGTCCTCCGAAAAATCCTATCAAGGTCCTAGCCAAACTCCATTACGACAGATCGGGAATATAACGGCCCATCTCAGCGCCTGTCAAGCCCTTATTTCCGTTCCTAATACCACGTTATGAAGACGCACCAGCCCCAATGATCATCTAAAGAAAAGCACTCCAAAGGTCGATAATTCCATTAGAAACAAGTCTGACCTCCAACAGGGATAAATGGTTTGAAGAAGTGTCCGAAGTGCAGCGAGACAAATCTGACAGCTGAGGATCAGTTCTGCCGCTCCTGCGGAGCCGATCTGACTGTTGAAAAGCCCCCGACACCGGAATCATCGACCGACCAGGCCGATCTCGATTTCACCGTTGTCGAAACCGAGTGTCATAGCCCGCAGTTGGTTGGCTCCGAATCGGAGACGCCCGGAATGCCTGACGAGAATCCTGCTTCCCCTGAAGACGGAGTCCCGTCGAGCCCCGACTCATCCAGCCCACCATACGACAGCCAACCATTTGACAGCCAACCGATTGGCAGTTCCACTCCCCCGCCTCCGCCCGCCGTCAACAAGAAGTCTGATCCGGCCCCGGTCCCGGTCAATCAGCCATCGTTTAGGACTCAATTACCGCCAAGTGGTGGGCGCGCGTTCCCGGGATCGACCGCTGACCAACCCGAGTCCTCCCCCCGCCTGGTAGGCGAGAAGGAAGCAAAGAGCCTCCGACAGAAGTTGGAAGCAGCCCAGCCGCCTGGAAAGCCTGCCCCAGAAGGACCCGCCAGATTCGATAAGGCGGGTACCATGAAAGACGAAGGCCATGTCCCCGAAGCGACTCCCGAGGGACCTCCGGTTCACCAGATGGCGAATCGGTCGAGAGGCGTAGCTTTCTATTACAAGAACCTGGTGCAACTGGCGGGACACGCACCGCTTCGATGCGAGGATACCCTGACCATCAACGATCGCGAATACGAATTGCGTCCGAAGCAGATAGACAACCGAATTGTCATCGGAGCAGCTTCGGCAGTCTTCGCGATATTGGTGATCTTTGCCGCCTCTATGTTTGTCGGTGGTTCCGGCTCGGGCCACGGCCAGATCATGGGCGTAGTACTCGATCAATGGGATCAGCCCTACGTAGGCAAATCCGAAGTACATCTAAGTGAACTTGGTACTCAGGTCAACCCCAATGCCCAGGGCTTCTTCCTTTGCGAGAACATCCCTACCGGCGCCCACGAAGTGCAATACTGGATTGACGGTGAACTGATCGGCGAGGAATTCGCCACCGTGGTCTCAGAGGAAATGACGATGCTGTTTTTACGTCCCAGCCAGACCGAAGCCAGCGTGGAACCAGAGGCCGTAGCTGGCTCTGATCCGACGGCATCGGTCACGGGCCAACAGCCACAAGCCGGTTCCAACCAAGCCAGTGGAACGAGCAGCAAGAAGAAATCGAGCTCCAAGAATCGCTGGTCCAAGCTGACTTTGGACGCCAACATTGAAGACGCCCGGCTGGTAGTAGATGGCGAAACGCTGGGGGCTGGAAATCTTACCTATGCCAAGCTGTTGCCCGGAAAGCACCGCTACGAGGTCTCGCGGGATGGCTACCTGAGCGCTTCGGGGCTGGTTGACCTGAAGGGTGGTAAAACAAGCACGTTGAGCATTGTACTCGAACCCTCGGTCGAGCCGGCGAAGCAGCGCACTTCGCAGGACCACTATTATTCTGGTCTCACTCTGGCTGACAAGGGTGACTTCGACGGCGCCATAACACAGTATGATGAAGCGATTCGCCTCGACCCCGGCAATGTCGATGCCTATCAGGCCCGGGCCGCAACGATGTCCCGACTTCGCAGGCCCGCCGAGGCGCACGACGACTACATCCGGGTGGCGGAAATATATCGCGCCCAGGGTAATTCTGGCCGAGCGGTTACGGCCTACAACGCGGCCATCGAGATCAACGATCAGAGCATGACCGCCTTCCTCGGGCGAGGAGATTTGTATCTTTCCAAAAACCAGGAAATCGCCGCCCTGGCCGACTTTGAGGCAGCCCGCGAAATCGATGACAAAGACTATCGGGTCTACTTCGGTCTCGGTCGGGCCCGCTTCCAGCAGAGCAACTTCAAACGCGCCGTGGAACACTTCAAGGAAGCCCAATCAGCCGACGATGCCAATCCGCTTGTCTACCAGTACTTGATGCTGTCGTATATGGCTGTCGATGATGTCAAAAAAGTCCAGAAGATCTGGGAGCGTTTCTCCGCGATCGCCTCGGCTAATGAGATGCAGCAGATCCAGTCCGATGAGCGCTTCGCATCCGTTCTCGAGGTCGTCAATAGCAATTGAAGAGTACTACTATATGACCAAACTGAATTGCTGGGAATTCAAGAACTGCGGGCGGGAAAGGAACGGCTTGCTGGTCGGTGTTCTGGGCGAGTGTCCCGCAGCGACAGCAATGAAGTTTGATGGTCTCAACGACGGCAAGGCCGCCGGTCGGGCTTGCTGGATGGTCGAAAACGCCTGCGGTCGTGATCCTCACCAACCTGTTGGTCAAAGGGGCCAATGCTGCGAATGTGACTTCTACAAGCGCGTCCTGTTCGAACAGGACACCGCAACCTGCTTCCGTTTCGCCTCTGTGCCGACACACTCCTAACCCCGTTTCCGGTGCTAATTCCGAACCTAACAGCGCGCCTCCGGAGCCTTTTTCGGCGTCATCGCCGCCCCGCATGAGCTCCAGCACCCAATCGCTATCCCCATGACCGCAACAAGTTTCCCACTTGCGCCGTAAACGGAATCGGGGTATGTTCGTCCCCAGTGAAAGAAGAATGGGAATCAACGGGTTAAATGGAGGTCACATGTTCACACCCAAGACCTTGATACTTCTGATGGCGGCCCTGATGCTGACCGCAGGAGTAGTCGCTCAGGACAATGAAGGCAACGTATCGTCATTATTAAGCAGTGGCAAGTATGTCCCGGATATCGCCACGTTCCTGCAAATAGGTGGCTCCAGTCCGTCTGGCGTCAGCTGGGATGGCAAGGACATTTACTTCACGACCTCGATGTCTGGGGTCTCCCAGGTTTATCGACTGACGGCCGAAGGCTGGCCCTACCAGCTGTCAACTTTCGAGGACGGGATTGACTTCTTTACGCTCTCTTATAATGGTGAGCTGGCTATTGTGGGCGCCTCAATTGGCGGCTCCGAGCAGTCGCAGCTCTATCTTATGGACACGAAAACTGGCCGCACGCTCCAATTGACTAGCTTCGAAGACATTCAGCTTGGATCGGTCGCGTGGGCCCGCGATGACAGGTCGATCTACTATCGTTCAAATGAAGAAAATGGGCAGGATTTCTTCCTGTACAATATGGATATCGATGCCGGCGTGGCGCAGAAGATATTTGGTGACACAACTGGTGCCGTGCGAGGCTATAACGCCATTTTCGATATCTCTCAAGATGGCACCAAAATGGTTGTGGGCAACTTCACCTCCAACGTCAACAACGATCTCTATGTGCTCGATCTCCCGACCGGGGAATACAAAAAGCTCAATGACGACGACAAAGATGTCTACTACGGCTCGGTGACCATTATGCCGGACAACGAGACGATCTGGCTGACCTGCAACAACAACGACGACGGCATCCAACGTCTCGCCAAGACCACGGTCAGCTCCGGCAAGATCGAGTGGGTGAATGACGGCTGGATTGACCCGGCCCGGGAAATCGATGCTTTTGGTTTCAGCCGCGACTACAAGAAGATGTATGCGGCGATCAACACCGACGGATTCATTCGGGCCCAGTTCCGGGATGCCGAGACGCTGGAGGAACTGCCTTCACCGCCTCTTGATGGCATCATAACTCTGGGTGGATCGGACAAGAACGGCAATGTCTACTTCTCTTTCAATGGCCCCACCAGGGCGCCGGACGTATGGAAATGGAATCCTTTCACCCAGGAGCTGACCCAGCTCACCTTTTCAATCTACGCTGGGATTGACCGCGAGATCTTCCAGCAACCGACTCTGGTTCGCTACAAGTCGTTCGATGGCCTGGAGATCCCGGCCTTCTTGTACTTGCCTCCGAACTATGTTGAGGGGACCGAAATTCCCTTCATCGTCCACGCCCACGGAGGGCCGGAAAGCCAGTATCAGCCCTATTTCCTTAGGAATGTGCAGTATCTGCTGCTCAACGGCTACGGTATTTTGGCTCCCAACCCCCGAGGCTCCTCGGGATATGGCCGGGAGTATCTCAATCTCGACAACTACCAGAACCGCAAGCACTCCCTGATGGACTACAAAGCGGGAGTCGAGTATCTGATCGAAAGAGGCTATACCAAGCCGGGAATGATCGGCATTCGCGGTGGATCATACGGCGGCTATGTCGTGTTAGGCATGATCACCGAATATCCCGAAATGTTCTCTGCGGCCATCGATATTGTGGGCATAGCGAACTTCAAGACCTTCCTGGAAAATACGCGAGCCTATCGCCGCGCTCTCCGGGAATCCGAGTATGGTCCGCTATCCGATCCGGAGTTCCTGACCTCAATCTCCCCTATTCACAAAGCGGATCAGATCGTGACGCCGCTGTTAGTGGTCCACGGCGTCAATGATCCTCGGGTGCCGATCGGCGAAGCCCGCCAGATTATTGCAGCGGTGCAGGCCAACGGTGGGACGGTGGATTCACTAATCTTTGCCGACGAAGGGCATGGCTCGGGCAAGCGCTCCAACACGATTATGGAGTATCGCAAGCAGGTGGAATTCTTTGATCGTCACCTGAAAGTTTTTGATACAAAAAAAGAGCAGTAGTTACCGAACGGGGAGTCGATCCCAGGTAATTCGATGTTGGATACGAATGAGGCAGAACTCCCAAGGGGTTCTGTCTCATTTCAATTTGGGTGAGATCTGGGACATCATCAAGGGCAGGTCGAGTTACTTCGATCCGCCGACCGTCTTGTCCGCGCCTGCTTTGGTTTGCACAGTTTGGTCCGCAGGGTCGTGGTCAGACAACTCAGTTTCGGTTTCGGGCATCTGAGCGACTTGACGCAGCGTGGTCAGCACCGCCTCCGAAGCCTCTTGGACATCAGCCAGGGCAAGACTGGCTCGATGGGACAGCAACTGGCCTCTGCCGTCAGCGGTCTGAGGCTCGTTGACCATGGCCTCAATTTCCTTGGTTGCTCGCGCCGCGCGTTCGGCCATGTTGCGGACGGCATCGACCACGGCAGCCATGCGATAGAACTGCCCCCCACCTCGGGAAGCAGCCAGAGCGGCGTTGAGCGCCAAGAGATTGGTCTGTTCAACGACCTGGTCGATAGCACCGGTGATCTCGTGGGCTGGGTCGACTGGATTGGCGGTCGCCAGCGCAAAGGCCGCCATGCTTCCGATTGTACGGGGCGTATTATCTACTGCAATCATGTTGTTTCCCGAACTCCCGACGCCATCGGCAAAGACAAATTCGCCACCGCGTCCATTTGATACGCTTCTTATCCCAATTATCGGCACTCGCGCCCCACCTGTTTAGTGGTCTCAAACTGATGATTCTGGCGTGACAAAGCTGATCATAAACCGTATCGTTGAGCATGGAAGAACGACCAGATGGCAACCTGGATGGAATTCGCCGGCGACTGAACGAGCTGAGCCGCCAATGGACTCCCCCTGACAGCTGGATCAAGGTGACAACCATTGACGCCCACACCGGCGGCGAACCTCTCCGCGTGATTCTGAGCGGCTATCCGGACTTGCCTGGTTCGACTATTCTCGAACGCCGCCGTCACGCCATTGACAAGTTCGACCATTTCCGGACCATCCTGATGTGGGAGCCCCGTGGTCATCCCGACATGTATGGTTGTGTCATAACCGAGGCCACGACTCCGAACGCCGATTTCGGGGTTCTCTTCCTACACAATGAAGGTTACAGTTCGATGTGTGGCCATGGCATCATCGCGGTCACCAAGATCGTGGTGGAGTTGGGGCTGGTCGAATCAGTCGAGCCTGAGACCACGGTCCGGATCGACACCCCGGCCGGATTGGTGACGGCCTATGCCAGGGTCGATCATGGTACTGTGAAATCTGTTCGATTTCTCAATGTCCCGTCGTACGTCGTCGAACTCGAGCGCATGATTCAGGTGCCGGGCCTGGGGTTGGTGACCTATGATGTCGCTTTTGGTGGTGCCTACTACGCCTATGTCGATGTGGCACAGGTAGGCTTGACTTGTTCCAGAACTGATCATGCGGAACTAGTCACCGCCGGCAAAGCGATCAAGAAAGCTGTCATGGCCGACTATAATATCAAGCACCCTTTGGAAGCAGATCTCGGCTTCTTGTACGGGACGATATTCATCGGACCGGCCGAGGGACCGGACGCCAATAGTCGCAACGTGTGCGTATTTGCCGATGGTGAGGTCGATCGCAGTCCGACTGGGACCGGCGTTTCCGGACGCCTGGCAATTCACTATGCCAGGGGCGAGGTGGCGCTGGGTCAGCCCATAATAATTGAGAGTATTGTCGGCAGCCGCTTCGTGGGAACAGTCGTCGAAGAAACCTCCCTCGGCCCTTATTCGGCTATCATCCCAGAGGTGGCAGGGCAGGCTCATATCTCAGGCCGCCACGAGTTCGTAGTAGACCCCGACGATCCTCTGCACAATGGATTCATTCTGCGTTAGAGGCCAGACCTGGCCCCAGTCGATCAGTCGAGCCCCTGCTCAGTGCGCTTGATGATCTCATCCTGCAGCGACAGACCCAAATCGACAAAATAATCACTATAACCGGCCACGCGGACAATCAGATCGCGATGGTTCTCCGGGTTCTTCTGGGCAGCCCGCAGAGTTGCCACATCAACCACATTGAATTGGATGTGATGACCGTCCATGCGAAAATAGGTTCTGATGAGATGCAGCAGCTTTTCCATTCCGGCATCATCGGAGAGCACTTGAGGCGTGAACTTCTGGTTCAGCAAGGTTCCACCGGTGCGCAAGTGGTCGATTTTGGCCGCCGACTTAAGAACAGCCGTGGGACCGAGACGATCCGCTCCCTGAACCGGTGAAATCCCCTCGGAAACCGGCTCACTGGCCAGTCGACCGTCCGGAGTGGCACCCACAACACTGCCGAAATAGACGTGGCACGTCGTCGGCAAAAGATTGATGCGGTGGTGGCCGCCCTTGGTGTTCGGCCGACCATCGATAAGACCGAAGTAGCTCTCAAAGACGCGCCGCAGGATGTCGTCGGCGTAGTCGTCATCGTTGCCATACTTCGGCGTGGCTGTTAGAAGCTCCCGACGCAGATCGTCGTGACCATCGAAGTTGCCATCCAGAATCTCCACGAACTCGGCCAGGCCAAGACCCTTGCGATCGTACACATGATGCTTTATCGCCGCCAGAGAATCAGTCGTGCTGCCCATGCCGACACCCTGTATGTACGAACTGTTGTAGCGCGCTCCACCATCATTGTAGTCACGACCGGTGGCGATACAATCATCGATGAGCAAGGACATAAATGGCGCTGGAAGATAACGAGCCCAGAGTCGTTCGACGATGCTGTTGCCCTTGATCTTGATGTCGATGAAATGCTCTAGTTGAGTCTCAAAGGCGGCGTACAAATCATCGAAAGTGCGCAATTCATCCAACGGGGCAGTCTCCGGGCCAAGGCGGATGCCGGTGCGTGGATCAAGCCCACAGTGCAGGGTTATCTCGAGCACCTTGACTAGATTGAAGTAGCCGGTCAGAATGTAGCTCTCTTTGCCGAACGCCCCCGCCTCAACGCAGCCGCTGGCCCCGCCCTGACGAGCGTCGGCCAGGCTCTTCCCTTGCCGGACCAATTCCTGGACGATAGCATCGGTATTGAACAAGGATGGCTGGCCATATCCGGTCTTGATAATCTCAAGAGCTCTCTTGACCATGCGATCCGGGTTCTTCTTGCTGATCTGCACCATCGAGCTCGGTTGAAGAAGACGCATCTCTTGGACCACATCGAGGATCATATACGTCAGCTCGTTGCCGGCATCTTCGCCGGTAGCCGTCACACCGCCAACATTGATAAGGCAGAAATCTGTGTAAGTATTGCTCTCCTGAGCTGTAACGCCGACTTTGGGCGGAGCGGGCTGATTGTTGAACTTCACCCAAAAGGCCTGCAGAAGCTCGCGCGCTTTATCTTCGGTCAGGATGCCGTTGGCCAGATCGCGCCGGTAAAACGGCAGAAGATGCTGATCCAATCGTCCCGGGTTAAATGAGTCCCAGGTATTGAGCTCGGTGATGACGCCCAGGTGGTAGAACCAGTAGGCTTGTAACGCCTCCCAGAAAGTACGGGGAGGATGGGCCGGCACGTGTCGGCAGATGTCTGCCATCTGCATCAATTCATCCCGCCGGTCCGGGTCGTTTTGCTGCTCGGCCAGGGACAACAGCTGATCTGCATGGCGTTCGGCGTAGGTCATCAGGCCACTGGCCGCGACTTCCATCGCTCGCAGCTGCTCCCGCTTGCTTTGCGCCGCCGAATCGGCCAGGAAGTCCAAACGATCGATTGACGCTGCGGTATCGGCCTGAAAATCAAGCAATCCCTTGTGATAAATCTTGTCGTCGAGCACCGTGTGGCCGGGGGCTCGTTGCTCCTGGAACTCAGTGAATACGCCAGCCTTGTAATTGATATGGGGCTTCTGGTTTTCGGTATGGG
>CAZHDS010000018.1:17506-31240 GCA_964531495.1 uncultured Ignavibacteriales bacterium
CGCCAGCCTTGTAGGCGGCAACCCAGGCTTCATCCATCTCCTGGAACAGCCGATCACGGAGGGATCGGCCTTGCCAATAGGGCATAATCGAACGGCCGTGTTTTTCTCGGTCCTCGGGAGTCACCCGGAAGGAAATCTTCTCGCGGGTATTGAGGATGTCCAAATCATCTAACGTGTGGGTGCAAATCTCAGGATAGGTCGGCGTCGCTTTTGGTGCCGGTCCCCGTTCGCCTACGATCAGTTCGCCATCGTTGATGACTATCCTCTTATGCTTCATCACGTACGAAAAGGCCTCAGCCCGCGCCATGGGGATTGAAGTGCGTTCGGCCCGTCCCGATTGATAGTACTCGGTGAGTAATTCAGCTCGCTCCAATGAGAGCGTCGGTTCGGCTGTTAGGCTCTGCTCACGAAGAGCTTTGATGCGGGAGTTCACGCTGAGTTATCCTCCAATCCTTACCTTGATGTCGGCCTTTCGGAACCGCTGGGCCCGTGACTCTATTTCGGCCTCGCTCTGAGTCGTCATGTGGCCAAGCGGGGGACGGTCGCCGAGGCGTCGGTATTTGTCTTCGCCCAGCCTATTATAAGGTAACAGGCAAACTGTGTCGAGGTTCTTGAGTTCACTCGCGAAAGATATGATGCCGTCAATATTGTCGTAGGTATCGGTATGCCCCGGCACCATGGGGACCCGCAGCAAATAGGGTCGCGCCAATTCATCCAGTCGCCGCAGATTGTCCAGGATGAGCTCATTTGGCTCGCCGGTGTATTCGCGGTGCAGCGCGCTGTCCACAAGCTTGATATCGTAAAGGAACAAATCCACCAGCCCGAAAACGCTCGCGAAATTTTCCCAGGGCACTTGCCCGCAGGTATCGACCGTGGTGTGCAAGCCCAGGCGCTGGCAGTCCGTCAGGACCGCAAGCAGAAAGTCGATCTGCAGCATCGGTTCGCCACCCGAAAAAGTCACGCCCCCGCCCGACTGGTCGTAAAACAGCTCATCCTTTAGGATTTCAGCCATCAGCTCGGGAACTGAAACTGAGCGGTTCTTCTTTCCGGAGCAACCTGAGGCGGCGCTAGCCTTCGGCTTCTGCTCTGGTCGCGACTCAGGGTTATGGCACCAAAGGCAGTTCAACGGACAACCGGAGAAGAATACGGTAGTGCGTATTCCAGGACCATCGTGAAGAGCATACTTCTTGATGTCAAATATGATGCCCCGTTCGCTCATAATCTTGTGTCCTGGCTCAGCCCAAACTAAGGAAGCGCACCAAGGCTCCCCAGCGTTCGTCCACTTCAAAACCGCGCTTGGTGTAGAAATCTCTCAGCAAGAAATGGGTCTTTACCACCCGCACGCCCTCGTTGGTCATGCGCGAGCAAAAATCCTCCAGCAAAGCGGAACCGATCCCCCGCCCGGACAATGATGGTACCACGGTGGAGCCATCGAGATGAACGACATCATCACTGTCGTGCTGATAGCACAGGCCACCGATTATCTGCTGGTAGTCATCGATGACCACCAGAAAGCGATCCTGCTCAGTTACTGTTTTGGGGAAGCCGGCCTTGAAATAGAGGCGGTACAACTCCCCTATTTCGGCTGGTTCGACCGGCGTGCGCACGGTGTAGGTTTCGGAACGACTGTCGGTGATCTCGGTCCGCACGATCACTCGGCGTTCTTCGCTCTCGCCCACAGCCATGAGCTCCAACTCCTGGGTCGTGCCAGCATGCGGGAAGATGAGGCGGCTGAAAACGTGCCGATCAGCCTGATCTTCGATGGCCCCCTGCAATTCCGAGAGCTCGACCATTTGAGTGGCCGGTACATCTGGATGCGTAAACATCTGCCTCAGAAGCCGGTCAAAGGCCTCTCGGGTGGGTACGCCTGAACTGGCAAAATAAGTATGCCGATAAAGGTAGTACCGCGCGGCTTCGCCGAGACGGTCGAGTCGATACAGGCGGCACAGCTCCACCAGAAGTTGCTCACGGGCCATGGTCGTCGCCTGAGGAGTTGAGCGCGCCCAGGCCGTGTAACGTGCAATAGCGTTGCGCACTGCCAACCGAACATAATAGTCGTTGTTCAAGGATCTCAAGAAAGTCTCAAGTTTGGGCAGCAAGCTGTCTCGATCGTCCGAATTCCCGTCATCCTCCAACTCGGCATGCAGCTGTTCCAGGAACTCCCGGCCCGCCTCGACGCCCAACTCTTCGACACAGGCGTCAAAAATCCACGATGGATCTAACAGCCCCTTGCACCACGGATAGTGAGCAGCCGTCTTGCGGAAGAAATTTTGTAGCATCGGTCGAACCAGGCTCATCGGGCTTTCATAAAGTGTCCAGCCGGTGATAGATGTGATCATGGAGCCACGACGGTAGTCTTGCTCAGGAACGACCACGTTCTCCGGAACCACCGCCCCGGGTATGATCCTCCGACCGCTTATGTTCCAGCCCCGGAAGAACGCGGTGAGTCCGCGCACCACCAGCTTGCGCCAAATGCCTTCCTTGGAGAAACTGCTCGAGGATAGCCGCCTCGTGGAGAACTCACGGACTTTCTCCCAGACCGTGAGATCACCTTGATACACCAGAGACCGAGCCCCTAGTTCGGCCCGGCAGCAGCCAAGCCGCGGCAACACCCGGACACCATAAGGATAGCTGGAAATAGTCATCAGCCAATAGATTGTCTCAATCACATCGGCGCGGTTGACATCGCGACTGAGAATCACCTGCAGGTCAAAATGCTTGCCGACATTGCAGCTGATGCTCACGCGGTACCTTTGATAGCGCCGCCGGGAGAGGATCTTGGATATCCAGATGCCCTTCGGTGCGATCTGATCAAGATCGAAGCCATGTTCGTCAAACCCTAGCATAACCGATTGCCGCAAGAAGGTCGTGCCGCATATGACGTCATGGAGCTGGGTGATCTCCTGATCGCTCAGTTCGTCGCCCAGCACGACCAAAGACTGCCACTGCTCCTCGCCAAACACTTGAGAGGACGCCGCCAGATTTTCTTCGAAGTGACGCTCGAGCTCACACAGGTAATCCTCCGCCAGGCGGGATAGGGCCGGATCATCTCGATGGAGAGTCCAGGCCGCCAATTCAGCGCGAACGGTATCGTAGAACTCGTCGTGATAGCGGGCAAAATCGGTCAGCAGCCGCAGGATCTTGTCGAATTGCAGGCGCGTCACTTCCTTCACGGGGTAGGTTAGAGTCGTGCGATAAGTATGCAGGCGCTGGCGAAAGGCTTCCAGTCGGCGCCACTTGAGGTTGGTGGCTGCCAGGGCGCTGATCGACTTCTCATTTAGGAATGGCAATCCGGATTCAACGAAGGCCGGCAGGACGTGGCTGTAGTCCTTGCTGGGTTTGTCCAGCAACAGGATCTGGTAGGCCGCCGTACGAACTTCGAACTCAGGATGGTAAGCCAAAGCTTCAAGCCGGTGGCGCAGCACGTGGGCCAAGCGTTCATCACAATTGCCGAGCATCTCCCCCAGTTCACTGACGGCCGACAAAGCTTCATCTCTATCCGCCGCCAGACTCCGCATGGCTACTTGGTTGAGGTGATCCAGACGAGGATCTCGCACTTGAACTCCAGGGAGTTCGGCCCCTGATGTCAAACCGGCCCAATCGGCTGGGAAACGCGGGCGGTGAGTAATCGCGGTGTTGGTGACGTCCCAACCCTCTTTGCATGGACAGAAACGGACCAGAGATGGATTGCCCACCCACAAAGATGCTCGCCGCGTGATTTGGCCCAAATCCAGCAAGTCATCGGGCAACTCGTATTCCAGATCACCCACTCGGTACCAGTGTTCGGCCCGGCCCGGGTGAATCGGTAGATGCAACTCTCGCCTGAAATCGGTGAGACCGTCACCGGTGGCTTCGAGCTCGCGCTCGAGAACGCCCAGATCCCGGAAGAACCAGCGCGGCACGCGGATTTCCAGCTTCTCCAAATGGAATACGACCGTGTCGCCCCGATAAAGGGCACCAATAACTGCAGCGAAGTTTTTCTCAATATTCTTGCGTCGGAATGATCCCTTGGCCGTCAACTCTTCCCGCTCGGCATCGAACTCCCGGTCCAAGACGGCAAAATTGACGACTCGCTCATACGGTGCCAAATCCTTGTTGGCATTGGCGGCAATCTGACTGAAATAGCTGTGAATCGCCTCCTCCGAGGCTAGTCCTTTCAGCACCGGATCCTCATGGTCCGGGACAATCAACAGGACATTGTAGGCCCGAGCGTCACCAACCAGGAAGGTCGTCTTGATGCCCGGAACGCGCTCGAATTTCTTCTCTACTTTGCGGGGAGCGACGGTCTGACCACGGTTGTTTTTGTAAATGTCCTTGATCCGATCGACGATCTCGTAATGGCCATTCGGCAGTTCTCGAAACAGATCCCCGGTTGGCAGCCAATGCTCCAACTTCTCGCCGAAGTCAACCGGGACCTTGCCGCTGGCCGGAAGTTCGTCCAGATATCGGGCTACGTACCACCCGGCGATCTGTAGCTCCCCGCTCTCCGACTGACGGGCCTGGATTCCAGGCAGAGGTGTGCCAATCGAGTTACTCTGATACTCACCAGGAGGAGTCATAGTTATTCCGCCCGTCGCTTCGGTCATGCCAAAGCCGCTGCACAAGTCAACTCCGTGGTGATTGAAGAAACTGAATACGCTGGGCGGCAGGTATCCGGCTGCCGAAAGACCCCAATGCAGACGATCGCCCACCACACTGCGGAAGACTTCCTGTCGTTCGTCCGCCGAGGCGGATTCACTCATGGATTCCAGGCAGCGCTCCTGAATTTGGAGCCACCTCAAAGGAACCGAGATCAGCCCGGTCGGATTTACCTGCGGCATCAAACTCAGTAGCGTTTCAGCTGACGGATTGCCGGGGAAGAAATAGGTCCCCCGCCAGAAGATAGTGCCCATCAACTCAAAATAGCGGCCGAAGGTGTGGAAGAAGGGCAGAAAACAGATCAGACGCTCGTCATCCCCGACATTGGGTAGGGCAGCTGCCCGGGCGAAGCGCTTTGACACTAGATTGAATTGCGAAAAGCAGATGCCTTTGGGACGACCGGTACTACCCGACGTGAACATGACGGTCGCGACATCGTCGATGGCCATGCGGGGTCGCCGCTCAAGCGTAGCGTCAACTTCGTTGGCCGACATCCGAAGGGCAATCTCTCTCAGGCCGGTGCCATTGGCGCTGTCGGCCGAAGCGTACGGATCCATCAGCACGACCTCAAACGGACATTGGGCTGCCGCTCGCACTTTCAGCAAGCGCCCGTGCAAGTCGGCATCGTCGGTGACGGCGATATTTATCTCAAGGCGATCGAAAATCTCGACAATAGTCTCTGCCGGAAAGTGGATGTTCAGCGGCGTAACCAGAATGTCATAACATAGACAGGCCAGGTCGCAACAAGCACTATCGACACTGTTGGAGGCCAGGATTGCCACCCGCGGTTTTGGATTCAGTTTGAAGAAGGCGGCCCCATAAGCTCGAACCCGGTCACCAACCAAACGGTAGCTGAAGTGACTCGGAGGAGTCGTGCCCATGTCAGTGAAGAGCCTCTTATCGTCCAGTTGGGCAACGCGACTAAAGAACATGTCATGAACGCGGTAGTCCGATCCCAGGATGGCGGCGGCGGCGGTAGTGGCCCAACGACTACGGACATCCCGATCGACCAGGCTTTGCAGGTAGGTATGGTCACCGGTGATTTCGAGATAGTCCGCAAGCAGCGCGCGGTCAGCAGGCGCTGGTTCATCAATGACCTTTTCGGCGGCGGCCAGAATCGCCATTGAGTCCGCAGAGCCCTGGCCGGTACCCGACTCGGTCCAGAGGTGCAATAGGTCCTTCAGTCGTTCTGTATATGCCGTCATGCTTAGTTACCTGTTATTGAGCCGATTGCAGACGGGCGAGACAAAAAACCGGCTGGGTCTACAGCTGGATTGGCTCAATCCCGTATTTCTGATACTCTTCCACAATCGCTCGTCCGACCTCTTCGCTCGGTTTCTGCTCACGATAAACTTCGGGCAGTACGTCCAGGGCGGAGCTGAGCTGATGGAAAGAGACGCCGAGTTTTCTGACAGCTTCACTCACCGCCATGCCGTCGTCCCGCAGCTCCATCCGGTTGGTCAGCGATATCATTGCGGTGACCTCGATTCCGGCCGCCTGGAGAGACTTGACCGTGGCCATGGACGATCCACCGGTCGTAGTAACGTCCTCCAGAACAACGACCCGCCCTCGCGGGGCACCCACAAAGTAACGATCCTTGGGATCGCCATGATCCTTCGGTTTCGCTCGCCCCATGGACAGGACATGGCTGCCCATGGCAAAGTTGGCCTGCCGGGCGGCCCAGGTGTATTGCGTTAGAATACCCAGCTTCGTAGCACCCTCAGGCACACCGTAAAACGTGTCAACAGCTAGCTGGCGATGATCCACGAAACCAATGACGTACTCCACCAACCGCCGGGTCAACCAGGCATCTTCGACCACATTACGCCAGTTGGCATAGAAATGTGACTGGCGACCCGACTTCAGGGTGACGGGCGTGTCAAAAAAACCGTAGACGTTGTTCTGGACTACGAAGTGATTGAAACTATCCTGGTCAAAAGCACTCATACCCTATTCTCTCTTACTGCCGGTCGCTGCCAACGACAGAGCCCGGTCGTTGCATCGCAATTTCGTCAATAAAACGCTTTTCGGCGGCCGGTCCAAACGATTTGTCCGGTTCAGCGACCGTCGGACCCTGGATTGCCGCCTTGACACTGGTCCAAAATTCTCACTGATTATTGACAATGGACAATGCCACGCTCGACATCCTGGCCGCACGGCTTGGCCGCCCCGAACTTCTGGTACGGGATCTGCAGGGGTATGACAAATACTGTCACGACGCCACCGAAGAGACAGGCGAACCGCGGGCCCTGATTTTCGCGGAAACGGAGGCAGATGTTGTCGCCGTCCTACGCTTTGCGAACCAACATGGAATCGCGGTCGTGGCCAGAGGTACCGGCACCGGTTTATCGGGCGGATGTGTGCCGTCGATGGGGTCACTGGTTTTGTCGTTGGAAAGGATGACCAGGATCGCCATTGATCCTGATCGACGCCTGGCGCGATGCGGTCCGGGCGTAATCACAGCCGACTTGCTCAAAGCCGCGGCCCGCTTTGATCTGACCTATCCCCCTGATCCCGCGAGTTTCGAAGAATGCACTCTTGGCGGCAATGTCGCGGAAAATGCGGGCGGCCTGCGCTGCAAACGGTTTGGAGTCACCCGTGATTTCGTGATCGGGCTGAAGGCGGCCACCATTGATGGCGGTCTCTTGAATACCGGCATCTACAATGATCACGAGGCGTTCTCGATTTCGGACGTCTTGATTGGCTCCGAAGGCACTCTGGCCGTGATTACGGAGATGGCCCTGCGCCTGATTCCCACGCCACTGCCAGGGACCACAATCCTGGTAGCCTTTGAAGAACCAGAGGAGGCGGCCCAGGCAGTCGCTGACATCACGGCAGCAGGGGTCATCCCGAATATCATGGAATACCTCGACGGCGATGCCGCCAGATGCTCCAACGACTATGAACCGGTGGCTGGTCTTGATGACGTAGCCGCGATTCTGCTGTTTGAGACGGCCGGTGAGCAGGATGCCGAACAGAGCTCTCAAATTCGCAAGATCTGCCGCCAGAACCGGTGTTCCCTGTGGCGTCACGCGGAATCCAGAGATCAGGCTGAGGAGCTTTGGCGCGTCCGGCGCAATCTATCCAAGGCTGTTCGTGCGGCCGCGCGGTTTCGCTATAACGAGGATATCGCGGTTCCCATCTCGCGCTTCACGACCATGATTGCTTACGTAGCGCGGATGAACGAGGCCAGCCCGATTCGCATTAACGCCTTTGGCCACGCCGGCGATGGCAATCTGCACGTGAGTTTCCTCTCGGACGCCGGCAGCGACGCGGAGCGCAGGCTGATCGCTGAACTGGTCGAGGAACTTTACCGCCAGACGATCAGACTCGGTGGTACTCTGACCGGCGAACATGGTATCGGGCTTCACAAAGGAAGATACCTGCCGCTGGAGTTCACAGAACCTACCCTGGATGCGATGAAACGCCTGAAGAGCGTTTTCGATCCAGACCACATTCTGAATCCGGGCAAGCTGTTTGGTGTTTGAGTGCCGAAGACGAACTATCACCATATTTTTTGAACGACGTTCTCTTGACAAGCGACCAGTTAGTCCCTAATATTCCAATCCAATGAGGATCCGCCACTTGTGACAGGAGTGAAGTTGAACGTAGACCGCGACATCAATAATTTTCACCTATCAATAGAAACACGCTATTAATTCGCGAAGGAGCCCTGAATGGCCAAGGTCAAAACTCTGAAAGAAACTCTTGCGGCACAGATTCCCAAGCTGCGCGCAGACCGAGTCAAACTGATGAAGGAGCACGGTGACCACGTTATCTCTCAGGCGACGGTTGCCCAGGCAATCGGTGGCATGCGGGGTATCAAGGGTATGGTGTGTGACACATCGGTGGTCGAGCCTGACAAGGGATTGATCATCCGCGAGAAGCACCTCTCGAAGCTCACTAAGATGATACCAGAGCAGATTTTCTGGATGCTGCTCGTCGGCAAGCCGCCGACTCCGTCGGAACTGGCGCTCTTCCAAAAAGAACTGAAGACATACGGCAAGGTTCCTGCATACGTTTGGAAGGTCCTCCGGGCCATGCCGAAGTCCTCGCACCCGATGGCGATGCTTGACACCGCAATCCTGACTATGGAAAACGAGTCCGCTTTCCGCAAAGCCTATACCAAGGGCATCCACAAGATGGATTACTGGGAATCGACTCTTGAAGACTCCATGCGCCTGATGGGCACGATCCATACGATCGCGGCCGGTGTTTATCGCATCAAGTACAACAAGGGCGCTCTGATCAAGCCGTCCCCGAGGCTCGACTGGGCTGGCGATTTCGCCCGCATGCTGGGCTTGCCGCCAAAGGCTGGTAAGACCGCCATGATGATGCGCCTCTACCTTACCCTGCATTGCGACCATGAAGGCGGAAACGTCTCGGCCAATACGTGTCACACGGTTGGCTCGGCACTTTCCGATGCCTTCTACGCCGTCTCGGCTGGCCTCAATGGCCTGGCTGGTCCTTTGCACGGTCTGGCCAATCAGGAGTGTTTGGGTTGGGTTCTTCAGACCATGAAGAAGTTCGGTGGCGCCCCGACCGAAAAGCAGATCGAAGATTACGCTTGGGAAACGTTGAACAGCGGCAAGGTCATCCCGGGCTACGGTCATGCGGTGTTGCGTGTCACTGATCCTCGTTTTGACGCTTTCAACGCTTTTGGCAAGAAGTACATGAAGAACGATCCGGTCTTCCTGACAGTCGACCGCGTCTTCAAGGTAGTACCGAAGGTCCTCAAGAAGCACGGCAAGGCTAAGAACCCGTGGCCAAACGTTGACGCCGGTTCCGGCGCTCTGCTGTATTACTACGGCCTGAAGGAGTTCGAGTATTACACGGTGCTGTTCTCGGTGTCTCGTGCCATGGGCATGTTGTCTCAGTTGGTCCTCAACCGCGCTTTGGGTACGCCGATTACGCGCCCGAAGTCGGTCAGCACAAAGTGGCTGTGGAAAGAGGTCAAGGCCAAGAAGACCAAGAAATAGCCCCGAGCTCAATTTCGTTGTTTCTGAGAAGCGATCCCCTGTGGGTCGCTTCTCTTTTTTGCGGTTGTCGGTATAGCTGTCGGGGCCGGATCGTAAAGAAATTCACGCAGGATGTCGAAAACATTGGTATGGGAACTCACAGACATCACCTTATGGAAATGGACCAGCACGTATGAAGATCCTGGCAGCACACAGTGACAGCGAGCAATGGAAAGAACTTCTGGAACAGCTTGAGGGATTGGGTCACGAAATCATACAAACGGAATGTGGCGACGACGTCTACCGTCAGATTCTGAATGACCCCAGCTTCGACTTGATTCTCGGAGAAGCGAGCAAAGCGGTTACTTGCGGGATGGACTTGATCGACAAATGCCGGTCCAACCCGAAGCTGCGCTGGATACCCTTCATGGCCGCCGGAACAGCCTTCAGCGGACAGCTAGTGGAGCGTTTGGTCTCACTGGGTGTGCGGGACATCATCACCATGCCTTCCGAGTCGGGGACACTTGAAGCCAAGCTGGCGTCGGTACTGCATTCGGGCCGAAGGAGAGTGCTCGTGGTTGATGACCAGGAAGCTATCCTCGAAATTCTGCACGAGTTCCTGGAAATCGAGCACTATCGAGTGGAAACGTGCGCCTCTGGCGAGGAAGCGCTCGAGGCCCTGGGGTCACAGAAATTCCACGCGGTCGTAAGTGATATCATGATGCCCGGAATATCAGGCATCGATCTAATGCTGCACATCAGAGAGCAGTATCCCGGGGTCCCGGTGATCCTTATTACTGGAAATACGAGTCATTTTTCCCCGCGGGCAGCGCTTGAGGCAGGGGCCGACGGCTATTTTGCCAAGCCATTTCACAACGTCGAGCTGGCCTATATGCTCCGTCGAGTCCTGCAAACTCCGGCACGAACTCTTGAGTCCATGGATGCCCGTCGCCCAGTGACCTAGACGACCGGCCCCGGCAACATCAAGGTGCTTCCGACGCGCTAGTCGACGGCTGGTAACCGAATCACAAAGGTCGCTCCCTGACGGACCTGCTCATCGATGGCGATTTCCCCATTGAGATCACTGATGATACGATGGACGGTTGGCAATCCCAGACCGGTACCACTATCCTTGGTCGAATAGTACGGCTGGAAGATTTCGTCGCGAATACCGATCGGTATGCCTGGACCGCTGTCGGCAAACAGAATCTCGACCTCTCTCCCCGCCCGCCGAGCTGTGATGGCGATTGTCCCGGTTCCGACAATGGCCTCTTTGGAGTTGTTGAAGAGATTCATGAAGACCTGACGCATGCTGTCCGGATCCGCTCTGACAGTCAGATTCGGTTCCGCCAGGATCGAAAGGTTGAGCGACCGCTCGGCGACCTCGGCCTTCAGCAATTGCCCCAGGTCGGTCAGGAGCTGGTCGAGCTGCACGATACTCCGGGAACGCTTTTCATCTCTTGCCAGAGCCAGGAAACGAGTGATGATCTCGTTCAGGCGGCGTGTTTCGGCCCGGATCTGGAGGGCGATTGCCTGGTACTGATCCTGGTCATGGTCGGGCTCAAATTCACTCGCCAGACGCTGAATCGCTATCGCAATTGTGTTTAAGGGATTGCGGATTTCATGCGCTACGCCGGCCGCGAGGTTGCCCATTTCCGACAGTCGTTCCCGGCGCTGGTTGTCGCGTTCCAGCCGTTTCAGGCGCGTGATATCGTATATGACGACGACGATACCGCCCGACACGTCTCCCCCGTCAGTCACGCCGGCCACGGCCAGGAGCAGGTTGCGCCGGTCACGTTTTACCTCCAGCTCAACCGAGTCTTGTCCCGCCTTCTGGAGTTGTTTCAGGAGCAGCTGGTCGTCCGCCACAGCTTCATCCCAGAATCGGCCGACGCAACTGCTGACGCCGAAGATACGCTCAAAGGCTACGTTGGCGAGGGTGATTCTGCCATCCGGCCCCACCGCCGCGACGCCCGTACTCATTTGCTCAAATAGACGACCGGTTACCGTGCGCATACGGTCAAATCGGCGACTGATCTCCTGGCGCCGACGGCGGCTGCTGACATATAGAATAGCGACCACAACCAGAATGAACAGCGCCGTCGTCAAGCCGACCATGAGATAATCAAAACCACGCGTGACTGAGCGATAACCCTGCAGCGGCAAACCGACTCGCAGCACACCGAAAGGATAGTCTGACGACGAGTACGGGCGGACCATTTCGAGCACCGTTTCTCCCTGGAAGTCAGTCACCCGATGAACGGTCGAGTCTGATTCGATGGCTTCACTCAGGAAGGGATCTGATTCGATGGTCAACAGCTGGTCGATTCTTTGAGATGCGAAGATGATCCCCTCGGTCGATTGGTAGACGATGTATTCTACGCCGCTTTCACTGGCCATGTTCTGGGCCAAATAGCCGATCTGCGTGTGCTGCAACGCCTCGACGTAGTAGTCAGCATCACGAACCAGCACCACCACGCTGGCTAGATCATTGGCGATTTGGAGATAGTAGTGCAACCACGGTGATTGCTCATCGAGCCGGTCAAGCAGTAAGACATAACCGTCCTCGGGTTGGTCCAGAAGCTGGGCCACTTCGTTGCCCAGGAACTCGGGCGGGTCGATCATCTGGCCCGTTACTGACGCGCCCGCCAGCAATACGGCCTCGGCGTCATACAAATAGGCGGCGCGCAAGTCATGAGCCGTGGCCACGCGCACCAGGTCACCCTCAGACAGTTGTTGCGAGTTCAGCGAAACCAGGCCTGCGACGATTTCCGAGTAGCGCATCTGGATCAACTCATCGATACTATTTTCAGCGGAGATCGCGTTGTCGGCAGCCCGGGACAGGGATTCCAGCAAGACGGTCCCTTGCATGACCAGAAGCTGCATACTGTCCGACCGGCTCTGACGAATGCCGACCCAGGCAACGATCAACATGAACAGAGCCAGAAGGATGACTATGATGACCAGGAAAGGCTGGTTCGGTCCGGCGCGCGGCCGTTCGGTCTCAATGGGCATGAAGGCAAGGTACTACGCCTGAGTCTGGCGGGCCATAAAAAAGTTAGGCTTGGGCGACCCGCTGTGCTTCGCTGACCACAGAGTCATCGTCACTTGCCTCAAAATGGCGCAGCGGCAGCTCACAGTAGAATGTTGAATCTGGCTGCATCTCAAACCCGATCAAACCATGATGCGCCCGAACGATCTTACCGCAAGTGACCAGGCCATACCCATGCCCGTTGAGCTTGGTTGTGAAGCGTTGGCGGAAGAGACCCTGCTGACGGTCCTCGGCAACTCCCGGCCCAGAGTCATGAATTTCGATCCTGACAACTGCCACGCCAGCTTCGTTCTCTATTGAGCGGGTAACAATCCTGATCTTCTTATCAGGGGCATCGGCCAAAGCATCGGCCGCGTTGTGAATCAAGTTGACCAACAATTGTTGGACCTGTCCGGCATCAGCTTCAACATAGGGCAGGCTGTCATCGAGGTCGGAGTGGATTTCTACGCCGTCGAACCGATTCTGGGGCTTGAGGAAAGCCAGCAGGTTCTGGATAAGTTGATTGACGGCAATCATGTCGAACGAAGCCTGACCGTGGTTGACGTCCATCAGACCATCAGCAAAGCGGGCGATACGATCGACGTTCGTCTTCATGACTTCCAGCTTGGTGGCGATCTTTTCGTGTTGCCCACGCTTCAGGAATAGCGGCATCAACTCCAGGTTGCCGGAGAGTACGGCGAGGTAATTGTTGATTTCGTGAGCAATGTCGCCAGCCATCTCGCCTCGCGTGGCGTAGCGATCTACCTGGACCATCATCTCCTGGAAATTCCGCGACTCCGAGATGTCCAGGAAGGTGTACAGATGAGCGGCCATCTCGCCCGGACCTGTCATAACCGGAGCGGCCGACAAGAACGCTGGGAATTGTTCGCCATCGGCTCGCCGGCAGATGACATCAAAACCCTCGGGGGCGTCGCTATCAAGCAAGTCCGAGTCGCTGCGATCAGTCGCGGTCGTAAACAGCTCGGAGATCGGATGTCCAATCGGCAACTGGTCTTGCTCATACCCGAAAACCTCGGCGGCCTTGTTATTAAATATGACCATCTCACCGCCGACGGTCGTGGCTACAACACAGCAGGGCGAGCAATC
>CAZHDS010000019.1:0-31142 GCA_964531495.1 uncultured Ignavibacteriales bacterium
TTCCGGTAGAATGCTCACATGCGAGGGATCGAGATGCGAGCTCACAACGAAGGCCATTCCGCTATCGGCAGGCATCGCTTTCAGAAAAGCCTGGAAAGCCTCCAGTCCACCTGCGGAGGCCCCGATACCTACAATCGGGAAACCGGGAGAAGGGCCTGTCTTCACACGGGTCGGCTTGGCAGACAGGACCCTGCGAGTCCACCTCGACGAATCAGACTTAGCCGTCGCCCGTTTCTGAGTTACTTTCTTGGACCCAAGGTTCTTTGGAGTCGCTTTTCTCTTGGATGTCGAGACGGGCGTCTTTTTGACGGGCATCTATCACTGCTCCCACATTGGAATGGAACCCACCAACGAAAGTGGCGCGCAGAGTTCACCACCACTGCGTTCATGGTGGTCACACATAACGATATATCGAATCCATCAATAGTCTGGCAACTGGTATATTCTGGGGCGTACGGACTACTGTGCGATTGTCCAATCGCCACCGTGGGAGGTACCTCCCATCCACGAAGATCGTTGGTATACTGTGGATGCCAGGCACTGCCCCGAGCCGCAGCCTTGGAAGACGGCTTCCGGCTCGAATGTCGTCTTGGATATTCGTTTGCAAGTCGTCATCTATCATAACCAAGAACAGATTGTCCGCGTCAAATCCTGGGTCTATTGCTGCTTGCCGCAATGCTTCGTCGCCCGACCCCTCCTGATTCAACATCAACCAGGCGTGCATCCTCCAGTAGCCCTCGCTGTCAGCCAACCGGCCAGCGGCCTCGGCAGCCAGAGCCGAACGACATGCATCCGGATAACGCCTATCCTTAAGGTTCGGATTGCAATCCGAGTTGAAGAGGTAGTGCCGGTAATTATATCTCACACTGGAAGTGCTTTCCACAAGGGCCCGTATGATCGCATCAGCTTCTCTAGTCCGCGGCTCTTGAAAGTCACCCCACAGACGATCACAACCTCAGCATCTTCTGGCCCCAAGGACCACTCCTGCATATCTTCGGGCAACCGGGTCTTCGGTAGCTCGCGCCAGTCAGCAACTTACTTTTCCAAGGCAATGGGTGGTCTGTCCAAGACTGCTGACAGCGCCGGCGGGTTCGTCGCCGCAACTTGCTCGACTGTCCGAATCAAGGCGCTTGGGACGTTCCAACCTTTCAGCTCAACACCATTGATGAAAACCATTGGTGTAAAGAATAAGCCCAGTTGCTTCCCCTCCACGACGTCCGCACGTACTGCCTCCAGTGTCTCCACGCCTGACATCAGCGTAATGAAACCTGCTGTATCGTAGCCCATTTCCTGAATGCCAGACACCAGTTCCCCAGTTGTCTCGAACACACCCCTGCGGTCGAACAACCACCCGTGCATCTTCCAAAAACCCTCAGGACCCCAGAGTCTGCCGGCTGCTTCAGCCGCCCGAGCAGCCCAACAGGCATTGGGGTGCACTGTATGAGTCAGGTATGGATTGCAGTCTGAGTTGAAGGGAGAGTGTTTGATGGAAATAGATATGTCATCGCGCGTGTCGTGCAACGTCCTCAACTGCTTCTCAATATTGTAGCAGTCCTGGCACTGATAGTCTGAAAAGATCACGATACGTATGGGGGCTTCTGCCGGCCCGAGGCGATAACGCCCGGTAAATATCGGTTCAGCCTCTTCTTGCCCGTCCATTGCTGCCTGTGGCAAGGACTGTCGCTCACGCGTTGCATCTACCATCAGTTGCGTTGATTCAGTCCGGCCTTTCTCGGCTCTCGCGCGTATGGTATCGCGATACAGGACATCTATTGAACCTACAATCGCTGTCACCAAGACAAATGAGGCTCCGGCACTGGCCATTGCGAAACGCGATCGCGAGGACGGAAGCCTCGCCGACTCCATAGTGATCCAGAACGCGAAGTTCCCGACGTGTACGGCAATGCAGTATGGACATAGCGTCTGCTCGAGAACAATGATGCCGCAGAGGGCCAATGATCCGATCGCGCCGAGCCGAACTAGATACCGAAGTGCTGCTGGCATCCCTCCCCTAGCGACAATCCACACCACTAGCGTGCTGAAGAAGTATGCCAAGCCGAGAAACGAAATAGGCCACACAAACCCACCGAACTTGATCTTGCCCCACACGCTGTTGACAGCTTGCTCGCAAGCACCGCCCTCGCCGCACCCCGGCAGAATCAACGCGCCGAAGTTGTCCAACACTAAGAGTAGCGACATCAAGACGCTGAGACCAAGGAACACCGAGCCCGCTGACCGGTGCAGCAGCTGTCTTGCAGCCTGCCCGGAAGCGGCCGATTTCCTTCGGGTCCGGTTTGGGCTCAAACGCTGCGACTCCCCATCAATTGTGCTGGTGCCAAGGCGATCCAGTTTTCTACCATGACAATCTTCCTCGACTAGTCATTCGGCTCGACTGTTACTATTGCATTTGCACAATGTCCGAGTATTCCCCAGCTACTTGCAGTGTGACGGTCATCGGTGCAGAAGTTCGATTTCTCCAAAACCAACCGTGCTTCCCGTCGAACGCTGCTTCAAGCACACCCTCGCTACGCTCTTCTGAGCCCTTGGCATAGTTGTGATACTTAATCTCAAGAATCTTGGAGTCGGCGTGGGCATCAAAGTTCGCTCGTCCGCCATCAGTCCACCACACGTAGTCTACTTGTTCTCCCTTGTTCATGACCAGCTTGATCTCTTTGCCTTCACCGGGGAGTAGAGAGAGTGTGACTTCATCAGTCTGGGCGTTGGACGATGACGGTGTCGGTACTTCCTTGGCAACCGATCCTGACGGCAGTTTGGTGTCATCAATAGAGTCTGGTTCCTCTGCGGACGGTATCGCTCTGTCGGCAGCTGCTTCTTCTGCAAGGGAAACCTTTATTACACCCATCTTTGACAAACCGAGGAAGCTACCGATGCCAGTGGGATCAAGGCCATATTCGGCTGGTAGGACTACGGTCACCAGAATGACAGCCGCAATGCAGATTGCTAAAATGGTTGATTTGACAAGTTTTCCAATCGACGGGAGCTCATAGTCTGATGGCATATTTTTGTTTTTCATGATGTTCGTCCTGTTGAAGGTCTACGAGATGAAGAATCCGGTGAGTTGATAGCCTACGAAGATAAAGCCACCGCTCATTAGCGCGACGTTGGCAGTGTAGGCGTAGCGCATGAATCCTCCGGAACGGCGCCAATAACTCATCACAATGAGAATCATCGCCAGACCCATAATCTGACCCAATTCCACGCCAACATTGAAGGCCAAGAGATTAGGGACCAGCCCATCGGACGACATTTTATAGTCCAAGATTTTGGTCGCCAAACCGAAGCCATGGAAGAGGCCGAAGACTAGCGTGGCGGCCTTGGTACTCGGCTGGAAACCAAACCAACGTTGATATGCTCCCATGTTATCGAGGGCTTTGTAAACAATGGAAAAGCCGATTATAGCATCGATCAAGTGGGCGCTCACACTTATATCCATGAGAACCCCTGAAAGAAGAGTGACCGAGTGTCCGGCGGCGAACAAGGTCACGTAGATGCTCACATCCTTCAGACGATACAAGAAGAAAATGACTCCAAACAGGAACAGCAGGTGATCGTAGCCTGTCACCATATGTTTGGCACCTAGATAAACGAACGGCATGATCATGATGCCGGAGCTCTCCTGAATATACCCCTTGTCGCCTTCGGTGACACCATGAGCGGCTGCGTCGGGAACAATCGCAAACACAGCCATCACTATCGCCATAAGAATGAACAGGTTGGTTCCGGTTGATGTTCGTTGGACAGGCTTGTGCATGTATTTACCTCACTGTAGACATCTCGGTATAATGGTCCAATAGAAACGTAAGGGCCGGAATCCAGTAGACTCTGGCAAACACGTCGTCCTCAATCGGAGATTGTTGGTGATATCATGAGAAAGTGTGTCGGATCAGGACACGGTAGGCGGACCACGACATATGAATATGTTTATGGCTGTAGATTCAGGAGGAGCGCCTCCGTCACACACTCGTGCCGTGATTCTCGGCTCGGCATCGGGACCCATGCCCCCGCAAACCTGACCCTGCAGATCGGTCAGTAATGATGAACTCTTGGAATACGAACGGATCCGATTCCAGTCGTCAACACTTTGGTCGAATGTGTGGTGGTGATGCCCATCTTCGTGATGATCCGCAAGAGCGTCTTGGCTTACGTCAACCGGATGCAGGCTTATCTCAACTGGGAGACCGTGTGCGTCATGCGAATGGTGGAAGTGGGCATACGGGTAGACTTGGCTGAAGTACGCTATCGCCAGGATCAAGGCCAGCCTTGGCCAGTCACAGAACGCCTTCACAGTCAGTGATCTATCCATTGTGGGCAAATATAGTCAAGTTTCTTGATGAGTCAAACGGAATTTATCTTGTCTGGTGACTTCTATCTCCCGTGAGCAGTGTTGGTTCCAATCTATTTCGATGCCACCAGCGTTTTTGCCCTTTCAACATAAGAGCCAGCCTCGTATTGTTGACTCATGAAGACGCCAGGTTCCAAATCTCGCCGTTCGGGAGCGTCTGCAGCCTCGCTTGCACTCATCTCGGCAGCCTTGTTTGGGGCTGCTACGCCCGCCAGCAAGGCGGTACTTGGAGACCTCACGGCATTCCAATTGGCGGGCTTGCTCTACCTCGGCGCGGCCATGGGGGTACTTGTAGTTCTATTGAGGCGGCGATCCTGGCGCCATCCCTGGACGATGTCCGTTAAGAACAGACGAAATCTAATCGGAGCCGTCTTTTTCGGTGGTCTTCTCGGCCCGGTTCTCCTGCTTTTGGGACTACAGTTGGCCTCCGCAGCCTCCGTGTCCATGTGGCTGAACCTCGAGCTGGTTGCGACCGCGATCCTTGGAAGGCTGTTTTTCCATGACCATTTGGGTCGCTATGGCTGGCGTTTGGGCCGGTTTGCTGGTCGCCGCCGCCTGTACTTGCTGGGGACTGGACAACCATTTCACTTCCCTTGTCGACGGCATCACGCCCTCGGAGAGCACGTTCTGGAAAGGCCTGGTGGCGGGTTCGGCCAACCTGACCGTGGGTCTCATGCTGCATCCTTTTGATGCTTCCGTTTCAACTACGCTGGGAGCCCTTGTAATAGGAGTATTCGCGTATGGAGCCAGCGTCACCATGTATATTGCGGCCGCCCAGGGCATGGGAGCTACCCGCGCGCAGATGTTCTTCTCCAGCGCGCCTTTCTTTGGCGTCGTGTTGTCAGCCGTGCTACTGAAGGAAAGCATCTCGGTGATTCAGGTTCTGGCAGCTAGCGTGCTAGCATTGTCGCTGACGGCTCTGTTCAGGGATCGCCATAATCACAAGCACAATCACGAAGAAACCGCGCACGAACACTCGCATCGACACGACGATGAGCATCACGATCATGAGCATCACGATCTGCCACGCTCCAAGCACCATAGCCACTGGCATGAGCACCAGGAGTTGGAGCACGCTCACCCACATTGGCCTGATCTTCACCATCGACATCGGCATGGACACGGCCAGCAGCCTCTGTAGGCTCTATCAGTGCCTGAACTCCAATCGAGAAGTTCTGTGTATTGACCAACTAACCCCGCCATTCTCATTTAATCAATTACCCCACAACATGTTACGAGAACATGCTTCTCTGTGCTGGAATGCCACCCCTGCAGCTGATCTCACGCAATTGTAAAATCGAACGCGAAGCCGGTCCCCGGGTACTCGATTTCCCGTGGCAGTCGCAATCCCGGCTGAGTTTGGGGTCGCCCGTTCGATCCGCGCGTTCTGACCAAGTGAACCTCAGCTCCGATCACGGACGTCCGGATCAAGCTGAGCCGCCACAGTCACCGTGCATTTGGCTTGTTGCATATCTCAACTCAGTGTATCATGATCAGTATGATGGATTCAGCAACATCCGAGTGTTTTTTCGTTTCCGACCTGCATGGTAGTCCTGTTCGGTACGACAAGTTATTCCTTCAGATTGCCAGGTCCAAACCGCGGGCAGTGTTCATTGGCGGTGACATATTGCCGACCGGGTTTCGTGCGGACGTACCGGAAACCGCCAGAGAGGGTGGGTTCGTTCGCGGCTATCTGGCTCACGAGTTTCAGAAGCTCAAGCTCGATCTCAGCTCGCGCTATCCTCGAGTGTTTATCATACCGGGAAACGACGACCCGAAACCAATTGTGAATGATCTCAAGGTAGGCGAGGAACAAGGGCTTTGGGAGTACCTGCACAATTGTAGAGCGAACTTTGACGAATACACCATCTACGGCTATTCGTTTGTCCCGCCTTCACCATTCATGCTGAAAGACTGGGAACGTTATGATGTTTCCCGATTCGTTGATCCCGGCTGCGTATCACCTGAAGAGGGTCATCGCACTGGGCCGGGGGGTGGTGCAGAGGAACGATATCGAACGATCGCAAAGGACCTCGCAAAACTGACCGATGGGGATGACCTGTCGAAGGCAATCATGTTGTTTCATGCCCCACCATACCAATCGAATCTGGATCGAGCCGCCCTGGATGGTAAGACCGTAGACTATGCTCCGTTGGATGTGCATGTTGGCTCGATCGCAATTCAACGGATGGTGCAAGAGCGGCAACCACTGCTCACCCTTCACGGTCACATTCACGAGTCAGCTCGAATAACAGGTTTCTGGCGGGACAAGATTGATCGCACGCACATGTTTAGTGGCGCTCATGATGGCACGGAATTGGCCTTGGTCAGCTTCGATCCGAATGACCTCTATGCTGCTCGACGAGAGCTGCTTTAAAGCCGTCACTCAATCCTGCTTCATGGGGAGAGGACGAGCGGCGTCAGTCGTGGCACCTATCTTAACCGCCCAGCTGGACTTTTTGGCGATGTCTTCATCTGTCACAATATGGACATCCAGAAGACCGCCCGTACGATAGCCCGTCTGCAAGTAGTTCATTTCGCCCAAGCACAGGCTCCAGCCCTCCATCCAACTTCGAAGTAGTTCCAGTTGCTCTCCAGTCCCTGTGAAGTGCAACAGCACATCGATATCACTAGCCGGGCCGGCGGTAGCATTCTTGGTGGATCCGAAGATATAGAAATTCGCGACACCGAAGCGAACTGGATTCAGGGCCGCGGCGATATGTTCAGCCATCATGAGGCGCCAACGCCAGAAGTGGTCGCCTACCACTGGTGGCTCACTCGTTACAGGAATGGTTGTGTCAGTGATGTCAAGCGACGGAGGCGCCAGGAGTCCCAATCCTTCATCAAGATCGGCATTGAGCAAAATGTGGAGCACGTCCCCATCACAACTACCCGGCACATCAATGACCCTTAGTACCTCGGCCAGTTGGGAATAATCGGGCAGCATATCAGCCAGCAGGTTTTCAGAAGCAAGCAAGAAGCGTTCGTTGAAGAGAGTGTCATCGTCATCGGGATAAAGGGGGAGATAGCGAATGTCAGCCTCAACCAGATCCTGGAAGAAGTGGGTGCCAAATGAGAGATCAGGCACGTAGTTTCCTTTCTTCCGAGCTATTTCGATGAGCGCGGCCGCATTGTTAATATCAGAATACGTGACGCTCACTCCAAGTTTGATGTCCCCCCGACTGCCCCATCGTCCCGGTCCCATAAGGATGAATTGTCGTTTCGGCAGGAGCTTGTTCAGCGCTCCCACAGCCCGGCCAACTTCGAGCATCGCCGAGCGTTCACTCAACGTTGAGTACTTGAGAGGATCCACGTACACGATGTGGGTAATGTCTGGTGTACGGCCATTGGAGATGAACCTATTGGCCGAAAAGACGATTTGATCCTCGGGGATTCCCTTTGGAATCGGCACCGGAGCAGACATCGCGGAGTAACTCTGCGAACGGCACTGCAGCAAGTACAGATGTTTGCCGTCGGAGGCGAACTCAATATCAACCGGCATCCCAAGGGTCTCCTCAAGAACCTCAAGAATAGCCCGTACCTGGCCCACAAAGGGAGTCCGTTTGGTGAGACCATCGAATGTCACGACCAGGTCGTCCTTCTCATAGTCAACGCTCATCGGCGATATGGCTCTAAGAAGATCATCCTTGTAGACTGATATCATGTCGCCAAGATTTGGCACCCCGTCCCCCACCTCACGCAGGAGGTCCCGGATGTTGTGGGTCTCAAAAGCGTTCGTCGCCAGATTGATGACATCAATCTCCTTGGGCGAGTAGCGAGCAACTTCGTCTGGACTTGCGTTGACCCGCAATCCCGGCTGTCCGGGTGCTATCAAGACCGGATAGTCGTCGACCAAGCGATCCACAGCCCTTGTGCCAAGCCCCGGAACCAGTCGGATCAGGCCGTCCTCTCGTCTTATCCTCGGTGACCATCGAAATTCATTCTTGCTGAAGGCGACGCCGGCATAGGAAGGGAGGAAGTAGTCACCGACGCGCGTCCCTACAACCTCTTCGATCATGATCCCCATCTCTTCGCCAAAATCGATCAGGCCTCGCTCGGAGCGATACTCAATCGGGTCCGGTCCGAACGTAGAGGCATAAACTTCTGCTATGGCATCCAATAGGGCGTCGAGTTTCTGGCGCTTGCCGCCCTGATTGGCCACAAAGAGACTCTTGTACTTGCCGGAGAAGACCGCTCCAATCCTGTCTTCGAGAAGGCTGGAGCTGCGAACAATCAATGGTTGATCGCCAAGATCATCCAGAGCAGCCGACAAACCATTGACTACGTCGGGTGGAAAGTGCGCATTCTTGAATGTCTGTACAATATGCGGATACTCAAAGCGCACCTGATCGATAGGCTTGTACTTTTGCTCAACAACTTCATCGAAGTTGTTGTAGTGCATGAAATGTAACATCACATCCGAAGTGATGTGGTACGTCTTGGGGATCCGGACACCCTTGAGAAGTGGTTCTTCGGCTTCCTTCTTCTTAAGAATCTGCGAGGCTAGATACAGCCCGGCACTCTTGCCGCCCAACTTGCCGTGGCTTTCCGCCGTAAAGACAACGTGGTTGAGCAAGTAGTAGAAATCGCGAATCTCAATAAAGTCTTGTGCCACGCTGATGTACTGCAGCTGGTCTGACAGGAAGCGCCGAATTAGTGAAACCTCGATGCCGCGCGTGTTCGGTGACTGTATCTCAGGTTCCTGTTCCGCCAGATGATGGTACCGCCGAATGGCGTCTGCAACGTCGGACAAGGAGAGGTTGCGGTTGACCACTTGAACCAGAAACGACAGCTTGTCTTCCTGGATCCACTTCTGGATCAGCCGAAAGATCTCATCCTCAGAAAGGTGATCAGCTGCGATCTTGAAGACTGCCCCGCATATATCGGGAGAAAAACCGATCTGACGCCGCTCATTCGGCTGGTTCATGTCCTCCAGGACTGCCTCGTCCATTTGGCGAGGATCAGGCGTGAAGGTGCGAAGGAGACGATCAGCCTCCTTGATGCCGCTCCAGCACATATGGTTGAGCATCTTGCGCGAAACGCTCAGATACAGTATACGATCGGTCTGCTTGAGCATGCGCAGCACAATCTGCCACTCACCCTTGGAACCGGATTGAGAGTCTTTCTGACGTTCCTCCCAACCCTCGACAATGCTCCGCATCTTCAAGTGGCTGACCCGATAGGCTATGCGATCAGCAATAGTCCGGATTAGTCTTTCCTCTTCCATCAAGAACGGTCCGGAGTAACCCTCAGGCATCTCCTCAGTATAGTAGACGCCAATGGTCCCGGCTATGGCATCGGTCACGATTATGTCGGCTGTTAGTCCCCATTCAGTCTCCACGAAGCCGGCCGACTCGTAAGTTCTGTCATCGAGTTTGATTCGTGCTACGCAAACGTCGGGGAATTGCCATCCGGGCGGGATAGCCTCGATAATCTGATCGCAGGACTCGGCAACCGATGTGTCGGGCTGAGCGAGGGCCTCTTCGACCCGATAGATGCAATTGAGCTCCTTGGCCCGTTCCTGCAATTCCCGCAACAAGGCATCGACCGGCTGCTTCTTCGGGTCTTGGCGGTCACGATCACTCATCTGCGAATCACTCCTCGACGGCATCGGCCGTCCAATCGCACGTTGAAGGGCAACTCTGCCCGCACATGGCGCACGAACTCTGTTTCTGCTATGATCGGCTGTTGGGCGAGCCAGGTCCAGTCGATCTCATGGTGACCGTTATATGGTACACAGAAGTATGGAATCTGAAGGCTGGTGATATTGTGGAAGAAGTGCGAGCCCTGACTGAGCTCAACATTCATATCAGGAAGGGTAGCTTCCACAATTACCTTGGCACCTGAGATGGCACTCCAGTCAACCGGAATCCCCAACCAGGGATCAGAACTACCCCACCTGCCAAAGCCGATCAGCACGTAGCCGCGTCCATCGGCGACAATCTTCTTATTGATCAGAGCAATCTCAGTGGATATAGTCTGCGTACTTTCTTTCTGGAAGCTCTCCGGTTTGACAAACACAATGTCTGTCAGAGAATCGATAATACCGTTGCCCAGAACTCGCTCGGAGGCCAGGAGTGTACTCTCAGAGGACAGGTCGTCGGCAGTGACTTCCACTTCCTCATCGGAAACGACCATTGGCCGTACCTGTAGCAGACCGAATCGAGGCGCTGACTTTTCACGCGGGTCAAGTACAACAGCAAATTCCATTTCGATCGCCGCTCCGAGCTCTTCGCTGCAGGCCTTAAGCAGCACGTCGATGAGATCGTTGAGGGGAATGTCGCTGAGGCGGAGGATGGGGGCGAAGTTGAGTACTCGGGCACCGTCGTTACCCGTTCCCATCACCAATCGATCGTTCTGGGCTTGATAGGTCGAGGCCAAGTATGACAGCGAACCATCCGCCTCAGCTTCCTTCAGGGTGTGGATGGCGAGATACTCAGATTCGCGGATCGGATCGTAGACTGGTAGTTTTCCCATATTTACCGCCCAGAATTCGGTCTGCGTATTCTTCAGCAGTTCAGAAGTCGTGAACGGCGGATTGGCACGAGGGTATAGTGGGCAATAAGACCAGACCAGTCCGCCATCGACAATCGACTTGCCTAGTCCCAGGGCCAGATCGACCACGCCATCTTCTGGTTCGGCATGTCCAAAGGCGTAGAAATTGAAAGACCGTCCCACCCCTGACAGGGTTGGATAATATCGATCTCCACACTTGCTCCCGACAACCTCTTGAACAATCACCGCCATTTTCTCTTCGGTGGGCGAATGCCCGGTCATAGCGCTGTACGCCTTGGCTTCGCGGAAGAACGCCGAAGCGTATACAAACTTGATGCCCTCAACCAGCTTCTTATAGCGCGTGTCAGTGTCCGGCTGATTGTTGGGCGTCATCTTGGTGCCGTAGACCCCCGCGAAGGGCTCAAACATGGCGTCTTCGAGCATGCTGGAAGAGCGTATCGCCATTGGCGTGCGAACAGTGGATATCAGGGCTCTCAGGTCACCGGCAAATTCAGCGGGGAATTCGGCTCGCTGAAAGGCGCTGGCGATTCGATCATCAGCGATATCGTCCAGCCCGACTTCATAGAGATCGTTCCGTTTCATGAAAGCGTCGAAGACATCGGTACCGATTACCACCAGACGAGGTACCGAAACATCTATGCCATTGAAGGTACCATCCGAGAAATGCCTCTGGAGAACTTGATGGGCGAAGGCCAAACCAGAGGCTTTGCCTCCAATGGCTCCGCCGCCGATTCGAGATACGGCGTTGTCACTCTCGAAAAAGCGACGATCAAAACGAGGGATGTCACCAGCGTCTGGTATCGAGGTCTTGCGGCTCATAGGCTCATCCTCTTTTCCTTCCGCTAATACGACTGTCCTGTCGGCCAAGACGCGGCGGGACCCGTCGCAGATACGAGTGGGCCCTAACTCACAATCAGGATACCCAACCCCTGTCGCGGCAGGCCTGGGCGACTCGATCAATAGCTATAACATAGGCAGCGTCGCGCATGTATAGTTTTCGTTTGCGGGCCATTTCGCTTACCGCAATGAAAGCTCCGGTCATCTTGAGGTCGAGCCGACTTAGAACGTCGTCCTTCTCCCAGTAGTAGTTCATGTTGCTCTGAACCTGTTCGAAGTAGCTACAGGTGACGCCCCCGGCGTTAGCCAGGAAGTCAGGGACTACGAAGATGCCACGTTCCTTTATGACCTTGTCTGCGGCTGGTGCGGTCGGGCCATTGGCGCCTTCCGCAATCACCTTGACCTTCGGAGACATATTGGCGACGTTATCCGCCGTGATTTGGTTCTCCAAGGCACATGGAATCAGAATGTCGGCATCCTGGCTAATCCAGGCATCTCCGTCGGCGACCTCGTATCCTAAGTCGCGGGCCTTGGCTTTGTCGATCCCACCAAACTTGTCGGTGATCCCTCTGAGCGCATCCAGGTTGACCCCATCCTTCTTAACAAACGAGTATGGCTTCTGATCATTTTGGTCCCAACATGCCACACATATTACGGTGCCGCCGATTTGCTCATAAAGCTGAATGGCGTACTGGGCGACATTGCCAAAGCCCTGGACTGAGGCAGTCGTGTTTTCGGAATTGACCCCAAGTTCTTTGAGAGCCTCTCTAATCGTGAAGACGACTCCGAAGCCGGTCGCCTCGGCTCGTCCCAGCGAGCCCCCCATGCCAACTGGTTTGCCGGTGATGAAGCCGGGGAAGTGGCCACCGTGAATGACTTCGTATTCGTCCAACATCCAAAGCATGTGCTGGGCACTGGTCATTACGTCTGGTGCCGGGACATCAGAAATGGGACCCACGTTGCGGGCCAGCTGCCTGACCCAACCTCGACAAATTTGCTCCTGCTCGCGGGAGCTGAGGTTGTGTGGATCACAGATGACCCCTCCCTTACCCCCTCCGAGTGGGATTTCAACCACAGCACATTTCCAGGTCATCCACATCGACAGGGCGCGCACGGTGTCAATGGTCTCAGCCGGGTGAAAACGAATGCCGCCCTTGCACGGCCCCCGAGCGTCATTGTGCTGGACCCGAAAGCCACGGAAGACCTTTACGATTCCGTCGTCCATGTGGACTGGGATGCTAAAAGAGTATTCGCGCAGAGGATTGCGGAGCAGTTCCCTGGCCGATTGGTCCAGGCCAATTGTATCGGCTACACTGTCGAACTGGGCTTGTGCCATCTCAAACGGATTGAAACCATCAGTAGCCATTTTATCACCTAATCTGTGGTTGCCGCAGCAGCCGTTCAAAAACGACCCGGCGTTAGCAAACTCGGTTAAACCAACGCCCTCTAATACACGGTCGGACACTAAGATCCGCTCGTGGCTATTTCACAACATCATATGCCCAACTGCGACTAAGTCAAGCCCGAAATATGCGGTTGCGCAAGTAGTTTCACGCGTGCCCTGCCCGATCGTCTCAAGGCCCAGGCTGGCCAAAACCCGCCCGCCTCGGATCTGCAATCCGGTGACGATCAAAGCCTCCCATCTTCGATTGGGAAGCCTTGAGATAGAGCTCCCCAACGCCCTACGCTGACGCCTGTACGTCTTCAGGCAACCCGAACCGGTGGAGTTGCACTCAGAGCCACCGTTTGTGCCTCGGCGAAGGGCTTCCTCCAATCCACCGACTACGAAACGCCCTACCTCGTAATTCTTCCGGGGTGTGCATATATAGGGTGCTGATTGTCAGGCACTTGCGGCTATTTTCGAGGACTTATCAGCTCGAATTGTCGAGACTTGTGCCGCAGAATTCTCGATCACCCTGTTGCGGAACGCGTCTCGTAGACCCCACCATAGACCAATTAAGTCTATTATTCGGCGTCTTCCCAATTGCGATTTTGTCATTTGATTCGCCGGTTTCGGCAAACCGTGTTTTAGTCCGTATGCTTGATCCGGCTCCTCAGTCTCGTTTTCGGCACTCATATACAATCACCTCATCAAATTCCCCGGGACGTTTAGTCCTGTCAAATGCCTTAAACGTGACCGTATTTCTGAAGCCAACATCCATGAGCATGGATGTCAGGTGAGCGGGATCATACTGACGAACTTTCATGATCTCAATTTCAGTCCGGACGATTTGAGCGCCGTCAATGAGTTCATAGCGCCAAACGGTAGTACTCACATTGTTCTGCGAAGGCAAATCCAGGAAATAGCAGACGATTGTCTTCCCATCATTCGTTGGCCATACTGATCCTTTCCACATGCCCGTTGGGGCTGGCGCACCATGTGGAGTGTCTGCTTCAAAGACCAGCACACCATCATCACGTAGGTGATCGTAAATCCTGACCAACGCCTCCCTGGCTTTCGCTCCATCAACAATGAGACCAAATGATCCACTCGGAATAAGAACGAGTCCAAACTTGTCCGGCCGATTCAGATCTTCAAGATATCCCTGCCACACTTTCGGCTCAAGATTTCGCGCTTTGGCTTTTTCGCGCAAAGCCTGCAACATGTGACTGCTTGCATCGAATCCATAGACATCAAAGCCGTCTTGAACGAGCGGAAGCAGGAAGCGACCTGTACCGCACATGGGCTCCAAGATCGGACCGTTCACGGCAGATGCACAAGTGTGATAAAATGCATAGGCATCAGCTGGTAGAGTCGGTTTGCTGAGGTCGTAAACCTGAGTGCAAAGATCTAAGTAGGGACTAAGAGCTTGTTCCATCACAATTCAAGGTACATTCGCTTGAACACGGTGACAACAACTGAATTTGCGATGAGATTTCGTTAATAGTCCGACCCGTGCCGGCTGCGGTATAACCTCATTGATCCGGCAATTCCAAGCCTGTCTAATTCATGATCTTCCACCGAGTTCCGCCAAACAGAGTATAGTGCGACCGAATAGGGAATCTGAAGCTCACGACAATTTGGGGAGAGTGAGGTCCACCTCGCCATTTAGCCGGTACAATTATCTGCGTTCTTTCATACTTGCTTACACAAACTTGTCACACTAAAATTTGAGTCAGTAGATTCGAATCGATTGCCAACCAGTAAAGGAAAAGATGAATAGAGAATGGTATCTATATATCCTCCGTTGTGCCGACGATTCTTTTTATACTGGAATTGCGCTTGATATCAACGCCCGGCTGGAAAAGCACAATTCCGGCAAAGGAGCCAAGTACACCAAAACACGCCGCCCGTGCGAATTGATCTATTTCGAGAAATGCCCTCCCGGAAGGAACCTGGCTCAAATCAGGGAGCGAGCGGTTAAAAAGCTATCGCGAGCCAAAAAAGAAGAACTGGTCGCCTCACGGGCTTTGTCTCCCTGTAACCGTACAGGAGACCTGAACTCCACAGAAGTTTCCTGAGAGTGATATTGGCGTACTAAGCCGCGCAACTCTCCATCACCCAGTTGCGGAACGCGTCTCGCAGCGGCCCGCTGTCTTCGTCCGTTTCCACATAACCACTTGCCGCGCTTCGAATCACGCAAGACAAGAAACTCCTGTAAACTGCGACCCGTTCCGCAAGGCAATGCCAAGCCCGCCGGGCTCGGCCTGTTCGGCGACAGCCAGCTTGTTGAGAAGCGAAACGTCCTTATTGATCTTGCTAGGGCGGAGAAGCCGGTCCTACCCCAGCAACGGGGTCACAAGAACCGAGAGCATGAATCAGCTGTCTATTCGGGTCGCTTGCTCGGAGGCTTTACGTCCAACAAGTGGCTTGTCTCATCACTTCGGCGCAAGGCTTCCTGGGCTGCCTCAGAAACGGCCAGCGGATGCACGGGGCGGACCCGCAAGGGACAGCTTGGTTCATCGACATTGGCGTGGGCACTCTTCCAAATACCGTACATGGCCCTCTCGACATTACGATAGAGGTCGTTCTCACCTATCTTGGCGGCCAGCCCGGTGCGGTGCAGAACATCAATGACGACATCATTTAGTCCGCTGATAGAGAACCGTAGCCCCTGCCGGTGCAGCCGGTCGACCAGAACTGACAGAGCATCCACCCCCGAGGCATCGATTTCATTGATACCGTTCCCCACGATCAGTACGTGCTTGAGCTTGGGCATGCTGCGGACACTGTCCAGAACCTGTTTCTCAAGATAGTCCACATTGGAAAAGATGATGGCACCGGCGTATCGGATCACGGCGATATATGGACACTGCTGCAACTCGAATCGAGAGCGGTTCCGGTAGGTTCCGTCCTCGTGCAGGGACAGCAGAGCCATAGCAGGCTTCATGTTCCGAATGAGATACATCAGCAACGACAGAACGATCCCTATCAAGATACCCCGGTCCAGGTGTGGGGCAAAAGCCAGCGTACACACGAAGGTGACAATGCCGATGACGCCGTCATACCATTGGGCGTGCCAGGCGTGAACGAAAGACTTGATATTCACCAGTCCGACGACCGCCATCATGATAATTGCCGCCAGAACTGACTGGGGCAGATGGTAAAGGAGAGGCGTGAGAAATAACAGTGTAATCAGCACTACAATGCTGCTGACCACATTGGATAAGCCTGTCACGGCACCGGCCTGTATGTTAACGGCTGAGCGCGAGAATGACCCAGATACGGCGTAGCTCTGTGAAAACGATCCGACGATATTAGCAAGCCCCTGACCCACTAACTCTTGATTGGCATCCAGTCGCTGACCAGTTCGAGCAGCCATCGCCTTCGCAATCGAAATCGCTTCCATGAAGCCCAGCAGTGAGATTATCATGGCCATAGGCAAGAGTGACAGACCGACCGAGAAGTCCAGAATCGGTACGCGGAATTCGGGCAAACCTTCAGGGATAGTACCCACGACCGCGCCGCCGCCCGAAAGTGTCAGCGCCTTCAAATCGAGCTTGCCATTCCCCACCTTGAGTCGCCATGATGGTCCGGCAAAGGCTGGATCCTCCGAAACGTCTGATTTCAGGTAATAGCGGGCCTGACCAGGCGAGCCCGGACCAGTTACGAGAAGATATCTCCTCAAACGCGCTCTATAACCGTGTATGGCCTCTTTCAGGTGGGCTATGTCGATCCCAACGTGCGCAAATTGCTTCTGGATGTCGAGGATACTGTACTCGGTGACCGAGGATATGTGGGTGAGACTATCAAGCCTGATTCGCAAAGCGACTCGTTCGCTGGCCTTCTGGTCGAGGGCTACAACCGATTGATTGAATTTCTCCACGAGTTGTGGTAATTCTTCTGACTCTATCCGATGAACCGGAACCTGCCGCCTGTCCTCAAATCCCAGAGACCAAGAGGCGACGGTCGTGACGAGTACGGCTATCAAAACGCTGGGCAAGCGCGGGGCCACTTTCCGCAGACCGATCATTACCAGAAACGCCAGCGCTGCCATGGCCAAGGTGGGCCAGTGAGTATAGTACAGAGCTTCTTCGATGACCCGCACGATGGTTTCGTAGTGGTGCTCGGCCTGATCCACTGTGACGCCAAACAACTTGGACAGCTGTGAGGTCGCGATAATTATGGCCGCAGCGTTGGTGAATCCACTGACAACGGGATGAGACAAGAAGTTGACCACCATGCCCAAGCGCAACAATCCCAACGACAGCTGGAACAGCCCGACCAACAGGCCCAGCAACACGGCATAGGCGATGAAAGACTCACTCCCGGCCGTCGCAATTGGTTCCAGAGCCGTGGCCGTCATGAGGGACACGATGGCAACCGGACCCGTGGCCAGCTGCCGGCTGGAGCCAAAAAGGGCGGCAATAACCGGCGGAAGGAAGGCCGCATAGAGTCCGAAATACGGCGGCAGACCGGCCAACTGAGCGTAGGCCATGGACTGCGGGATGAGAACCAGCGCAACGGTTACGCCGCCGATAAGATCATGGCGGAACGACTCAGGTGAATAGCTTTTGAACCAGTTCAGGAACGGCAGTATTCTTGAGACGAGCTTAGCTGACAAACTATTATTCCAGATTTTGAATTAGTTTGGGGTCCACCTTGGCGATCATGTTTCAATAGCGCGCCCGCCCAAACGCCGACACGAACGACGATGGACTGGGCTCTTACCAGCCACGACGCTTCATGATTCCATCGATCATGTCGGTCATCCTTGCCTCACTTAGCGCGGAACTGACCGCCTTGGCCTGGCCAATCTTGCCCACCAGGGATTCAAACTTCACCGGCTTTTCCAAGAACTCGAAAGCACCCCCTTTGACTGCTGCCACGCCGGTGCTCACGGTGGCATGACCGGTCAACACGATCACTTGCAGATCGGCATTGATGGCGAGCATAGCCTTCAGTGTTTCAGCTCCATCCATTCCAGGCATGGCCATATCGAGCACAACCGCATCAAAATGATGGGCCTTGACCTGCTCGACAGCCTCTTCGCCGCTGAAGACGGTTTCGGTCTCCAACCCGCGATTCTCCATTCTCTCGGCCAATGACTTGGCAAACTCCTCCTCATCGTCGACAATCAGAACGCGTGTTGTTCCCATGTTTGCGTCTACTCCTTATCCTCTCAAAGGTCTCTTCACTCCGCCGAGTCATGCCGCTAGGCATCACCCTGGAGCATCACTTCGATCCTATGAAGTCCGTCTCCAACTGACTCTACGGTCTGGTCAGGTCGAGTGATGGACTGCTCTTCTGTCGCTTCACGACCGATAGCATGGCCGGACTTTAAATCGCCGCGAACATCAATCGTCATTAAGCCCCCTCTCTCGCAGGGCCCGAGACCGATTTGGATCGGCTCCGGTGGCTCCGCGATCTGTAGCGCCGTCTTGATGCCGCCGAAGATGGCTTGAACAATCTGAAACGGGCAGGACCTGATTACAATCGACTGGTCAGGCCGGACCGTTACCAGTTGCACTTTGCGCATTTTCGCAAATCTAGCACACAGGACGACGGTTTGCTCCACAAGGTCGCCGAGGTCACATTCGGCAACCTCATTGTCCGACAAGTGCGCAAACCCATTCAGATTCTTGATGAGAGTGGTACCGCGATCGGTCTGTTTGGTAACCCTACCAACTACGTCGAGCAGCTTATCGGAAATACCGGCCTGCCGAACGACGTCAGTGGCGGATAGATCTTCTATCAGGCCGACGACTTGCTCTATTGTCCCCAGAACATTGTTCAGTTCGTGCGTCATCGAAGCCGTAATCTGTCCGCTGAAAGCCAAGCCGGCAAACAACTGCTTCTGCGCTGATCTATCATCACCCTTGGTTGCGTTCATGGGCCTGGATGGCTTCTTTCATTTTGGCGATCAGATCTGAGAGATTGATTGGCTTCAGCAAGAAATCATAGACTCCAGCCGGTTTCTTCCCATTCTCCAGCTGCGCGGATCCATGGCCAGTGACCATAAGCACCGGCAGACCGGGATAGGCCGCCACAATAGTGCGAGTCAACTCTTCGCCTGACATCCCCGGCAGCTTGTAGTCGACAACAACGATGTCGAAAGTGCTCTCCCGGAGTTTCTCCAGAGCATTCTGACCATCGATTGAGTATTCGGCCTGGAAGCCACGGTACCCCAATCGCTCGACCATGGTCGAGGCCAGCTCCTCTTCGTCGTCAACCAACAGAACGCGATACTCACCCATACGCTTGCTCTCTAACCTACCTTGTCAACAGGCAAATTCACTGTGAACGTTGTTCCTTCTCCGGTTTTGCTGGAAACCTCAATAATGCCTCCAAGCTTCTCTACAATGTCTCTAGTGATGGAAAGCCCCAAGCCGGTGCCGGCCTCCCCCTTGGTCGAAAAGAACGGTTCAAATATGTTAGACAGATCAGCCGGTGCAATACCCTTGCCATTGTCGGTCACCGACACGGCCACTTCACTTGGCGAAAGCTGATGGGCTGCAATCGTAATTGTACCACGATCCGGAACAGCGGCGTAGGCATTACTGACCAGATTCAAGAATACTTGCTGCAACAGACCGCGGTCGCTCTCGATGGGTTTGACGTCTTCATCAAACAGGATTTCGATATTGATGCTCCGGTGAGACGCTTCCGTTCTCTGGAACTCCAGAACATCTTCAATCAGCTTCTTGAGTTCGATGGTTTCCTTGACCGTGTCCATGCGTCGGCCAAAACCGAGTAACCTGCGAGTGACGCGACTACAGCGCTCAACACTGACGGTGATCGAGTCGATAATACCGAGAATCTTCTCACGCATGGGGAAATCCTCAGTATGCATCGATATATCTTGAAGCAGACCAGCTTTCTCATTTATGATGGCGAGCGGGTTGTTTATCTCGTGAGCAACGCCGGCCGCTAGCCTCCCCAACGTGGCCATCTTGTTGGTGTATTCGACATTGTGTAGCATCTTGGCCCGCTGGGCGTCCGCATCTCGCAAGTGACCTACTATATGACGTGATCGCACCGAAACAACCAGTAGGATGCCAACCACGCTAAGCAGAAGAAACCAGAAAACGAGTGACCGATAATAGAGCCAGTGCTCAAAGAACGGCTGAATCCGCATGACCGCGACCAGGATGAAAGGCGTGCCTTCCACATAAGCGAATCCCAGGGCGACCTCCTCCCCCAATTCGTTTGTCCGCTGAGTGATTATTTCACGGTCGCGGATATGAGGAGGAATCTCGAAGGCAATGCTGTCCAGTACGCTACCGCTGAACACGGAGGCGGTCTGGAGTATGCCCCGGGAGTTGACAACGAAGGCGTCGGTGTTTTCGTTCAGGTCAGCCGAATATATCTGACGTCGGAGCAATTCCGTATCGATGGTAGCTCGCAAAACGTAGTAGTCTTCATCGCCATCTTCCATGGCCACCGCCACGACAAAGTGAGGAAGGAGACGGTAACCGGTAAAGACATCGCTAACATATACTCCGCGTAGCGAGACTTCGTGAAACCAAGGTTGCTCGCTGTAGTCCATGCCCTTGAGATCATAAGGCCCGACATAGCAGGTCTGTTCGCCATCACTGCCGATCAGCCCGAGATCGACAAAGTCGCCGAAGGACTCTCGCAGGTCTCGAAGAATAGCCATCAGCCTGGATTCACCGCTTAGCTCCTCGCGGGTGCTACCTCGAGCGACAAGCGACAACACCGCGCGACGTTCTTCGATAGCGAATTGCAGACTGCGCTTGGTGTTAGACAACAAGCGGGAGATGGCATATTGGTTTTCCGCCTGGAAGGCTGCCCGGTCCTGCCGGTAGTTGATCGCAGCCATTATGGCAAGCGGTATCAAGGCTGCCAACAGGGGGATTACGATCAAGTTGCGATACAGTCCCCGGTACCTGGGAGCTCTTTCGCCTGCGGGCTTTGCTGGCTGAGGGTTGTTCGCTTGATCTTCCATCTTTATGCGAGCAGCTTCCTGATCAGCTCTGAGATTCTTTGCATCGGAATGTACTCCTGATCATGTTTCCCGTTCGCCGCGGGTCAGCAGTTGGGTAGCTTCCTCAATCCCGTCTGTGACCCTTAGCGTAAGCCTCTTTCATAACTTGCGTCAACTCATTTACGTTGACAGGCTTGTGTAGATAGGCGAATACGCCCAAATCCTCGGCTGCTACTTGTTCTCGCTCGGAGCCATGACCGGTAAGGATGATCACTTCGACCTCGGGGTGCGACTGCTTCACCCGCCTCAGGGTTTCGATACCATCAATGCCGGGCATTTGGAGATCCAAAACAATGACATCAGGAATCTCCTTCTCGATCATCTCCAGGGCCTGCTCACCATCGTAAGCGATCGACGACTTGAGGTTTCTGGTATTCAGACGTTCCGACAACGTCTCGACAAACTCTTTTTCGTCATCTACCAGCAAGATTTTTGGTGGGGCGTCGATGCTCTCCCAAGGATTGATGGAAGGAACACTGAAGTGCGACCCTAGCTTGGTTACAACTTCGGTGACACCTTCAACCTCGGCAGCCAAGCCCTTGAGTTTTTCCTCCAGGCGTCCCATGAATAGAGCCTGTTCATTGATCCCGACGGTTACGCGCCCGTTTTCAGAAAAGACGTCAACAAAATGACCAGCCTTGGTCAGCGCAGTCTTCACCTGGGCACTCAGAAGGAAGTCCTTCGCCTGGGTCCGGGACCAGCTCGTGGTCGCGATGGCATCAGAGCTAGCGTGGGTACTAATCAGCAATACTGCGGTTGCGAGTGTCATCTTGTCAATCGGGACAACGATATCGTAGAGACTCTCATCGTATACTGGCTTTGAAATCCATTGTGAAACGCACGCTGTCAGATTGCGGTCGTAAGCCTGAACAACTTCCAAAGCACTCGACTCGGAATGAGCATCCAGTTTCCGTGCTTGCGAGATACGATACTTTGCATCCGCAATCACACACACCCGCAACACGTGAGCTATGTTGTTGGGAATCAAGAAACCCACGCAGCCGCTCAGAATGACGTCGTCATCCTGAATCCACTCCGCCAGCGTTTCTTCCAGATACGCAAGCATCAGCGCGCTTTCCTTGGATCGCTTGTCGCGACCGCCAGCCAGCACCGAGGCCAGTTTTCCACGGGAGAGGTTGTGTTTCTTCGAGGTCAGCTCGATTAGCTGCTCGTCGAGCCGTCGGTAGTTCAACTGCAGACAGAGCTGGTTTACGATTTCGTCGCCGCTGCAGTAAGATCCGCTAAGTATAGTGATGATCGCCATAGTCCACCATTATCGTTCCTGAGCCATGTCCATCCAAGTCCTAATAAAGGGCAAAGCGGCAGAAATGCAAGTATTTCGGGCTTGTTTCGGACTTGTCTGATAGGTCGGACCCGGCGCAATTGGCGGGTGATCGCTCACTACGGGTTCATGGAGAGTCCAAGCATTCGCAATGTTGCCGACCTGGCGCGTGAGAAAGGTGTTGACATCAATCTCACCGAGGCCAGTTTCTTCCTGGGCAGAGAGAAACTGGTCGCAAGCGATAAGCCCGCCATGGGGATGCTGAGAACTAAGTTGTTCCTGTTTTTATCTCGTAACTCCATGGAGCCGGCGCTATTCTTTGGAGTTCCTGCCGATAGGATTGTTGAGGTAGGAATCAGGCTGAAATTATAGTGATGTCAAGCAATCGAATCGACAGTACGCTTTGAATCCACCGGTAGCCAAGAGAGGCACGCTGGCAAGAGTCTGCGCCGTGCTATGGGCCGCTGTTGGGTGCGGTTTGCTGGTGACAGCATATAGTCGGTTCTTGCCTGTTCCTGGTTACACCCTGCTGGTTGTGTTCGGAGGTGCCTTGTTGGGGGGCCTCATGTATCACAGCGCTTTTGTGAGACTGGTCGAATCAAATATAGCCCGCTTGCGACAACTGTCTCCAGAAAAGGACCGGGTCTGCGTATTCGCGTTCATAAACATGCGAGGCTATGTGATTATTCTGTTCATGTCCTCGTTGGGACACATTCTCCGCCTACTTCAAGTACCGCGGCTGATTATGGCACCGGCTTACACAGCCGTTGGCTTGGCCCTAATCCTTGCCAGCATCCGATACTACAAGCTGGCTCTTAAGCTATAGTCACGTCGCAATGCATTCACGTCAAGAATCAGGCAATCAAGTCGCTTATCGCGCCACAACGGTGCCCAAGGCCGGATCAAAATGCAACCCGACAATCGAGGCCTAAGGTAGTGGGACCCATCACGACAAGATTGCGCTTGTGGCATGCCGAACTTCGTCGTACGGACCATCTGTATATGGTCGTGGTGGCGCTGGCCATCGGATTGCTTGGGGGACTGGCTTCGGTCGGATTTCGTGAGCTAATTCGTGCCTTGCAACTCGCCTCCTGGTGGCATTCCGGCGACTTGGTGGATCACATACGGAGTCTCCCCTGGTGGTGGAAAGTGGGAGTCCCAACTCTGGGTGGTCTGCTGGTAGGTCTAATCACTTACTACTTCGCCCGCGAGGCCAAGGGCCACGGGGTACCGGAAGTGATGGAGGCCGTCGCCCTGCGCGGGGGCCGCATCCGACCCCGGGTAGTCCTTGCCAAAATGCTGGCCTCAGGGATCTGCATTGCCACCGGCGGTTCGGTCGGCCGCGAAGGACCGATCGTGCAGATCGGATCGTCGATAGGCTCAACCATTGGCCAATGGCTGAGAATCGACGAGCGCCGACTGCGCACCCTGGTCGGATGTGGAGCAGCAGCTGGAATCGCGGGAACTTTCAACGCACCGGTAGCGGGGGCACTGTTTGCAGTTGAGATTATTCTCAGTGACTTCGGTGTATCCCAGTTCTCACCCATTGTCATTTCCTCGGTGGCTGCCACCGTTGTCAGTCAGCATTTTCTGGGCGATTTCCCTGCTTTCGATGTGCCGGCCTACAGTCTTGTCAGTCCTTTTGAGCTATTCGGCTACGCAGCTCTGGGCATTCTGGGAGGCGTGGTAGCGGTCGCGTTTGTCAAAGCACTCTATGGATTTGAAGATATTTTTGACAAGATCGCTCTCTACCCACCACTCAAAACGACCCTTGGCGGGGCCCTGATTGGGCTCACAGCGCTGGTTTTCCCCCAGGTCCTGGGCGTCGGATACGAAACCATTAATCAAGCCCTGAGCGGCAGCATGGTGCTCTGGCTGCTTCTTGTGCTCATCATGGTGAAAATACTCGCGGTATCCATCACTATTGGATCCGGCGGCTCGGGAGGAGTCTTTGCCCCTTCGCTATTTATTGGTGCCATGACGGGCGGAGCCGTCGGTACTATGCTGAACAATGTGTGGCCAACAGCCGTGGCCATTCCCGGCGCCTATGCCCTTGTCGGCATGGCCGCGGTGGTAGCGGCAGCAACCCACGCTCCAATAACAGCGATCCTGATCGTCTTTGAGCTCACCAACGACTACAAGATCATTCTCCCCTTGATGATTAGTTGTATCATAGCCACCATCGTCGCGACTCGGCTCAAGCGAGAGTCCATATACACTCTAAAGCTGCTGCGGCGAGGTATCGATATCAGAGGTGGACAGTCAGTCGATGTACTGGCAAAACTGAGAGTCGGCGATGTCATGCGCACGGATGTTGCTACCGTGTCTCTCGACGCTCCGCTCATGTCCATACTCGCACGCCTTCTGGACCATGCCGGCAATACAGTCTTTGTCGTCGATCAGGCTGATCGTCTGGTCGGGCTGGTAACTCTGGATGCTATTCGTTTTGTGGTGTTGGAAACCCAGATGCTTGAGAATATAGCGATCGCCAAGGATGTTATGTCGGAGACCGGTTTCCCGATATTCAAGGCCGATGACAAACTGACTACGGTCATGAAGCGATTGGTCGGGCATGTTCATGAGGCTCCGGTCGTAGAAGATGGGAAGATCGTGGGCAGTATCTGGCCTGATGATCTGATTGCTCAGTACAACTCCGAGCTATTCAAACGGGAAATGGCCTCCGGAATGAACTCCCTTTTGAGCGAAGAGTCGCACCAAAGCTCAATCCCTGGCTTCCATGGTCTGAGGCTGGCCGAGATTGATGTCCCTTATCGGCATGCCGGCAAGACAATCGCCGAGCTTGATATCCGCAGGAAATTTGGAATCACGATCCTCTTGGTGAGGCGCAAGAAGGAAGCCCTGGACGAAATGGTGGACGCTGTTCCGGCCGCCGACACCAGACTCTTGAACGGTGATACGCTATTATTGATGGGCCCGGAAAAAAGCATCAAGCGCTTCGAAATCGGGTAGCCACGCCTTCATGCTTGCCCGTTCCGCGCAAGACTATTCGGCAGGCATCATCAAGTCAGGCACTAGCAAGACTCACTTCAATGTCACGAATCCTACCCGCCGTTCGCCGGAAAGGTTGCCGTCCCGCGTTCTTCGGTATTTTTGTGCGATAGCCACTTGTCCATACACTCATACAGCTTGGCTGGCTTGATTGGTTTGCTGGCGTAGTCGTCCATGCCGGCTTCGAGGCATTGTTCCCGGTCTCCCTCCATGGCGTTGGCGGTCATGGCAATTATCGGAATACGAGTTTGACCAGTATCGGCCTCCCATCGACGGATTTCGCGAGTGGCATCCAACCCCCCCATGACAGGCATCTGAACATCCATCAAGACCAGGTCAAAGCGGCCGGACTTCACGCTTTCGACAGCGGTCAACCCATCCTCAGCGCAGGTGATCTCATGTCCTCGCTTTTCAAGTAGCGTCTTGGCCAACACCTGATTTACTTTGTTGTCCTCGGCAAGAAGGATGCGAGCGGGCCTGTCCGTTTCCGGTTTGGCTGGAGCCTGGCTGCCTACCACGTGTTCAATCACTTGTCGCGACGAGTCCTCAGAGATCGCCGCGCTTGGAGTGCTCAGGGCCTCAACCAGGCTGTCATAAAGGGCCGACTGCTTCGTTGGCTTGCGTAGGACGGAGGAAACACCTAAGCTCCTGGCGCGGGCGGCGTCGACGGCATCACTGGACGAACTCAGAAGGATGATTGGGGTCTTGTCGAACCACGGTGCTGCCCGCAGCTCCTCGAGGACACCGAAGCCATCAATCTCAGGCATCATCACATCCAGAAGGATCAGGCGGAAAGGACGACCTTCGTTGACGGCCGCTTCGATAGCTACCAGAGCTTGTCTGCCGTCGCCGGCAACTTCTGGAGCCAGGCCCCAGTTCTCAAATAACACGGAATAGAGGCACTGGTTCGTAGTGCTGTCATCCACGATCAGGGCACGTAGACCGGAGAGATCCGGATACTCACTGGACGCCACCTTCGGTTCGTCCCATTCAATGGGTTCGAGCTCGACGGTGAAGTACATAGTCGTGCCGGGACCGCCGGTACCGGATTGGTTCGTTGGACTTTCTAGCCAGAGTTGGCCCCCCATCAGCTCCACCAATCGTTTGGAGATAGTGGTTCCCAACCCTGTGCCGCCATACTCGCGAGTGGTAGATCCATCCGCCTGAGCGAAACTCTCGAAGATCGCATCCTGTCGGTCGGCAGGTATCCCGATTCCGGTATCAGCGATGCTGAAGCGGAGCTGACTGTCGCCTGGATCAACACCCGGCTCGACTCGAAGCACTATTTCACCTTCGTCAGTGAACTTCACAGCATTTCCGATCAGGTTTGTTAACACCTGACGCAGGCGACCGGGATCACCGATTACAATTTCCGGCAGAAGGGGGTTGATGAAGCTGATCAGTTCAATGTTCTTTGCCCTCGTATCAAGGACGAACGCTTCAGCCGCCGATTCGATCTCATCTTGAAGACAGAAGGGCGCTTCTTCGAGCTCCAGTCTTCCTGCTTCCATCTTGGAGAAGTCCAGAATGTCGTTGATCACTCGCAGGAGGCTGTCACCAGACGAGCAGGCCAACTGCAGATATTCGCGCTGCTCCGGCGTCAGATCGGTATCCATCACGAGATTCGTCATGCCAATGATTCCGTTTAGCGGCGTACGGATCTCGTGGCTCATGTTGGCCAGAAACTCGCTCTTGGCGGCATTGGCCACTTCGGCGCGCTCAGCCAACAGCCTGGCCCACTCAGTTTCCTTTTCCAGGCCGGTATTCACGGCCTCAAGTTCACTTTGGGTCTCTTGGAGTTCGGCCACGTACTTGGCCTGGAGTTCCTCACCTTGCTTGAGCTGCGTGATGTCATCGACCATCTCAATGGCTGCCACGACTTCGCCGTTGTCATTGTGGACAGGCGTTGAAATTATTCGGAAATGAAGCGTGCCGTTTTCGGTCGGGGTAGCCGTCACAGATTCATGCTTCTCCCCGTCCTGGAGCGTCTTCATAGTCGGACAGTAAGTGCATTCCTCGGATCGAGGCGGATTATTGAAAGCACGGTAACAAGTAGGATGTTCTTCTGGAGTTATGAGAGGGAACCATTCTCGCATGAGGCGATTCAACTCCAGTATTTCCATCTTGGGACTGATGACGGCAACGCCCACCCCGACGTTATCCAGGATGGAGCGCAACTTGCGTTCGCTCTCCGACAGCCTCCTCTCCACCTCTTTGCGCTCGGTGATGTCGGTGTGGACGCAGTAGATCAACTTCTCACCCGCGACTAAAGCTGCCGTGGAGGATATTGCAACATCACAGATGCTTCCGTCCTTGCGGCGGTGCTTCGTTTCGAAGTGAGTACCGGTTTCATCGACAGAGTCGAGCCACTCCTGCAGCGATTCGCGCGGCGCCAGAACCTCCCAGTCAAACACGGTGACGTGTTCCATTTCGTCGAGAGTGTAGCCAAGCATCTCTGCAAACCGTGGATTGGATTCGTATATTGTTCCGTCTTGCCGAAGAACGGCAATGCCGTCTCTTGATTGCTCGACGAAGATTCGCCGACGAATGGCCTCGCCGGCAAGAGCATCCTGGGCCTGTTTGTGCTCAGAAACGTCGAACACGATGCCATCAATGTGGCTGAACTCACCATCCTCAGTGAAACACGACGCTTTGTGATCACTCACCCACTTCGTATGGCCTAGTTTGGTGATGATTCTGTATTCATGCAGAATCATTTGAGCTTCACCGACCAGCTGCTGTCCTTCCAGACCCACGGCATCCCTGTCCTCAGGATGTATCAAATCCAGCCAACTCATTTCACCGGTCTCAAACTCCTCGGCCGAGTAGCCACAAAGGTCGACACAGTTCATCACGAACTCGACGCGCCAATCCGAGCCAGCACGATAGATCATGCCCGGAATGTTCCCTGCGAGTGTGCGGTATCTAAGCTCGCTTTCACGGAGTGTCTTCAGATATTGAGTGCGCTCCGTGACGTCACGACAGACACAATAGATCAGCTTTTCGCCAGCAATCTCTGCCGCACTTGTCGTGATCTCAACATCAAAGACACTGCCATCCTTGCGACGGTGTTTCGTCTCGAAGCTATCCCCTGCCTCATCGACGCCATTGAGCATCTCTCGCACCACATCAGGCGGGAACTGATACTCCCAGTCCCACACCCGTACGCTCCCAATTTCATCGAGAGTATAACCCAGCATCGCCGCAAACCGTGGATTAGACTCGTATATGCTTCCGTCCTGCCTGATGACGACAATACCATCCCTTGATTGCTCGATGAAAATACGTCGGCGAATAGCCTCTTTTGCAAGAGCATCCTGGGTCTGCTTGCGCTCGGCGAGCATCCTGGACTGCTGGATCGAGCTGAAACTCAGCGTTGAAATAAGCCCGGCAAGTCTAGCGTAGAAGCGCATACCTCTGTCCGCTGCTTCCCGGCTCAAGCGCGGTACCCGGTCGAGCGCCTCAAGGTATTCCACCTCATCGAATCCGTATTGCCTTGCCTGCTTGCGGAACAGCTCCACATCTATCGTCTCGTCCTCGTGGAAGAACTGCCCGATAAAAACATTACCGAGATGCCTGCCCCCAACCATGATGGGAGTAACCATGTCCATCATGTTGTTCTTGCATTGGTAGGCCTTATACGTTCCTGGCCGCACGCCACTTGAGAGGATGGTGTCGCTCTCAATGCAGTTTTTGAGCGATTCGGGATGACACCTATGGAACTTCGTGCAGATATCCTGCCAGCCGGCGGCAACCAAAATCTTTCCAGACACATCGAGTACAGCTCCTAATATGCCGGTAAGTCGACAGAAGTCGTCCATCATGGATTGCAGCCCTTCGGCATCAATAATGTCGGAGAGTTCGAGCGTGCCGATATCGCCGTCCGGTTCGGTAATAGCTTCGAGCTTCTTCCGGACGGTGACTTCACTTTGCCGCAATGCGTCCTCCGCTAGCTTGCGCTCGGTGATGTCTTCGACTGTCTCAATGACTGAGACTGTCTCGCCGTTTTCATCGAAAATCGGCGTTGAAACCAATCTGAAGTCTCGGGTCCCTATCGCGCAAGGAATCTCTTTGATCGCCTCATGCGGCAGCCCATCTTGAAACGATTCGATCACTGGGCAATCATCACATGGTTCGCTTCGAGCCGGCGATCTGAGGCTCCCATAGCAGGTCTTGTATCCGGAATCGCTGGCTTCGGGAAACCAATCCCTCATCCTTCGATTAAGGGTTTGGACGCACATGTCTGGGCCTATACGTGCGACACCTAGGTCAAGGGACTCTACCAGAGTACGGTATTGTTGTTCGCTCTCTACTAGTTTGCGGACCATCGGACTGCCGATCCGAAAGAATAGCATTGCTCCGAGCACAATAAGTGCTATTGCGACCCCAATCGAGATAAGTCCGACCCTAATGAATGGTGAACGTATTTCAGACAGATCAATCTTGGCGACGATTCCGAGACCGAGTTCTTCGACTGGCTCAAAGGCTGCCAGGACTTGCTCCCCTCGATAGTCAAGACCTACTACTGTTCCTGATTCTCCTAGAAGCGCCCGCCTCATTGGTTCAGCGTAGGGGGACAAGAAAGCGACAGACAACGGGACTTTTGATTCATGATGCCCATTGCTTATGAGAAACACGATCTGATCTTCTTCACTCTTTGCCATAGTGAACTCAACCGACTCTCCGCGACCTTCATAGGTAGAATGTGCTTCTCGCAATTGACCGAGAGTTGCCTCGAACGCATCGTACTCAGGGTCTTCGTCTGACAACTGCGATGTGCTGTTCTGATCGTAGCGAGCTATTGCTGCAACCAGGCTGGCCTGACTCTTCACTGTGTCAATCAGACGTGCCCGCTGTTGCTCAAACGCAGAATCGTAAAGCAACGTCAGTGCTACACCTACAATGACAATCGAAGTGCATGTCAGAATCGCCACCAGCGAGAGTAGTCTTTGTCTACCGACCGTAATTGTCACACATCCCCCCAGTTAGATGGTATCTGTTCTACAATCGAAATGAAGTCCATGAATCAGCCGCCGAATGTCTTCCGGTACGTAGCGGCATAGAGACTCTTGATCACTATCGACCAGCGCCTCGGCTTGCCGTCTGAGTTCAGCTGCGTTCATTGACTCCCCAACCCCAAATATTACATGACTAAGCGATACCCCATTTCAGCACAAGATGGAGTGTCCTACATATTTGTATCGGTTTGGCCAGCAATTGCTTGACATGGGAGATGCACAATGACCTGTCGGAATCTGTATTGTGTTGCCATATAAGTAGTTCGTGCACTTAACGTCACAGGTTGTGCCGGTATCCCGCCCCTCACCGAACAAACCCGTTGCGATGGAGCCAACCCAACCTTAACTTGCAAGACACCGCCCGCGAATCATCTGGCATTGGGCGATAGACCACCGATAGACTACAAGGAAACAGGACTTTTCATGAAATCACTTCCCATCCGCACCTGCGGCCCGGTCACTTCGCTGCTCGTGGCCGCGATTTTGCTATTGGCCGCCTCGTTGTCGGCCGCCACCGTTGAAATCCCCCAGCGGTCGGAAATCGCCGATGAATACAAGTGGAACCTCGACGGCTTATATAACAATTTCGACGAGTGGCAGAACGACTTCGACTCTCTCAAGGGAAGCCTGCACCGTTTCGACGCTTACCGGGGCCATTTGGCAGAATCCTCTCAGACGCTTCTGGAATGCCTGAACTTGCGGGACGGGTTAGACAATCTGATAGACAA
>CAZHDS010000020.1:0-29424 GCA_964531495.1 uncultured Ignavibacteriales bacterium
GATACGGGTGATGTACCTGCATCCAGCCAGCGCCGACGACAGTCTGATTGAGTACATGTCGGACCCGTCCAACAAGACCCTCGAATATTTCGATTTGCCGCTGCAGCATGTGAGTACGCGTCTCCTGAAAGCCATGAATCGCCCCTATGACCACGAAGGAGTCACGCGGCTGATCGGTCGGATCCGCGCCCGCTGTCCCAGCGCTACTCTGCGGGGGACTTTCATCGTAGGTTTTCCGGGCGAGACCGCCAACCAGTTTCAGCAACTCTATCGGTTTCTTGAGGAGCAGGAGATGGATCGTGCCGCCGCTTTTGTCTATTCACCTGAGGAAGATACCGACGCGGCACAGCTGACCCGGCGAGTGTCAGACAAGGTCAAATACCAACGTTTGGATGACGTTATGAATCTCCAGCAGGAGATCGCCTTCAGCCGAAATAGAACCTTGATCGGGACTGTTCAGGAGGTTATGTTAGATAGCCTTGGCGAGGACGGAAGCGCTGTTGGAAGGACCCGCGGCGACTGTCCCGATATTGACCAGGAAGTGATCGTTCATGGCTCGAAATTGGCCGCGGGCGAGATATGCCGAGTTAGAATCGAGGCCTCTGAGGGATATGACCTGTCAGGATCGTTGGTCGGAGATTGTTCATGATTCAGGTTGATAAACTGGGGATATACTTATCCAAGCCGATCAGCGTTCTGCTGGTTACCATTTACTTGGTTCAGTCAGGCTTGTTGATTTTTCTGATCCGGGACAAGTTCGAACTGGAAAGACAGATCAACTTCCAGCAGAAGCGCATCACTGAACTTGAAGAGCGGCTGCAGATTTTCAAGGCCGTGGAACAACTGCAAATTGGGTTCACGGAAGAGGAGGCGATTCGTCTCAGCGATGTCATCTTCGATGAGAGCAAGAAGTACAACTACGATCCGCTCTTCGTGATGGCGATCATCCTCACTGAATCATCATTTCGCAAGGGTCAGACATCCTCCATGGGCGCACGCGGATTGATGCAGCTGATTCCGTATGTCGGTCAGGACGTAGCCAAGCGAACCGGCCTGGATTGGGCCGGTACCGAGAGTCTGTTCCAGCCGGAGACAAACATCAAGCTCGGTACGCTGCATCTGTTTGAGCAGGTGCTTGAATTTGGTGATATTGAGAAAGCGATCGTATCGTACAATGTTGGAGAAACTCGTTTGCGGGGCTTGATTCGCCAGGGCAAACAGATTCCAGAGTCGTATCTCAACAAGGTTCTGGGTCATTATCAGGAATTGAAGGAGAACTACGCGATTTGAAGGCTTCCTATAGGACATGGTTGGTGGCTATTCTGGCCGCCGCGACGATAGTCGCCGGCATCGGATGCGGGGGCTCCAAGAGTATCGCCCAGATGACAGCTCAGGAACTGTTTGAGAAGGGCAAGGACCAATACGAGCGCGGCAAATACTTCGGAGCCGTAGAAAGCTTTCAGGCTTGTATCTACAACTACCCCGGCAAGACCATTGTTGACACTGCGCAGTACTATCTGGGCTTGACGTATTTCGCCAACAAGGAATACGAGGTGGCGCAGGTTGAATTCAATCGACTCGCCCTGAACTACCCAGCCAGCGTCTATTTCGAGAACGCAATCTTCATGCGCGCCGCTTGTTACTTTCATTCTGCGCCAGGCAGTTATGGCCTGGATCAGCGGACTCTGGTCACGGCCATCCAACTCCTGGAAGATTTCATCATCGACTTCCCGGAATCCGAGTCAGTCCCGGATGCCCATAACTACATAGAGGCTGCCCGAAACAGACTCGCTCGCAAATCATACGATTCGGGGGTAGTGTACTCTCGCATGGGCGCGCATGAATCGGCCAAGAATTACTTTCAGTACGTGATCGATGAATTCACGGACACCGAGTATGGTCCTCGCGCTGCCTTCATGATCGCCGAGCGGAACTTCAAAATGGGGAGCTTTGCCGAGGCTCGCACTGGTTTCGAGGGTTTCATTAGTGCCTTCCCAGACCATGAATGGACGCTCAAGGCCCTGGATCTGGTCGCGGAGGCCGCCTTCCTTGATGCCGAGCAAACTTTCGAGACCGATCGGTTTGGCGGAGAAGTCCGACAGAAGTTGGTCGCGTTCCAATCCGAGTTCCCTGAAAGCGAGTACGCCAAAAAGATCACCAAGTACTTGCAGGAACTGCCACCCGAGCCTACCGACACCGCTCAGGGAGAGAATGCGGGTTCCTAAGGCCTCCGAGCGGTGGGGCCTACTCGGCGGTACGTTCGACCCTATCCACCTGGGTCACATCACTCTGGCCGAGCAGATTTATCAGAGCAAAGGCCTTGATGGCGTTCTCTTTGTGATTGCCTTCCGGCATCCTTTCAAGACCGACAGCCTCCACGCCTCGTATGCCGATCGAATGGAGATGCTTCGCATCGCTCTCGCCGGCAGAGAGTGGGGTACTATTAGCCAGATTGAAAAGGAGGCGGAGCTATCCGGAGTCTCGCTCGAGACGGTGAGAACCATCAAAATGCGATACCTTGAGACTGATTTTCGGTTTATCATAGGGGAAGACAATCTGGCCGACCTGCCGCGCTGGTATCGCCCTGAAGAGCTGCTGAGCGAGATCAAGATGTTGGTAGGCTATCGGCCGCCGCATGGCGAACATGACATAGAACGGTTCCCTGAGGGAACCATGGAGTTAGTGCCGACCCAGATGGTGGATGTATCCTCCACTGCCATCAGAGCGGCCATTCGCTCATCAGGAATGACCTCTGAGTTGAAAGAGCTCTTGCCATCCGGGGTCGCCGAATACATTGCCCAGAACAGGTTGTATGAATGAGCTCAAAGTCGCGCAAAACGCTCTTTTTGATAGATGGCTCGGCGATATTCTATCGCGCCTATTTTGCCTTGATTCGCGCCCCGCTGATTAACTCCAGAGGCGAAAACACATCAGCCACTTTTGGCTTTGTCAATTCGATCTGGAAGATCATCCGGGAAGAACAGCCCGACTATATTGCGGTCTTGTTTGACACCGGCGAACCTACCTTCCGTCACAAGATGTATGACGAGTACAAATCGACGCGAGCCAAGATGCCGGACGACCTGGTGGAGCAGCTCCCCCGGATACGGGAGGCGACCAAGGCGCTCAATCTGGCGTTCTACGAGCTGCCGGGCTACGAAGCTGATGACATCGCAGGAACTTTCGCGAAAGCGGGGGAAGCAGCCGGTCTGGATGTCTGGTGCGTAACCGGCGACAAGGACTATTTTCAGCTGGTGACTGAGCATGTCAAGGTGTACACACCAGGCCGCGCCTCCGAACAGCCAACTCGCCTCGGGCGGGAAGAGGTGTTGAAGAAGTTTGGTGTCTATCCGGAACTGGTGATTGACAAGCTCGCCCTGATGGGGGATAGCTCCGATAACGTCCCCGGCGTTCCCGGAATCGGTCCCAAAACTGCCGACAAGCTGCTCGCCCAGTTCGGTTCCTTCGACCAGGTACTGGAGAGCTGCGACCAGATCGCGGCTAAAGGAATACGCGAGAAGATAGCCGCAAACAAGGAACTGGCCATACTATCCCGCACGCTCGTTACGATTGACAAGGCTGTGCCGATAGAGTTTGAGCTGGACGCGATGATCCGCCAACCGATCGACTACGAGGCGGCCCGGAAGCTCTTTCTGGACCTTGAGTTCAGTGGCCTGCTCAAGCAGCTTACCCCGAGCGATCCCGGGGAAGCAGCCGAAACGCCAACCCCTCAGGCGGACCAAACCAAGGTTGACTATCGCTGTGTCAAGACGCTGGCGGAGCTGAATGAGGTCATCAAGGCTCTCTCCGCATACGATGAGATCGCGATTGACACCGAGACCACGTCCCTGAACGCGCTTGAGGCTGACTTGGTCGGCGTATCGCTCTGTGGTGTGGCAGGCACGGCTTATTATGTTCCGCTGGGGCATTCGCTCGATGAACAGAACAACCTGCCCTTTGATCCTGCTGTGAAATTGCTCAAGCGATTGCTTGAAAACAAGACGGTTAAGAAATTCGGCCAGAACATCAAGTACGACCTTCATGTCCTGAGGCGGGTGGGGATCGAGGTGGCTCCGATTTCGTTCGACACCATGCTGGCCTCGTATGTGGTCGACCCGTCCTCGCGTGAACACTCGCTCGATTTTCTGGCGCGCAAGCACTTCGGCTATGAAATGCAGCCAATCAGCGCTTTGATTGGCTCCGGGAAGAAGCAGACTACTTTCGATACTGTCCTGGTCAGCGAGGCGAGTTTTTACGCGGCTGAGGATGCTGACTACACTTTTCGCCTCCGAGATGTGTACCTGCCCGAGATCAGCCGCTTCAAGTTGGAGCCTTTGCTCAATGACATTGAGATCCCTCTCATAAGAGTATTGGCCGATATCGAGGAGGCCGGAATCCGCGTGGACACCGATTTCCTGGCTGATCTGTCCCTCGATATGGACAAACGCCTGGATACGCTACGGCGTGATATCTACAAGGGAGCGGGGGAGGAGTTCAACATCAATTCCACCCAGCAGCTATCGCATATCCTGTTCGAAAAACTGGGCTTGCCCACCAAAGGTAAGACGACCAAAAAGACAGGTTTCTCTACCGATGTACGAGTGCTCGAAGAACTGGCCCTTGCGCACCCCTTCCCGCAGCTGATGCTTGACTACCGACAACTCACCAAGCTCAAGAGCACCTACATTGATGCCATTCCGAAACTGGTCAATCCCGCCACGGGGCGCGTCCACACTTCGTTTAACCAGGCCGTGGCCGCTACCGGTCGATTGTCATCGACCGATCCGAATCTTCAGAATATCCCGGTGAGAACTTCCGAGGGACGACAGATCCGCAAGGCCTTTGTGGCGCGCGACGACGATCACGTCCTCCTGGTGGCGGACTACTCTCAAGTGGAATTGCGCATCCTGGCCCACTACTCAGACGATGCGGGACTCATAAGTGCTTTCACCAAGGGTGAGGACATCCATGCTCGAACTGCTGCCGAAGTAAATGGCGTTGACATCAGCGAAGTGACCAAGGAGCAACGCAACGCCGCCAAGACGGCGAATTTCGCGATCATATACGGCGTGTCTGCCTTTGGCTTGGCGCAACAGACCGAGCTTGATCTCGTCGGGGCGAGGTCATTCATTGAGACCTATTTCGAGCGCTATCCCGGAATCAAAAACTACGTGGAGACGACCAAACAGCTGGCCCGCGAGCAAGGTTTTGTGACCACCCTCATGAACCGCCGGCGGTACCTGCCCGAAATCAACAGCAAGAACTTCAATGTCCGTCAGTTCGCCGAGCGGACAGCCATCAACACGCCGATCCAGGGAACCGCCGCTGATATGATCAAGGCCGCCATGATCACAGTGCATCGCGGGTTGGCCGGGATGAAATCGTGTATGGTGTTACAGGTTCACGATGAACTAGTCCTGGACGTCCATCGCTCAGATTTAGAGAGAGTCCGTGAAATCGTGAAGTCCGGCATGGAGAACGCCCTGATGCTTCGCGTCCCGACCACAGTTGATATGGGCGTCGGTGCGAATTGGCTGGAAGCAAAATAGGCCACCGGGTGGCTGTTTTGAGAGCAAGCATGCGAATAGGAATCACCGGACAGATCGGATCAGGCAAGTCCGTGGCCGCTCAGATTCTCGGTTCACTCGGTGCGGCGGTAGTCAGCGCCGACGAGATTGGGCGAGAGGTCGTGGATGGATCCGCGGCTCTGCGAAAACGACTTGCACGAAGGTTCGGCGCCGATATTCTGGATGAGAGAGGCTGCCTGCTTCGCAAACGACTGGCAGCGCAAGCCTTCGTTGACCACGAGGCTACCGAGGCGCTGAATAGGATCGTTCACCCCCCGCTATTGAGGGAACTCCGTCGCCGGGTCAAGTCGCTGGAGAAGACCCACCCGGCGGTCGTTGTGGACGCCGCTCTCCTCTTGTACTGGGATCTTGACCGAGAGATGGACTACACGTTGGTCATTCATGCCGGCGAAGCAACCCGATTGGCCCGGGCGGTCAAGAGGGGGATTAGCCGGAAAGACGCTCTTGCCCGCCAGCGGGCGCAGCTCCCTTACTCAGTCTTCCGAAGCCGTGCTGATCGGGTTGTTCTGAACAACGGCTCGGCGTCCGACTTAGCCCGAAAGCTGTCCCTCTGGTATCAAAAAGTTTGTCGCAAATAGGCTCGGTTCCGGTTGACTTGCGGGCCTATATCTATTAGTAATGCTCCAACGAAATAGTTACTTGTTTCACAAGCTGTGAGGTATTTGCGTATGCCGTTGACCGACTCAAAGACTAACAAAGTCATACAGGACTTCTCGACCGAGGAGTTGCGGGAACGCGCCAATTACATGCGGGGACTGAACCTCTTGGCTCTCTGCTCGGCCAAGTCCGGACATTCCGGCGGTACCCTCGGCGCTATGGACATCGTGGCAGCGATGTATCTGAAAGTTGCCCGCCACGACCCCAAGAACCCTACTTGGGCCGATCGCGACCGGATCATCTGGTCGGCCGGCCATAAGGCTCCGGCTCTCTATACGGCGTTGGCCGTGTCCGGCTACCATCCTGAAAAAGATCTGGCAACCCTTCGCATGCTGGGGACTCCGTATCAGGGCCATCCGCATCACAAGGATTTGCCGGGCGTGGAAATATCCTCTGGCTCGCTCGGTCAGGGCTTTTCTGTAGCCGTGGGTGTCGCGCTGGCCGCGAAGCTCGACAAGAAGGACTATCGCGTGTTTGTGGTGTCCTCCGACGGTGAACAGCAGGAAGGTTCGATGTGGGAAGCGGCCATGGCGGCCAGTCATCATGGGCTGGACAACCTGGTAATGACAATCGATCTCAACGGTCTGCAAATCGACGGCAAAACCAAGGACATCATGACGATCGAGCCGTTGGGCGACAAGTATCGTTCGTTCGGCTGGCACGTGATCGAAGCTGATGGCCACGATGTAGGTGACCTGACAGAAAAACTGGGCTGGGCCCGCAACCAAAACGTTACCGGCAAGCCGGTTTGCGTGATCTGCAAGACGATCAAGGGCAAAGGCGTGTCGTTCATGGAAGACCAGGTCGGATGGCATGGCAAGCCACCGAGTCGCGAAGAACTCGACAAAGCGCTCGAAGAGCTTGGACTCACGAGTACCTTCAATGCTGACGAGTGGCTGGCTTCCGGCGTCGACTACCAGAAGAAGGTGGAAGCAAAACTGACGGCGAACATGCCCAAATTCTCAAGCGACTTCTGGTGGAATCTTGCTGGCAACATGAAAGTGGCGATGGACCCGACCCGGAAGGGATTTGGGCGGGCGCTACAGAAGTATGGCGATGACGAACGGATAGTCTGCCTGGGTGCGGATATCTCCGGCTCGATCACCATCTCCCAATTCAACGCCAAGAACCCGGAACGCGACGAGCGTTTCATCTCGATGGGTATCGCCGAACAGGGTGCCACGACAGTTGCTGTTGGACTCGCCAAAGAAGGCAAGATCCCGGTCTTCGGCACCTACGGCGTTTTCTCCGCCTATCGCAATCTCGACCAGGTTCGCGTATCGGTCTGCTATGGCGATTTCAACGTCCTGATCGTTGGGGCGCACGGCGGCGTATCGGTTGGCCCCGATGGTGCCACGCACCAGGAGCTGGAATCTCTTTTCCAGATGACGGGACTGCCGAATATGAATGTTGCTGTTCCATGCGACTCGATCGAGACGGAGAAGATGACCAAGGCCTTGTTGTTTGACATCGTCGGGCCGAAATTCATCCGTTTCGCTCGCGAGGCGACTCCGATCGTCACAACCGAGGATAGCCCCTTCAGATTCGGCGTGGCTAACATACATCGGTTCCGCAAAGAGGCCGATAACCTCGTTGATGCTTTCGAGATCAAACTCGCCCCTGATTACAAAGACGAAGGGGAGAAGTTGACGATCATATCCTGCGGACCGGAAACTCCGGAAGCCCTGCGAGCCGCCTGGATCCTGAAGAAGGACTTCAATCTCGAAACGCGCGTATTGAATATTCACACCCTCAAGCCTTTGGACCGTGAGGCGATTATTCGGGCCGCGAAAGAGACCGGCGCTGTCATCACAGCCGAAGAGCATCAGGTCGGTGGTCTAGGCAACCTGGTTGCGGCCGTGCTGGCTCGGACCGGACTGAGTGTGAAGTTTGACATGGTCGGTGTGGAAGATCGTTTCGGCGAATCCGGACAGCCCTGGCAGTTGGTCAAGGAATTTGGTCTGGCCGCCGAACACATCGCCGACAGAGCCAAGAAGCTTCTGAAATTGTAACCGATAGGGGTATAACTATGCAGTATGCCAACCGACTGTCCCGCTTGGGGACGGAAAGCGCTTTCGAAGTGCTTGCACGAGCCAGACAGCTCGAGGCCCAGGGCAAGTCGATCGTCCATCTACAAATTGGCGAACCCGATTTTCCCACGCCCAAGAACATATGTGATGCCGCTATCAAGGCCATTGGCGAGGAGAAGACTCATTATTGTCCTTCAGCCGGCGTCCCGGCGGCCCGGGAAGTTGTTGCGGAGTATGTCTCCAAGACTCGCAAGACCAAAGTGGCCGTTGAAAACTGTGTGATCATGCCCGGCGCCAAGCCACTGATCTTCAATGGCATCTTTGCCCTGGTCAACCCGGGTGACGAGGTGATCGTGCCGAATCCTGGTTATCCGATCTATGAGTCGGTCGTCAGTTATGCCGGTGCAACACCGGTTTCAATGCGACTCGGCGAAGAGACTGGGTTCCGTTTTGACCCCAAAGAACTCCGAGCCCTGATCACCGACAAGACGAGCATGATCATCGTCAATTCCCCACAGAACCCGACCGGTGGCGTTCTGACGATGGAAGATCTTCAGGCCATTTATGAAATGGCTGAAGAGCACGATCTCTGGATCATGACCGATGAGATCTATTCGAGGATCACCTATGGGGCCGAGTTCCAGTCGATTTGCACGATCCCGGGTGCCCTCAAACGCACCATCATGATTGATGGCATGTCCAAGACCTACTCGATGACTGGCTGGCGGCTGGGTTACTCGGTCCAACCGGCCAAGCTAACTGAGACTCTGACAAAGCTGGCAGTGAACAATTTCTCCTGCACGACAACTTTCGCCCAGGATGCTCTCATGGAGGCCCTCACCGGCCCTCAGAAGGCTGTCGAAGACATGGTGGCGGAGTTCCAAAGTCGGCGTGACTTCATTGTCGAAGGCCTCAACAAGATCGATGGCGTAACTTGCACCATGCCGCAGGGAGCGTTCTACGTATTCCCGAACATCACCGGCACGGGCCACAAGTCCAAGCCGCTGGCCGATGGCCTTCTCGACGATGGTGGCGTAGCCGCCCTCTCAGGAACAGCCTTTGGTTCCTACGGTGAAGGCTACTTGCGCTTCTCCTATGTCAATTCGATTGACAATATCAAGGAGGCCCTGACGCGCTTCGAGAACTACCTCAAGTCGCTGAAGTAGCTCGCGATATTCTTAACGACGATTCCAAGGTCGGGGCAAATGCTCCGGCCTTTTCTTTTTATTTGAAATAGCGTCGCAAACTGCCTAGGCTGCATCATGGATTATGCAACAGTCACAGTCAGTTTGCTCGATATGCGGTCAAAGCCTGATCACCATTCCGAGCGGGTGAATCAGCTGTTCTTTGATGAACGAGTCAGGATCACCAGCAAACAAGGCGGCTTCGCCAAGGTCATCCAGGACGACGGCTATGAGGGCTGGATCGACGAACGATTAATAACCTGTGAGACCGACCAGCAAAGACGGCCCGAGGGCAAACTCCACGTCATAACACGACCCATTGTGATCACTAGTGATATCGGTAGCCGCCTGCCAGCACCACCATACCGCCTCTACTACGGCACTCCGGTCCGAGTGAAGGCCGGCACAGTTGTCGGACCATTGGCTTCATTCAGAGTCGCACCGACCGCCCTCACCCGCCCCCAAAGACCTCGGACGACAAGCGCCCTTCAGCGCCGGATCATTGCCGAGAGCAGCAAGTTTCTGGGCGTGCCCTATCTGTGGGGCGGAATCAGCGCGGCTGGCTGCGACTGTTCGGGCCTGGTACGAACGCTCTTCTCGGTGTTTGGGATAGACTTACCGCGAGATACTAAGGATCAGATCAAGGTTGGGCACCAGATCAGCCGACAGAGTATAAAGAGTGGTGATCTTCTGTTCTTCGATCGGCACGTGGCCGTGGCCATCGGTCCAGAGAAGTTCATCCATTCTTCGCGTGGCGGTGGCGGCGTCACTATTAACAGTCTGGCAACGGCTGACGGCGATTGCCGTGAGGATCTGGACAGCACCTTTGATCAGGCAAGGAGAGTTCTTTAATGCAGCTTGACGTTATCAGCATTGCCATGCCCCTGAAGAAGCGCTTTGCCGTCTCCAAGGGGGGGACCGACACTAAAGTCAATCTCCTGACTGTCCTCAATAATCGTCATTTGGGAGAAGCTGCCGGGTCCGTCTACTACGGGCCATCAGTGGAAGATCTCCGGGCGGACCTTACCCGCGGGATGGATTGGCTGGCCAGCCTGAAGGAGATTGATATCAAGACGCTTGAGGGGATCGAACATCTCGAGATCCTTCCGGCTGCCCGATCAGCCTTGACGGCGATGGTGCTGAACTATGTTAGTGGACAAACCCGTCGCTATCCCTGGGAGTTGATGTCGCTGGGAAGCCCGGTGGGGATTAAGTCATCGTGGACTATCAGCGTCGATGAACCGGCCCTAATGATCGAGGAAATGAAGAGGTGCCCCTATCCGATCATAAAGGTCAAGATGGGCAACGAAGAAGATATCATGTTGCTCGAAGCCCTGTCCGAGATCAAGGACAAGGAAATCCGCGTCGATGCTAACGGCGGGTGGTCGTGTGCCAAGGCAGAGGAAATGATTCATCATCTGGAAGCCAGTGGCGTCAAAGTGATTGAGCAACCGACCGAGGCTGAGTTCGTTGAAGAGTGGCCTCACCTCAAGAGCAAGAACAGCGCGGTCGAGATGGTCATGGATGAAGGCCTGAATAGTCTCGCTGACTATGAGAAGTACTCACAGTTTATCGACGCCATCAACATCAAGCCCGAGAAGTGCGGCGGAATTGTCGAAGGGAGTCGTCTGGCCATCGCCGCTCGCCGGGACGAAAAGAAGGTCATGCTCGGTTGCATGGTGGCCTCATCGGTCGGGATTGCACAGTCGGTCTACATGTCCTCGGTGGCGGACTACTTTGATTTGGATGGACCGATGCTGCTCAAGAATGACATTGCGCGCGGAATTCGATACGACAGGGAGTCAATCGAGGTCGACCGGGAAATCATCGGCGGCCCCAAACTAATACGCGATGTACTCGACAAATACATCACTGACTAGGATCATCGCTTGGGCCGGGCTGATCGCTGCGATCTTGATATCCAGCGGGTTCGCGGGCGACGAAGGGCTATCCGCCCAGATAGATGTGATTTATCCCAAGCCGGGGCAGACCATCGGTGCCGTCGACTCGACCTTTGTATTTGGCCACGTCGCGGCTCATTCAGAACAATCGCATTTCCGTCTTCGGATAAACGGCCACCCCGTTTCGGTTCATGAGGATGGCGGCTGGCTGGCCTTTCTGCCTATCGAGCCGGGCGAGTTCGAGTTTGTCCTGCAATTAGACCTGATGCCCAAGGGTAATGACAAGTCTACCGAGATGTTTCTCACTGACACCTTGAGGGTCATCGTTCCTGAACCGTACCTAACACCGGGGCCCGACTCACTGGTCATATTGGACGGTTACCGCCCTCCCAGCGGAGATCTGGTCATGGTGAGCGGTCAGACACTGAGTGTCGCTTTTCGCGGCACGCCAGGATGCCGCGCCTGGTTTTCGCTCGACAGTTGCCTGGATTCTGTCCCGATGACCGAGGGCCAACCGACTTACCAGCCATATTGGGGCGAGTCAGTCTTCGGAGGCGGCGCGGTGCCGGATTCATTGATTGTCCGAGGGACGTATTTCGGGACGATAACGATCGCCGACTCGGTGCATATTGATACCGCCCGAATTACATACCATCTCGCGCCGCCCAGTCTCCGGGACATTGTGATCCGTCTCTTTGGATCCGAATACGAACACGCTCCCCGGTTTGATTTGTTTGACTACCTTCGCCTGGCCCGCATGGATAGTACTGTCAGTCGGCCGAGTGACTACACCGTATCCAGCAACAGCTCCAGCTATCCGTTTACGGTCAGGTTTGAGGATTCGGTCCAGATAATTCGCCATGATCCGCGGAAGGGGTACTTCGCGACCTTTCAGCCGCGCGGGGTAGAGGCTCTCGCTGTCGGGCGGGAGGGAGATTGGTACCGTCTACAAATGTCACAAACTCAGATCGCCTGGGCTCACACCGACGCCGTGACTGCTCTCGATCAGGGAGTTAGTCCCCCTCATTCATACCTGCGAAGCATCCGTACTTTCGCGTCCGAAGAGGGAGTGCGTGTGGAGTTTCCGTTGGCGGGGAAGCATCCCTTCCGAATCGTTGAAGACGATCGTCGTACGCTGCGCATCCAGCTCTTTGGCGTTACCAGTGACACCGACTGGATTCGGTATGGCAGCAATGATGACCTTATCGACAAGGGCGATTGGGAACAAATCGAACCAGATCTCTATCAGTTCACCCTGCGTCTGAAGCAGGATCTATGGGGCTACGACACCTACTATCGGGACAATACTTTCTGCCTGGAGATCCATCGAGCACCTGAGAAACTGTGGACCATACGCGACAAGACCATAGTGATCGATCCGGGTCACTCGCTCGATGTGGGGGCAGTCGGACCGACCGGATACACCGAGGCTGAAGCCAACCTGGGAATATCGCTCGCCCTTCGTGATGAGCTGGAGTGGCGCGGTGCCAAGGTCGTCATGACGCGGGACGACGGCTCTGATGTGGCCTTGTATGCCCGACCGGCTATTGCGAAAGAGGCCCACGCTGACCTGTTTGTCTCCGTTCACAATAATGCGCTACCGGACGGCGTCAACCCGTTCGCCAATTTTGGCACTTCGTCATACTACTACCAACCTCATTCGATCGACTTGGCTCGATCGATACAGAAGGAACTGCTTGTCGCTACCGGGCTGCCAGATCGCGGCGTGTACCACGGCAATCTGGCCGTCAACCGACCGACACAGTATCCAGCCGTTCTGCTGGAATGCGCTTTTATGATGATCCCGGAACAGGAGGCGGCCTTGAAAACCGATGAGTTCAGGAAACGGATCGCCCGGGCCGTAGCCGACGGCATCGAGCGTTTCCTCAAGGAGCGCGACGATGGCTGATGGAACCCCCAAGTCGCAGCAGGCTACATGGCTGGTCTATGTGTCGCTCATCATCGCTGGTCTGCTTCTCCTGGGCGAAGCGTACGGACTCGCTGGCCTGCATCGCTGGACGGCCCGTATCGGAATCGCCTTGGTTTGGTCGGCAATTGCGCTGCTGGTCGGCAACGGCCGATGGAGTGGCCATGCCGGAACCGCTATTGTGTGGACGGCAATCATTCTCGTCTGGATCCTATGATCTTGAGCCACATTGCACCCGACCAAACTAGCGGTTGCTCCGATCATCGTACCATGCTAAATTGAATCTATGGGGAAGAAATCTCGATCAAGTTTGCCATCTCGGAATTCGCAGCCAAAGGACCATAGCGCTGGACAACGAGGTGTCGTGTGGCGCTTCATTGCCTGGTTTGTGGGTGGCCTGGCGGTAGGTGGCACGCTGTTCGCCTATGTTGCGAGCAGTAACCACGGCTTCATGCAGATGCTGATGGAAGTCACGGCCGCGATCACCGGCTTCGTGGTGGGCTTGTTCTCCGAGAATGTGTCCTACGCTGGCCAGATCTGTACGTTCCAGGACTTCACTGTCAAGATCATCGACGAGTGCACCGGCGTAATGGAGATGGTCATCTACGCGGCGGCGGTCATGGCTTATCCCACGAACTGGCGCAAGAAAATGTGGGGGATAGTCTTCGGTATTCCGGCCATATATGCCTTCAATGTCGTCAGGATCATCCTGCTCGTGGTGGTCGGGGCGTACTCAAGGCCACTATTTGAATTCATGCACCTATATTTCTGGCAGGCAACCCTGATCGTCATTATCACAACGATTTGGATCGGATGGCTCTTACTGGTGGTGTATCGTGAGAAAGACGCTCTGGCTGTTTCTAACTAAGCTGTTGATCTATACCGTTGCCTTTGGTCTGGTCTGGTTCCTATGGCTCAAGGCACAGTATCCACTCCTGTTGCGGCCTCTGGGTGATTGGCTGCTACCGTTGTTTGGTGCTCACAAGTGGCATCTGACATGGACCCTGGAGCACTTCGCCAACATGGGACCGTATATTGCTCTGGTGCTTGCCACGCCGGGGTTTGGACGCCAATGGAAAAGAGGCGCCGTGGCCCTCGCGGGCGGATTGGCGATTCTGGTGGCCTTTCACTATGTGATGCTGATCTCGTTCTATCACATCATGGCTCACTGGGGATTGTCAGAGATCAGTTATCGATGGACAACTCCGATCTACATAATCAATGACTCCCTGCCGCTGATTCTGTGGCTGGTGTTCTACCCGAGTGTAATCAGTCAACTGCTCGAGAGTTATCGCAGTCGGCCGAAGCGCTCGTAGCCGTTTGCCCACCCCCAAAGTACCCTCATAAAAAAATACCCCCGCCAGGAATCGAACCTGGATAACCGGCTTCGGAGGCCGATGCGTTATCCGTTACACTACGGGGGCAGATGCGACCGATCCCAGCAGCTGTCAGCTCTCCGCTGGATCACTTTATCGCGAGTTGATTTATAACTCAAGACGGCGTACGAAGCAACCCAAAAACTAAGATGTTATGGTTTTCGGAGAGACGAACAAAAAAAAGGCGGAGCCACCGTGGACTCCGCCTTGAGAACTCTTCCAAGGAGCGGCTTAGAGCTCACCCCAGACTTTGAGCGTAACGCGACGGTTCTTAGAACTCGCCTGCTTCTCGTCAGGCATAGCGACCGGCTTGTCTTCGCCATAGGAAATCGTGAAAATGCGATACAGGGAGACGCCGAAACGTTCGGCCAGGAAGCGCTTGGCGGCTGCACTCCGTTTGTCACCGAGCATACGGTTGTAGTCGGCGGGACCAGTACGATCGGTGTGACCGGCAACCTCAACTAGCGAGCCCGGAACCTGTTCCATCTTCTCGCCACATTCCATCAGGATGCTTTCGCCGGTGCCGTTGACCTCATAGCTGTCAAAGTCGAAACTGACATCGCCGGACCAAACAACCTGATAATTTTCAAAGCCTTTGGCTTTGTTGATGGCCAGATCGGTCTTGGCAGATAGCTCACCTGCCAGCGTACGCAGCTTGGCAACCTCAGCCTGATTGGCATCGGTCTGGCTCTTGACGGCAGCCACTTCAGCATTGGTACGGGCTTCAGAAGCCTGAATCTGCTGCTCAACGTAGTCCTTGTTAACGCCGCAGCCAACCATAAGCAGCGACAGCACAACGATCAGTGCTACGAATACCTTCATCTTTAGAACTCCTTTCAACACTCAACCCATTACTATCGGTGTTTTGCTTTGGCAAACGTAATGAATGGATATGCGAAATCAAGCAAAAAAGGAAATCAGGTCGCTATGCCGCCTTATCTTGTTGACAGGCAACTAATTACTGCTTGACAGCACCGGCCGTTATGCCGGCGACTATCTGCCTCTGCATGACAATAAACAGGGCCAGCACTGGCACAACCGCGATGGTCGATCCGGCCATCAAGTGTGGCCAGTCGATAGCCTGGTGCCCCTGTAGCATCGCCAAGGCGACCGGCAAGGTGCGAAGCTGAGAGCTTGAGGTCAGGATGAATGGATACAGGAAAGAGTTCCAATTGGTGAAGAAGACCTGGATAGCCAAAACGGCCAGCGCTGGGCGGCACATTGGCATAACGACCTGGAAGAGAATGCGGAATTCGCTCGCCCCATCAATGCGGGCCGCCTCTTCCAAGGAAGTCGGAATGGACTCCACATACTGTTTCACGAGGAAGATACCGATCGGATTCACAAGGAAAGGGAGGATCAGGGCCCAGTAGCTGTCGTACATGTGCGTCTTGAGCATCAGCACGTAGAGCGGAATGATAACGACATGGGCCGGAATCATGAGCACTGCGATTACACTGCCAAAGAGCAATTTGTTGCCCAAGGTACGATAGCGGGCCAGGGCGTAACCGGTCATGAAACAGAACAGAATATTGCCACCCGTCACGAAGAGTCCGACCAGAGTGGAATTTATCAGGGGGCGGAGCATCCCCTCGGAGAACAACAGATCAGCGTGATTCTCAAGTGTGAACACGAAGCTCAGCAGCGACTCGGGCGTGATATCGCCAGCGGGCAGCAACGACACCCGGAACATCCACAGCAAAGGGAAGACCATCACGCCCAACACACTCATCAGCACGGCGTATCGCAACAAACTTCGCATCAATGTCGTTCGGCTTACCATAGAGCCTCCCGACGCCTCATAATATACAACTGAGCGGCGGAGAACAAACCGATGGCGCAGAACAGAACATAGGCCGCAGCGGAAGCATAGCCAAACCGGAATTGCCCTTGTAGACCCTGGTCGTATATGAAATATACCGCCGTGGCTGTATCGAACTTGCCGCTAGTCATCACAAAGATTTCTACGAATACCTGGAACGACTTGATGGAGTTGATCACGAGGATGAAAAGCATTACCGGCCGCAACAGGGGCAAGGTAATGCTGAAGAACTGTCGCAGGCGACCCGCCCCGCTGATCTCGGCGGCTTCGTAGAGTTCATCCGGAATCGACTTGAGGCCCGCCAAGAAGATGAGCATATAGTAGCCGACTGACATCCAGACGTCCATGGCCATGATCGAGTAGAGCGCTGTATCGCGATTGTACAGGAAACCGTGCTCGGGCGGAGACAAGCCCACCATCTGGGCCAACAAGGCCACGTAGCCTCCCCGGGAGAAGAGATTTGTGAAAATCAAAGCAATAACGACCATGGCCGTGATCGACGGGAGGAAGTACGCGGCCCGAAAAATCGCTCGCCCTTTGAACTGTCGATTGACTAACATCGCGAGCAGCAAAGCCGCCGCCGTGGTCACGGGAATGGTCCCGAAGACGAACACGAGGGTATTCTTCAGCGCACCGAGGAACTTAGCATCGTCTAGGAGCAGGCGATAGTTCTCCAGCCCAATCCACTGCCAGGTGGGAGTCAACAGTCGGAAATCGGTGAATGAAACCGCCAGCGAATACAACAAAGGAAACAGCCAGAACAGGGCCAGCGTGGCCACCCAGGGGGAAGTCAGCAGACTAACCGTCCAGCGGGAGCGACTCATTGTGAGTTCAGCTTGGCAATTTTGCCTCGCGCAACTCGTAGCGGCTCGGCCACTAGACCAGATCCGAACAGGGCGTCCTCAAGGGCCTCCTCGATGATTTCTTCCATCGACACCCAGTTGGGGTGCACCGGCGGATGCTGGGCCATCCCGATCTGCTTGATGAAGGTCTGCAGATGCATGTTCTCAACGAAATAGGGATCTTCCTGAGCCTTCTTGCTCGAAGGATTGGCCGATCGATTGGCTTTGCAGAAGCGGACCTGGTTTTCAGGCGAAGTCATGAAGTCAATGAACTCCTGGGCCGCCAGGGCTTCGTCGCTGGCTTTGTTCACGGCCAGAAATTCTCCGCCGAGGAACGATACGCCCGGGTATTTTTCCCCAGGGAACAAGGTCGAAACGAGGTCAATGTCGCGCTTCTCTTTTTCGATCCGTTTCAGAAGCCAGTCCCCGGAGAGGATGAAGCCGATCTTGCCGGTCAGGAACGCATCCTCGATCCCCCGCTGGTTGGCCACGTAGCCGCAAGAATCGTGCAGATCTTTGTAGTAGCGCAAGGCATCAAAAGCCTTCGTTGATGACAGCACGCACAGCTTTCCATCATCGGAGAATATCTGAGCTCCGGCTGTCCAGAAGAAGGGGAGGAATTTTTTGTACAGTCGATGTTTTTCGGCCGTGTTGGAGCCCCAGCCGTAAATGTCTTTTCCAAGGCTATCTACGCGATAGACAGCTTCGCGAAACTGATCCTGCGTTACCGGGATGAATGTTTCGTCATAACCGGCTTGGGTCAGCAAGGTCCGGTTACCGAACAAAACTCGTGTTCCCAGGAACCATGGTTGGGCGAAGACCTTGCCCTTGTAGGTGGCCAGAGACCATCCCTGACTCTCAGCAGAATCAGCCGCAATATGCTCCGAAATGTCAGCCAGGTGGCCGTTAGCTGCGAATTGAGCGATCCAGTCCGAGCCAAGCTCGAGTACGTCCGGACCAGTTCCCGAAGAAAGTGCGATGACAATCTTCTCGTGGCCGTTGGACCAGGTGAGATCGGTTAGCTTCACATCGATATCCGGATGACTCTGTTCGAATTCCTCAACCATCGCCTCAATAACCGGCTTGATCTCAGAGTCAGTCCAGAAATGCCACCAGTCTATGGTCGCGGCCGAGGCCCCGCGTCCACAGAAGCTTACGAGCAGAGCTACTATGAGAATCTTCTTCACGGTTAGTCCTTCCAGAATGTTTAGTCAAACTACTGCTTCACAATAGAAGCGCGCTCGTCCACGGTCAATCCTTTTTTTAGTTGCCGGAGGTGGTCGTGGCTGCGCACTTTGGGGCCATGTTCTTCCTCTTGTTGGCCGTCGCTGAATCTCCGGGTTGGTTCGACCCCGAGCGCCTGCCGGTGCTCATCGCCTCAGCAATAGCGATAGGCATAGTACTCTACACCACCTACAACCGAGCTTCGCGGAAGAATTTCCGCATGCGCAAAATCCCCGGGCTGCAGGCAGTCGAAGACGCTATTGGACGGTCTACCGAAATGGCTCGCCCGCTTCTTTATACTCCGGGATGGGGGGGAGATATTCAGAGACCGACCACGATCGCCTCGATGAATATCTTGTCCCAGGTGGCGGAGAAGACAGCTCAGTATGATTGCCGTCTGATTTATCCGACCCACGATCCAATCATAATGACAGTGGCTCAGGAGGTCATCCGGGAGAGTTACGCCCGAGCCGGTCATGCCGACCGCTATCGTCAGGACGACGTCAGCTACGTCAGTTCCTCACAATTCGGCTACGCAGCCGCCGTCGATGGCATGATCAGTCGTCTCAAACCCGCCTCAGTCTTTCTTCTGGGCACTTTCGAGGCCGAATCACTAATCCTGGCCGAGACCGGCAACAGCATCGGGGCGATTCAGATCGCTGGCACTGACTCGACCATTCAGCTGTCTTTCTTCATTGTGGCCTGCGACTACACGCTGATTGGTGAAGAACTATTTGCGGCTTCCGGCTACTTGTCCGGAGATCCGTCGATTTTGGCTTCCGTAAGGGCTCAGGACATCATGAAGATTCTCCTGATCGTGCTGCTGATTTGTGGATCGCTGTGGAGTTCGATCACGACATTTGGCGATGTGGTAGATCCTCACAATTGGTGGAGCTGGTAGATGGATCGCAAGCTAGCTCTGGCAGTATGTTTTGGTTTCGGCCTGGCGATGTTTGCGCAGTACTTCTCCAATCATCCCATCGCCCGACATTTCAACCAGACCATCCTCGAATACTGGCAGATCATATTCGCCTTTGCCCTGATCGTTGGCGTCGTGAGCTTCGCCAAAGTAAATCTTAGAAAGATCAGCCGAGGCGATGATCGCCCCTACCGCCTGGTATCCCTGCTGGGCTTATCATGTATGCCGGTACTGGCTTTGATTTGGGGCACTCGAATCGACAGTCCTTTCATGTGGGTCTTTGAAAACGTCCAGGCGCCGATGCAGTCGACTGTCTTTGCGTTGTTAGCCTTTTTTGTGGCGTCAGCCTCATTTCGCGGCTTCCGAGCCCGATCCATTCCCGCGGCGGTTCTGCTTTCGGCCGCTCTGATTGCTCTGCTGAGTAGAAGTGAAGTGGGGGGCTGGCTGGGCAGCTGGCTACCTGATGTCTCAGATTGGATTCGCAACAATCCCGCAATGTCTGCCCGACGCGGAATCCTGATTGGTATCGGTCTGGGATCGCTGACAACTTCCGTACGCGTGATCCTCGGCATCGAGCGCACGTGGCTGGGGGGAGAGAAATCTAATGGCTGATCGCACCCAGCAAATCCGCATTCGGCACTGGCTGTTCCTGGGCCTGGCGATCGTTGTCGGCGTGACCATGGCATCTGGTTATCAACTCAAAACCGAAGTGTCGCCCGAAACACAGCGCCTATACGACCACATCAACACCCTTCCTGCCGGATCCCGTTTGATCGTTTCCTTCGATCATGAGGCTTCCTCGCTGCCCGAGATACAGCCAATTGCCCGGGCGCTGTTACGACATGCTTTTCGGCGAGGGCTCAAGCTTGCTGGTGTCGCCCTGCTTTCGGAGGGGACGGCAATCGGCTATCGCCTGATGGAGTCGACCGCCAAGGAGTTCGATAGGGTGTATGGCGAGGACTACGTCTTCCTTGGTTTCCGCCCCCAGTACATAGCGGCCATTCTGTCCATGGGGGAGTCGATTCCCAATACGTTCCCAACCGACTACCTGGACCAACCGCTGACTGAACTCCCCCTGGGAGCGGAACTATTGAACTATGACTCGGTGGCGGCGGTTCTATCAATCGCCGATGGCTCCCTCACCACGCACTGGGTTGAGTACGGCCAGGCTCAGTACGGAGTGCCTGTTCTGGCTGGTGTGACAGCGGCGATGGCCACGACTTATGACCCCTACCTGGCTTCGGGACAAATGACGGCCATGATCAGCGGTCTCAGGGGCGCTGCCGAGTACGAGCAACTGATCGGAATAGGTGGGGGGGGAAGCCGCGGGATGCTGGCGCAGTCCTCGGCCCATCTGTACGTAATTCTGCTGATCGTGATAGGTAACATCATCTACTATCGGGAACGGTCTCGACGGGGGAGAGGCTGATGGACTGGGGTACTATCATCGCCGGTCTTCTGACCCTGGCCATACTCTCGTTCCTGTATCGGGACAACCCGGTATACAAGATGGCCGAGCACCTGCTGATCGGAATATCTATCGGCTACACGATGGTCGTGACCTGGTCCAGTACGCTGATGGACTTGCTCTTTGTTCCACTATTTGAGGGCGGGCAATGGCTGCTGGTGATACCACTGGTTCTGGGGATCCTAATGCTTGGGCGCTTTCACAGCAAGACAGCCCGCTTGTCCCGCTTTCCTATTGCCATGATGATTGGCTCCGGGGCCGGGGCGGCCATACCAGCTATGCTATACGCTCGCACCATGACGCAAACAGCCGCCACAGCCGCGCCTTTGGTATCCGAAAACTGGAGTCCGGAGTGGTCTGCTATCGTGGTCCTCGTGGGAGTGATCTGCACCCTCTGCTATTTCTATTTCAGCCGGGAACACAAAGGGGTCTTCGGTTCCGCCGCCCGCCTGGGGACCTGGTTCTTGATGGTCTTTTTTGGCACGACCTTTGGCTACACGGTCATGTCGCGGATGTCGACTTTCATTGGTCGCATGGAGTTTCTCTTAACCGACTTCCTGCACCTGACCAACTAGGTTGGGAGTGGTTCACCAGTTGTGACTTGTCCCCGATGCAAGATCAGCATGGAAGTGCAGAAGCGTATTTTCCACAAGCAACGCAAGTGGATTTGCCGACGATGCGGTTTTACGCGCTTTGAGCAGCTCCCGAAGAACAGGCGTCGCCCAACAGCCTGAAGGTATATCGTATAGGCGACGAATGAGATTGCGAAGTAGAGCGCGGTTGCCTACGCTGGTAACATAGCTTAGGCTAGGCAGTAATTTGTGTCGAATATGTGGGCCGTTTGGAGGTAGCTATCAAATGACGACCATTAATCTCGCCTCTGATGAAACGGCTCCGTTGGGAAGCGTTCGAGTGGGGACGTCGGGTTACAGCTTCGGGGACTGGCGCGGCCGCTTCTATCCTCAGGAAGTAGGCAAGGGCAAGATGCTTGACTATTATGTACAGCGTTTTGCGACTGTGGAGATTAACTCGACCTACTACGGCATTCCGCACCCGACTGTGATGGAGAACATCGCCCGCAAGGCACCGGCGGGGTTCGATTTCACCGTAAAAGTACCGCAGTCCATGACGCACCGCAGAACCGACCTCGAACAGGATCTGAAGGCATACCAGGAGTGCCTGCTCCCGCTTTCCGAACGCGGGGTCCTGGCCGGTCTCCTGGCCCAGTTTCCGTATTCCTTCAAGTTTGGCCCGGATAGCCTCGACTATCTGTGTATTTGTGCCGATGCCCTGAGGCCACATCGACTCTTCGCCGAGTTCCGGCATGACGGATGGGTCAACCGAACCATGTACGAGCGCCTCAAAGCCCACGAGATCGGTTACGTGGCGGTGGATGAGCCACACCTGCCTCACCTGCTCAATCCGGACTGTTTTGCGACCACCGATGTCGGCTATATACGGCTGCACGGCCGCAATGCGGAACAATGGTGGCACGGCGGGGCGCTGAGGTATGACTATAGGTATTCTCCTGATGAGTTGGCGGAGTGGAAAGTCAAGATCGACAAATTGCGACACAAAGTGAAGGCTATCTACGTATTCTTCAATAATTGCCACCTGGGCCAAGCGGCCGCCAATGCGACGGAATTCACGGCTATGATCGATCGTGAATAATGGTCAATACTATTTTGTTGACTATTTGTGCTAGGCACTATAAAAAGGAACTCATATGAACTTGAAACTAGATCGCATCAGCAAGAGCTTCGAAAACAAAGTCGCCGTCAGCGAGCTGTCGCTGGAGGTCCCAGAGGGCTGCATCTACGGCATCATCGGCCCCAACGGCGCCGGCAAAACGACGACAATCCGCATGACGATGAATATCACCATGCCGGACTCGGGCGAGGTTCTGATCGATGATCGGCCACGCCCGGCTGACTTCAATGACCGAGTCGGATACTTGCCCGAAGAACGTGGCCTGTACAAAGGGATGAAGGTCATCGAAGTCATGACCTACATGGCTATGCTGAAGGGCTGTCCTAGGGCCAGCATCCAGGCCAACGGCGATATGTGGCTTGAACGGATGAAGCTTTTGGAGTATCGAGAGAGCAAGGTCCAGGAGTTGTCCAAAGGTATGCAGCAGAAGCTTCAGTTCATCACTACCATGTTGCACGATCCTGATCTGATAATCCTCGACGAGCTGTTTTCCGGTCTGGACCCTCTCAATATCGAGCTCATCAAGGGGATCCTTCTCGATCTCAAGCGAGCGGGCAAGACGATCCTGTTTTCGACCCACGTCATGGAACAGGCCGAAAAACTCTGCGACTACGTTTGTATGATCCACAACGGCCGCAAGGTCCTCGACGGCAGCATGGCCGATGTCAAAAGTCGTTTTGGACAGAATACGGCCCAGATCGACATGGAGGGGGACGGCGCCTTCGTCGCCGGAATACCTGGAGTCGAAAACGTTCGAGAGTTCAACAACTACCTGGAATTGCATCTGGCCGATGGCGCCGACGGCAATGCCATCATTAAGGCCGTGGCGGACAAAGTGCATGTGCGTCGCTTTGAGATTGTCGAGCCATCCCTGTACGACATATTCATTCAACTGGCACAAGTGACTCCCGGGCAGCTGGACAGGGAAGAGGGGGCTCAGGATGCATAAACTGTGGGTCGTATTTGCACGCGAATATTCGCAAGTCGTAAAGAAGAAATCTTTCGTGATCGGGCTGGTTCTGACGCCCGTCATAATGGGCGTGTTCATTCTCCTCCCGACCTTTCTGGCCCGCATGAAGTCATCTGAGACCGAGCTGTTGGCCGTGATAGATCAGTCCGGGTACGATGTCGGTCATGGTCTATCAGAAGCCCTGGCGGAATTCACTCTCGAAGACGAGGAAACTCCCTACTACTCAGTCGAACAGGTGTTTGATTTGCCCGCGGACGCCTCGGATCGATTCACACATATTAGTGACTCCCTGCGGGACCTCGTTACCAACAAGGAACTGAAGTACTTCCTGGTCGTCAAGCCAGGGGTAGAGCACTCGGATTCGAACGTCTACCTGGTCACAAACTCTGACAACTTCCGATCTCTGAATCGGTTTGAGGATGCCGTTTCCCGAGAGGTATCCACGATTCGGCTGCGCAACTCTGAGATCAATTTGACAATCGACTCAGTCCTGACTCTGACCGATCCGGTTGATCTGGCCATTCGCGACACCAAAGGGGAGTCGATACCGTTCGAGATAAAGTACTTCGGAGCCCTGATATTCGTTGGCATCATGTTCGGCATGATCATCGGATATGGACAGATGGTCATGCGGTCCGTGATCGAAGAGAAGAATTCGCGGATCATGGAAGTGCTAGTCTCGTCGGTAACACCATTCCAGCTCATGTTGGGCAAGATCACCGGGCTCGGGGCAGCGACCATGACCCAGGTAGGGATATGGTTCGTGGCCGGACTGTTGATGTATATGACGCGGGGCAGCTTCGACGTTGCTCCGGCCATTGAGAGAATCGCGTTTGATCCGGCCATCATCAGTTTCTTCGTACTCTTCCTGATTTCGGGTTACCTGCTGTTCTCCACGTTGTTCGCTCTGATCGGGTCGATTGTCACCTCTGAGAAAGAGGCGGCAAGCTTTGTTGCCCCCATTACGATTTTCATGATGCTGCCGTTTGTACTGGGCATCTCGGTGGTTCAGGAGCCCAACTCGACGATGGCCACGGTATTGTCGATGATTCCTTTTACCGCCCCAACTATGACAATGATGAGACTGGTGTTTGTGGTGCCGACCCTGACCGAATACTCGCTATTTTCGGGCATAATCGGCGAAGCTGTAATCAGCCTGATTATAGTCAATCTGGCGGTTGTGGGGATGGTCTGGTTGACGGCCAAGATCTTCCGGATTGGCATCCTGATGTACGGCAAGCGCCCCACACTACCCGAACTGATGAAATGGATTAAATACTAAGGCCTATGGCGTCGACAACCAATTATATGACTCGGATCAAATCGCTTAACTTGTTCTTGCTGGTTTTGGCTGGCGTTCTCTTCTTTTCCACCGGAGCGGATCGAATGATCCAGTTCGACACGTCTGAGCTTGAGGCGGCCGTCGACAACAAGATCCACTTCGACTACGACCATGTGGAGAAGGGCCCGTATCTCAATCTGAAATCGGCCGTTCTGGTCGACTATGACAACGGCCATGTCCTCTACGCCAAGAATGCTGACCGCGTCCGTCCTATTGCCTCAATCAGCAAGCTGGTCACGGCGATGGTCGTGCTCGACAAAGGACTCGATCTACATGCGGTGACGGAGACGATCACAAAGGCTGACGCCAAACGCTCTTCGCGTTCACGCTTGCGGGTGGGAACCAAGATGACGCTGTTTGACCTGCTTCATAGTGCCCTTATGGACTCTGACAATCGGGCGGCAAGAGCTTTGGCCAGAGCGGCATCCGGGTCGATCGAAGCTTTTGCCAAGGACATGAATCGAAAAGTCCGTAGCCTGGGTCTGAAGAACACGAACTTTGTCGAGCCCAGCGGTCTTGATCAGCGCAATGTTTCTACGGCTACCGAGGTAGCGAAGTTGCTTCACCACGCTCGGGAATATAAGATGATCTCCGACATCACCAGCAAGAAACAGCACCGAATTCGCTTCCTCAACCGCAAGAACTATACGCTGTCCCTGGGAAACACCAATCGCTTGATCTGGTCGCCCTATTGGGTATTGGCGGGGAAGACCGGTTACATCCAGGCCTCTGACTACTGCTTGACCAGTCTGGTTCGCAACCAGGCGGGGGAGCGGCTAACCCTGGTTGTTCTGGGTGTCCCGGGGGATGACCTCCGTTTCAAGGAGGCCCGGCGACTTCTCTCGTGGGGCTTCAAACGCAACTGAGCAGTTTTCATTTGGCGATGCGCCAGACAGCCCTTATACTAATCCGCGTATGAAGAACCGCAAGCGTATCCTGGTGGTCGGAGGGGGCTTTGTAGGTCTGGCGACCGCCAGTTTCCTGGCCAAGCGAGGCTTCAGTATCACTGTAGCTGAGAAAAACTCCCACACCGTTGAATCGCTCAAGAGCGGCGAACTGCATTTTCACGAGCCCACGCTCAAAGAGCATTTCAAGCGATGCGTCGCCAATGGAACGCTGTTGGTCCAGAGACCAGCTCGAGCCCTGTATGAAGAAGCAGAGATGATCCTCGTGGCTATCGACTCGGTTGATGTCACCGACTGGAGCATGCGGGAGGGAGCCTTCGGGCAAATGGCGGAGTATATCGGCGGCACCAAACGCAGCCGTCCGGCCATGGTGATTCTCAAATCCACCAATGTCTTTGGCTTTTCGAACATGTTTCGGAAGCTGCTCGACGCCACGCCCTATGGCCGAGAAGTAGAGCTCGCGGTCAATCCTGAGTTTCTCCGCGAGGGCTTGGCCTACGAAGACACTGCCCGGCCATGGCGCGTTGTAGTTGGATCCGACAACCCTCGCACCGCCAAGAAGCTCGGTCGTTTCTATAGTGAGATATATGGCCGCCAAGTGCCTGTCATCACGACCGGTGCTAAGGCGGCGGAGTTGATCAAGTTGTCCTCCAATCTATATCTGTCGCATCGTCTGGCTTTCGTCCATGAAGTGGCAGCCTGTGCCCGTCAGGAGAAACTCGACGTTGCCGCCATCCTGCAAGCTACCGGCCTCGATCCCCGCATCGGCAACCAATACTTCGAGCCGGGACTCGGTTTCGGCGGATCCTGTTTGCCCAAGGATTGCCATTTGGTGAACAGTCGCCAGATGGGCAACAGATTTCGATTTCGGACGGCCGAAACGGCTCTGCAGGTCAATGATGACTATCTCAACCATGTCGTTGATGATATCAAAACGGCCTTGGGGACGCTGAAGGGGCGTAAGATCGCTTTGTTAGGCGCCGCCTTCAAACAGGAGACTGACGACACGCGCGGCTCACGAGCGGTTGAACTGGCCCGACGACTCCGGCGGCGTGGGGCTCGGGTGGACATTTACGAGCCGTATTTGAAAGGTGTATCGCACATCGTCGATGGCAACTTGCCGCTGGTGGACAAGCTGGAGGAATGTCTGCATGGGGCGCACGTTATCGTGGTAGGCAGTCCCCATGCCCGCTTCCGCAAAGTATCGCCAAAACTTACCAGTTCGATAGTGAATCGAAAATTGGTCTGTGACTGTTTCCGATTACTCAACCGTTCAGCCTGGGAGAAACAGGGTTTCCGATTTATCTAGGATGGCTGCCATGAAAGAATCAATACTACTAACGGGATCATCAGGCACGGTCGGCACGGCCCTCGCTCTTCGTTTGATCGCCGAAGGGCACCAGGTCATCCTGCTTGACATCAAGCACTCATACTGGGACAAGGCGTTAGATCGCCGGACCATTATCCATGATCTGCGCAAGCCGCTGGCCTCGGTCATGGGCCGAAAACGCCCCGATATAATCGTTCATCTGGCCGCCAATGCCAGAGTGCATGATCTCGTAGTCCGGCCCGAACTGGCCCTCGACAATTACGTCATGGTCCACAATGTCCTCGAGTTTGCGCGCCAAGAAGGTATCTCCAGAATGTTGTTTTCATCCTCGCGCGAGGTTTATGGCGAATCAAGGCCGAACACCAAAAGACGCGAAGATGACACCCATGTGACGAGAATCAAAGCGCCCTACACTGCCTCCAAATTTGCTGCTGAGGCCCTCATTCAGGCCTACCACGAGTGCTATGAGATCAAGCCGGTCGTCGCTCGCCTTTCGAATGTGTATGGCCGGTACGATGTCTCCGAGCGGGTTGTGCCGTATTTCCTGTATTCGGCTATTCGCAATCGCGATATCTCGGTGTTCGGCAGAACCAAGAAACTCGACTTCACGTACATTGACGACTGTGTTGATGGCCTGATGCGTATTATCGCGCGGTTTGATAGCGTTGCCGGCCGGACCTTTAATCTCTCGAACGGAAAAGGGGAGAGGCTCCTGGATTTGGCCACGATGATTGTTTCGATGCTAGGCTCCAAGTCTCAGATTTCCTGCACTGAGAAGCGCGTAGGGGAGATCTCGTCGTTCGTCGGCGACCTGAGATTGGCCCGAAGACTCCTCGGCTATCGACCTGAGACATCCTTGAAGGCTGGCCTCGGTCCGAGCATCGAGTGGTACGTGAAGGCAATGAAGGAGCGCCGCGTTTATGAGAGTCAGCGGCGCAACCTCGCGAAGCGCGGCTGGTTGTGATATTGGGACTTACGAGTGTGCGCTAAAGCATTACTTTATGTATTGGCGATCCCCGAGTTTTCCTCCGACGGGGCTCACCGCTTAGCATCGTTGAGGAATGAACATTGCCCACTCGACCAGCATGGTTTGCCCGCACATATAACGCTGATGTACGCCCTTCCCGAGGATACTTCAGAAATCGTCTGCCAGGCGGCGTCAGAGTCCGCTCAGCACCATCAGACTTTTGACCTGACGCTCGCTGGTGTCATCATGGAGCACGCCCCACCGGATTCTAACTACTACCTGTTCGCTCGGCCTGAACGCGGTAGGACGGAATTGCACGCACTCCACGAAGATCTCTATGAGACCTATCCGGAGGCGCAAAATTATCTGCTCAAGCCGTTCCAGCCGCACGTCACAATTGGCATTTTCGAAGAACAAACGCAGTGCGAGCGGACTTTGGAGATAGCGGGCCGCGATCGTTGGGATGTCCGGGGGAGAGTCAAGAGTTTGACCGTAATCAGATATACCGTAGGTGTTGGGGATGAAATGCTGGCCGAATACGAGCTTGGAGCGAAATCGCCTAGTTGCTGAACAGATTGTACTTCAGGATACAGTAGATCGCCTTTACACCATCTTTCCAGCCGATTTTCTTGCCTTCGTCGTAGGTCCTACCATAGTAGGTAATGCCAATCTCATAGATCCGCACGCGCATTCGGGACAGTTTGGCGGTAATCTCAGGTTCGAAGCCGAAGCGATTCTCCTTGATATCGACCGCCTGAATAATCTCGCGCCGGAAGACTTTATAGCAGGTCTCCATGTCGGTCAGATTGATATTGGTAAACATATTCGACATAAGCGTCAGGAAACGATTGCCACAGTAATGCCAGAAATAGACAACGCGGTGAGCTCCACCACCGGCGAATCGTGATCCATATACAACATCGGCTCTGCCAGAAATGATAGGCTCGATTAGAGCAGGGTACTGCTGGGGATCATACTCCAGATCAGCATCCTGGACCAGCACGATGTCACCGGTGGCTTCGGCAAACCCGGCTCGCAAGGCGGCGCCCTTGCCGAAATTGCGTGGCTGATAAATAACCCGGTCGACCTCGGACGCCAACTTGCTCTCAATCAACTCACGCGTGCCGTCAGTTGAGAAATCGTCTACAAGGATAATTTCCTTGTCAGCCACCGGCGAGGCCTTGACCGCAGCGAGAAGTACCTCAAGAGTGGAGAGCTCATTGTAAACCGGTATGACAATACTGAGTTTCATTGGCGATTCA
>CAZHDS010000021.1:0-28627 GCA_964531495.1 uncultured Ignavibacteriales bacterium
AACATCAGCCAGGATACAATCTTCGACGCCTGGATTGGCCTCTATTCGCTGAGCTGCGTGCGGTTTCGAGGCGAGGTCCCGTCACCCCCTTCCGATGACATCGCTGGGTACCTATATTCGGCTCCGTCTGAAATCGATGAGTGCGGCGACGAGCTATTACGCATGGTCTACTGCCGCGACAACGATGGCTATGCTTATTCGTTGCCCTGGCGCCCGTTGCGAACCAGTTCGGCCATCGGCATCGCGGCTCTACACTTGCCGGAGTTGAACTCTATCAACAACTTCAACTGGTGGAGCAACGACGAAAACACCAACTACAACTGGGGACCTCGTGAGGTGGGTGATCTGAGGTATCCCCTGCGACGTTTTGCCGGTCGAGGTCTGGGCGCACCATATACTGACCGTGATAAGTACTATCTGATGTCCAAGCCCGAAATCGATTACCCCGGCCACGAAGCTGCCGTCGATCACACTTCACAGGGCTGGATGCCGCCGCACTCCGCCGGCGAACAGCTGGCCAAGGGGCACCTGCCGGAATTCGTGTCCTCTTTTGGCCCGGTGACTCTGATACCCGACGGCGAAACCAACCTGACCATGGCGGTTGTGATCGGCGAGGATGTGCACTGGAACAGTCAGGCCTACCGGGATATTTTTGACCCCTACCATCCCTGGGCCTTTGCCGAGCAGCTGGACTTCAGTGACCTCATCACGAACCTGCGTTGGGCCAAACGGATTTACGATAATCCCGGTGTCGATACCAATGAGGACGGCGACTCCGGACAGGCTGTAATCCACATTGACTCCGTCTTCGGCGATACGGTCGTAGCATTCTGCAGCGGCGACGGAGTTCCGGATTTCAACGGGGCGGGTCCGCCTCCTCCTCCCGTAGTTCGCGTGATCCCGGAAGACGGTCGAATCATCGTTCGTTGGAACGGGTACGAGACCGAGAAGGTGTTCGATCCCTTCACACTCACGCGCGATTTCGAGGGCTATCGAGTGTACATATCCCGTTCGGATCGGGCCGAAGAAATGATGCTGCTGGCCTCGTATGATCAACCCAATTACAATCGCCATCGATGGGACGACCGCCGCGGGGGGTTTCGCCTGACGGAGCTTCCGTTCAGTCGCGAAGAGGTGTACGATCTCTATGGTGACGATTTTGAGCCTTTGTTATATTCTCCCGACCGACCACTATTCCATGACGGCAGTCTGGTTTATCTCACCGAGATCGACTACAACCAGTCAGATCTGACTGATCCGGCCAAGATCCACAAGCTGTACCCCAATGTTGTTGATGACCCCGACGATGTCGATGGTGAAGGGCGACAGCGATTCTACGAATATGAATACTTCATTGAGGATCTCCTGCCCTCGGTGCCCTACTGGGTATCAGTGACCGCCTTTGATTTCGGTCACCCGCCCAAGGAGCTGGAGGCGCTGGAATCCTCACCGCTGGCCAACATGGTCCGTGCGTACGCTCAGGCGCCGACCCTCGCCAACCAGGATCTCAAGGTGTACTGCTATCCCAATCCGTATCGGATTGACGCCGGCTATCCCCAGCTAGGCTACGAGAATCGTAACCAGGATATTTGGTACGAGCGGGCGCGATGTATTACTTTCGCCAACCTGCCGCCAAAGTGCGACATTTCGATCTTCTCGCTCGACGGCGACTACATCGACAAGATCCACCACGACGAGCCGCCCGGCTCAGGTACCTCTTCCGCGGCCACCTGGGACCTGATTACGCGCAATTCGCGAGCTGTCGTTACCGGCATGTACTACTGGGTTGTGGATTCGGAATACGGTACTCAGATCGGGAGATTGGTTATTTTGAAGTGATCGTACGTCCATAATGGGCGACTTGAGGCACTTTCGTTCAGGCGGGAGCAGGGCTTTGATGGTAGAAACATATGGAGGTAATTATGATTCAGAATAGACTTAGGAATGGATGCGTGACAGCGTTGGTGTGCTTGTTTGTTCTGTTTGCAGCTGGGACAGTGTTTGCCACACAACCAGATTATGGACCTCTACCTGTGTACGTGGAGGCAACACCTGTGAAAGGTTCCGACGATAAGGTCGATTTGCACGTGACCGTCAGCTGGAGGACTAGCTGCGATAGCACGACCATGTGGCTGGAAACCGAGGGGCAATCAGGCCTAAACGGGACTGACAAGTTCAGGGTTGAATTGACGGAAAACTCGGACGGCTTGTGGGTATTTGATACAACAATGACCGTCGCGATAGCATCAAGGGACACCAGTTCAGTATTTGTCCAGATGAACTTCTGTGGATTTGACACCTGGTATCCAAAGTTGTTATTCGTGACAACCGGAGACACTATTGAGACCCATATTGGCCAATTCCCAGAACCATGGGTCTGGCCCGAAGGAGCCCTGCGCGGCCGGATTCAGGAACGAGGAACAAGAACCATGGACACGGTCAAGCACGCCTATACATTCGACCTCACCAAGCTGAGCCACCTCAGCAAAGTGAAGAGACTGGTAGGGTGGTCACGATGCGTACCAGACCGACCGCTCACAAGGCGCGGGACATATGTGCTCCATATGACGAACTTGGACTATCGGCAGCTCAAAGCGGGTGGCGTTCCCTGCTGGCCCGTCGGCGAAGAACCTGACTCGATTGTGGTGCCGGATAGCGCCGATAGCGTCTCGTCGGAACGGCAATAGGGTCACAGAATCCAACCCTGGCGGGCGTGGCAGCCGTATGATTGGGCTTCCGCCGCAATGACTCTTACTTGACGAATCGCAGTCAATCCGTATATTGTATTTAGAGAGATATTCTGCAGGACTGTCGGGCTTCAGACGGTCCCCCGAAAAAGCGCTCGGCCCAAAAGCGGCGGGGCGATTATCACGGAGGTTAGATGAAATTCGTCAAAATGTCGTTGTGGCTTGTCCTGGCCGCAGTTTTGCCAGCCACCGCAGTTCTGGCTGATCCGCCGGCTACTTTCGATCTACGAAACTACAATGGCCATAATTATGTCACCTCCGTCAAGAATCAAGACGGTGGTACGTGCTGGACCCACGGCGCGGCCGCAGCCATGGAGGGCAATCTCCTGATGTCCGGCAACTGGGCGGCAGTCGGGGATACCGGCGAGCCTAACCTGGCCGAATACCACCTCGATTGGTGGAACGGGTTCAATACCTATAACAACGATGACATCACCCCGCCCGACGGACAGGGCCTTATCCCCCACGAAGGTGGCGACTATCTGGTGACGGCGGCCTATCTGACTCGGGGTGAGGGCATGGTGCGTGAAGAAGACGGTCAGTCATTCAATGTTCCACCATCACGCTGGGAAGAAGGGTGGCGTCGTTACTATGCACCAGACATCCAGTGGTATACGCTCGGTGAATCCTCCATCGCCAATCTCGACATCATTAAGCAAGCCATAATGGACGACGGTTGCATGGGAACGTGCTTCTGCTCTGGTCCTTTCTGGACCGACTACAATATTCACTGGCAGCCGTTTGATACGCCCGACGAGCCCAATCACGCCGTTACGATTATTGGCTGGTCTGACTACCAATGGACTGGCGCCCCCCAGAACGGGGCCTGGCTCGTCAAGAACAGCTGGGGCGATGGCTGGGGTGATGATGGCTACATGTGGATTTCGTACTATGATAAGCACGCCGCCCGCCATCCCGAGATGGGTGCCATCTCGTATCTCAATGTGGTGCCGATGCCTTATGACCGAGTGTATTTTCACGATTATCACGGCCCGAGAGATACGAGGACCGACGTCTCGGAAGCCTTCAACGCTTTTGTGGGCCAGGATTGCGAGTCGCTTGAGGCGATCAGCTTCTTCACCGCCGCTGACGGCGTGACCTACACTGCCCGCATCTATGATTCGTTCGTCAATGGCGAACTGCAGGACGAACTGGCCGTCATGACGGGCGGCCTTGCCCGCAAGGGATTCCACACTGTTGAGCTCGACACGCCGGTCATGATCGAGGGTACCAACGACTTCTATATCTATGTCCAGCTCTCTCATGGCGGACATCCCTATGATCGCACCTCTGATGTCCCGGTCCTTCTGGGTGCGGACTATCGAGCGACGGTACAGTCGTCCGGTTCGCATTTCCAATCGTACTACCGGAGTGGTGGCGACTGGGTTGATCTGAATGATGACGACATCACCGCGAATTTCTGTATCAAGGGTTTGACAAACATCATATTCGAAGTCGATGCCGACACCACCTGGGGTTGGCCCCCACTCGAAGTAGGCTTCGGCGTTTCAACTGACCTCACGGTTGACAAGTATACATGGCATTTCGGCGACGGCGATAGTTCCACGACTGCCTCACCGACGCATACATACACGACCGCCGGTCTGCAGGCCGTTGAACTCACGATCGAGTCGGGCGCGGATGCTTTCCACGCTCAGATGGGCGGCTGTGTGGCCGTGCTGGGCGATACGGTGTCAGCCGACACGCTGAGAGTGGAGCCCGGCTACCCGGTCGAGTTCACTATCTACGCTACGAATTACATGCCTCTTACGGAGATGCACATTCCGATCGACTTGTCCGGTACGCTTGATCTGGATCCCTACAGCTTGAGCTGGAGCACCGAGGGCTGCCGGACTGATTACTTCAGCTATCAGGTGCAACAGAACTTCAACCCGGCCCACAATCAAGCCTGCTACGTTCTTAGCATTAGGGACGACAGTCCACCCATGCCAGCCGGCAGTGGACCAGTTCTGAAACTTACGATCAACCTTGATGGCTTTCCAGCCGTTGGCCAGGATGCCGAAATCGATTTCTCCGGTTATGCCATATTCCAGCCTCTGTTCATCGGTGATCGCGCAACGTATGCGCCGGGACTCAGCAGTGGCCTTCTGCACTATCACAACTGCTGTGTAGGCATCAGAGGCAATGTCAATGATGATCCTGAGCAACAGATCGACATCTCCGATTTGATATACCTGGTCAACTATATGTTCCAGGAGGGACCCGATCCGGAGTGCATGGCGGAGGCTAATATCAATGGTGACATTTTTGGCGAGATCGAGATCAGTGATCTGATCCACCTGGTCAACTATATGTTCCAGGAAGGCCCCCCGCCGCAGATCTGCTACTAGTGCTTTAATTCGCTCTCAAAAGAACCTCCGCCATCGCGGGGGTTCTTTTTTTGCTCCGATCTCCCATTGGCGGTGTAGCTCGAGCATGTTTATTGACAAAAGTATCCTCAAATACGTATAATCCAGAACGGGTGAACACACGTGATGGAGGTGCAGGTTTGAATCGAGTGATAGGAGTTGTTTTACTGACTATCGTTGGGCTGTGTTTCATGGGTGCCGGGGACGCATACGCAGCCACTGTCAATGGCCTGGTTACCGGGCTTGATACCGGCCAGCCCCTGGCTGCTGCCACCATCAGGGTGGAGGGGACCGGTCGCACGACACTTACCAACGATGCTGGCGTCTTCAGCCTGAGGCTTGATCCCGGTGCGTACCGTATTCGGATCAGTCATGTTGCCCACAACTCGCAGTGGATCGACCTGGTGCTGGGTTCGGCCGATACATCGGTCGCCGCCGCGCTGGAGCGGGCGATTATTGTCGTATCCGGGATAGGGGTCACCGAGTACTTCTATGATGAAGCTCAGGAGATCATCCTGCAGGCTATCGCCCGCAAAGAGCACGTCCTTTCCATGATCAAGAAGTACGAATTCGAGGCTTACACCAAGTTAGTCGTCCGGGATACTTCAAAGGCAGACTCCAGCAGTGTGTTCCTGGTTGCCGAGTCACAGGTCTCAGGGGTGTGGGAGCATCCTGATCGCTATGCTGAGACGATCTTATCCCGACGACAAACCGCCAACATTGAGGCCGAAGGCAACCTCATGTCGATAGGGGAGGTTCTCAACTTCAACAAGAACCGGATCGATTTCTTTGGTTACTCAGTTTCCTCTCCGGTCGCCAGGGATGCTCTGAAGCACTATAACTACTACATGATCGACACCTTGGCTCGGGATGACATGGTCATATATAGATTGGGGATCGAGCCCAAGGACCCCAGCCAGCCGCTCTTTGTAGGCACGATTGATATTGTCGATTCGGTATATGCTGTTGTCGGCGTGGATGTCGGTCCCAGCGAGGGCTTTGACTGGCAGATTGTTTCCGAGCTGCACTATAGCATGCAATATAGCCGATTTGAGGAAGAATACTGGATGCCAGTCGAAGTGAAATTCTATGGTATAGCCTCGGTTCCCCTGTTTGGCACCTTCACATTCGACTATTTAGCCGCCCCACATAACTACCACTTTGATCCAGTGTTCAACGACGAGGCGTTCGACTACTTGCTGACCGTCGATCCAGCCGCCGATGATTATGATTCCGTATCCTGGCAGGCAGGCCAGACGATTCCTCTGACCGACCTGGAAGAGCGGGGCTATGTTTATCGTGACTCGCTGGCCAACGTCGCGCCATCGGTTCCCAAGCGAATGCTTCGAATAGCCAGGGGTCTGTTGGTCCATTCCATATTCAACCCGAGTTTCTTTCATTTCAATCGAGTGGAGGGACCCTATCTTGGTCAAACCAAATACGCCTACTTAGGAAAAGGGGCGTCCGTATACTTGCAGGCGGGCTATGCCTTTGACGCGGAGCGATTTCAGCACCTTGTTCACTGGAACCAACGGCTCTGGGATCGGAGACGTCTCGATCTGGCCATCAACCATCACCATCTCATATCGCCCCGTCCGACCTTGATCAGCCCGGGCTACAACCCGACCGTCGGGGCATTGTTCAACATGACCGATCCGCTCGACTATTATCGAGAAGAGGGATTCGGGATCGCTCTGGGAGGGAACCTGGCTCGGCCGCTGCGGCTTTCGCTTGATTACAATGACGAACAGCACTACTCTGAGTCGATCAACTCCGACTACAGTTTTTTTCGTGACACCAAAGGTTCTCGTCTCAATCCAGCCATCGACGAAGGACATCTGAGATCGATCTCTGCCAGCTTGACCTACGACTCTCGGCCCTTGATCAAGCAGAAGCACTGGGAGCAGCCCATTGACATGCTGCCCCTCACAAAGATTGGGGTAGGGGTGGAGAGATCCGACCCGACGTGGATCTCCAGCGAATTCGACTTCACCCGGTACTGGGCAGATATTCGCCATACCCGCGTCCTGCCGGGGCTGGGGACAACTTCGGTGCGCCTATTTGCCGGGGACCACGAAGGTGATCTGCCGGTTCAGCGACTGTATACCGTCGATTTTGGCGATGAAATGTCTGATGACCTCAATTTCAAGTCGCTCGGCGAAGATGGATATAGCGGCGACCGCGTGGCGATGGCCTACGCTGGTCATGACTTCGGGCGACGGCTATGGCAGTCCTCAGGATTGCCGTTGGTTCGTGACATTCCGTTTTCTGTAGGCATTCACGGCGGTGTTTTTGTCACGGAGTTCACGGACTCTCCGCCACCGACGCCGAAAACCGATGGACTCGCGGACCGGACTTTTTTGCAGCACGCTCCGGTGGCCTACAGTGAGCTAGGGTTCAGCGTCGGTCGTATGCCGATCGGTCTGCGGTTGTATTTCACTTGGCAGCTGTCGGACTACGACAGCAATGACTTCACGTTCCACTTCGCGTTTGGCCAGTAAGGGTAGGAGGTGAAGGTCTCACGCTTGGGGAGGCTTGGATCTGTCCGTCGACGCATCAGCGTTGCAAGCGATGAGAGCCAGGAAGAAAGCAAAGACGAAACCAGTCTGGCCCCACAGCCAACCAGATTCGACAAAAGTCGTAATCAGGAACATCGCACTCGCTGTAGACAGGGCTAGAGCCGAATCACGGTCGATTCCATCAACAGCCTCGAGCCAGGGCCTTCGGCCCAACCGGAATTGATTGATCACCAGGGCTGTCAGAGCACCAGCCCCAATAACTCCGGTCTCAGCTAGATAGTGCAGAAACAGGTTGTGAGCGCTTAGTCCACGAATCCAGTAGGCCAGTTCATTAAGCCGCAGACCGGGCAGGATCTCTTGGACTGTCCGAAAACAGCCCGGACCGATTCCCAAGATCGGGTTTCGCAGAAAGGCTTCAACAGCGAAGGACCACAACGTTAGTCGCAAACTCATAGTGCCTGTCGGGGAGAGGGTCCACAGCCGATCGAATCTCTCAAGAACACTCTCCAGACCGGCGGGGCGAAGGACGACCAGCCCAACCCCCCCGACCACGAATACAGACGCCAGTAACAACGCTTTCGATCGAAGGGAGTGGTTCGCAACAGCTGCCGCACTTCCTGGCTCAAACGGCCTGTGTCTCAGCCGCCAAATGACGCTTGTCGTTGCCAGTAGAAGGCTCATCAGCAGGGGAAAACGTGATTGCGTCGCGACTATTCCTGCCATTAGAACCAGCGATCCGGCCAAGTATGGCAGAGTGTGCCGGCGATTCTCTGAGAAGGCGAAGGCCACTCCAATGGGGATGGCTGTCATGGCCAGAGTACCGAAGGTGCTGGGTGAAAATCCAAAAACGCGCGCTGCCCCCGAGGCCAGAACAAATTGCAGGACGACGTAGCCAGCGTGGATTACAGCAGTCCAGAAGTAGACCTTTAGCAGATTTCGCATCGACGCCTTCGAGGACAACCGATGAACTGCCGCGAATGTGGCCATTATAACAACGACCCTTGTCAATGGACCGGTGGCCCTGCTGGGATCAATGCTGAACAACGTTGCCACAGCAATCGCACCCAATAAGAATGCGAAATTCCACAATAGTCGGGGGATTTGGTAGCGCTGATTCCTGTCAAGTAAGACATCCAATACTGCTGCCAGGATGACCAATGCTGCACTCACGTCGACCAAATTAACCGGATACTGATCCGTCAAGCGGATTTGCAGAAAGATACAGAAGATGAACTGGGACAATGCCAGCCTGGGGTTGGAGATAGCCACCGCAGCCAAAGGCAGCCCAATTGCCACCAGGGCCAGCTGGCGTCGTCCCGCAATAATCGCAGCTAGCATCGCAACAAGCAACAGCCCACTGGCGAGTAGCACTACTCGATCCGGATGAAGAGCCGACTTGTTTGAAAGCTGTGCGTTGTTGCCCATAGCGGGACCAAGATAGGGCCGAGAGGGCTGCCGGTCAACTCCCGTTCTCGCGGCTTATCAAACCTGCCCTCCGTGGTGGGTCTTACTGAAGGATCCGCCGAATGATCTCGTCGGTCAGATAGACGCCTTCCTCTGAGAGGCGCAGGTAGCCATCTTCATCGACCACATGCCCAGAGTCTATCAGAATCCCAAGCTGTTTGGTATCGAGATGCTTCTCAAGGGGCGAACCAAAACGTTCGGCAAACTGCCTGCGATCGATTCCCTGAGACATGCGCAAGCCGACCATGATGGCCTCAATCATACGTTCTTCTGACCCTGAGACATCCCGTTCCAATGCCAATCGCCCCGACTTCAGAGTCGTGATATACTGTCCCAGGTTGGAGGGGTTGAAATATCTCTCTCCCGTAACAAACGAGTGCGCGGCGGGGCCAAGGCCAAGATACTCCTTGCCTGTCCAGTAGCCCACATTGTGTCTACACTCGAACCCCTCGCGAGCAAATGATGACACTTCGTAGCGCTTATAGCCGGACTCGATCAGTTCCTCACTCCCTCCACGGTACAAGGCCAGGGAGCTCTCTTCGTCGATCGGTCTGATCCGGCCCCGAGCGATCATGTTCTCTAATTTGGTTCCCGGCTCTACCGTCAGCTGATAGAACGATATATGGGGCGGACCGAGTGACAGCGCTATATCGATGTCCGCTGAGAGCATCTTTGAAGTCTGTCCCGGCAGCGCAAAAATCAGATCCATCCCGAAATTGCGATAACCCAAGGCGTTGGTGTGGTAGACAGCTCGCTGGCTGTCCTCAAGATGGTGCTTCCGCCCCAGCCGCTTCAATAGTTTTGCATGGAACGACTGAACACCAAAGATGGGTCGCGTGACGCCCAACTCCTGCCAGCGGCTCAACTTGTCAAGGCTGGTGGATTCCGGATTGCACTCAAGGCTGAATTCGAGATTATCCTCAAGTCGAACGTATGATCGCAACTGATCCAACCACGCCGCCAACAGATCGGAATCGACCAATGATGGCGTTCCGCCCCCAATGTAGATCGTGTCAACCTTGCGGCCAGCGAGTTGATGGTGCGCGATGGCTTTTTCGGTTTCGACGCTCAGAGCTTCGAAGAAGGAACGTTGAAGCTCCTGAACATACGTCTCCTTGTAGAAATCACAATAGGAGCAGTGGTTCTTGCAGAAAGGGAAATGTAGGTAAAGGCCTAATCTATCGATCACAGAGGCGTGCCCAGTCGCGCCCACCGGACATGCGACGGGAAATTCACTATTCCCCAACCAAGCCAATGAACAGCGTCTATGACATATGGAAAGCCCCAACCCGGAGTCGCTTCATCCGGAGTCCAGGACCAATAGACAAATATCGCCTTGCCCTTCAGGTTCTCAATCGGGACAGTGCCCCAGAAGCGGCTGTCACGGCTATCGTCACGGTTGTCGCCCATGACAAACAGGTTGCCCTCTTGAACCTGAAACGGACCGAAGTTGTCGCGGAAAGAGAGATCGCCCGGGATGATCTTCTGGTCGATATTTTTCGACTCCGGCGGAATCGCCGCAATCTGGTCATCTACGTAGATAACTTTATCGATAATGTCGACCGTCTGTCCTGGGACTGCCACAACCCGCTTGATGAAATCTTTGGTGGGGTTGTTGGGGTACTTGAACACCACGATATCGCCAGCAATGGGCGGATTGCCCATCTCGTACGCCAGCTTATTGACGAAGATGTAATCACCCTCGAAGAGCGAGTCCTCCATTGAGGAAGAACTAACCCGGTAAGCCGAGACGACAAAGATTCTTAGCAATACTGCGGCCACAAGGGCGATGGCAGCTGTTTCAGCATACTCTCTCCAGAGCGGCTTACGTTTCTTCTGCTGACGCAGTTCACGGGCCATGCGGCTGGATTCGGAGCGCTTGATGTCTTCGATGAGGAAATCTTGTTCCATACGTCTGATTGTCGGTTGCTCCCCGCCAATTCTTAACCGGCGAGGCGTTTTCAAGAAGACGAATTATACTGACAATTCCGCCCAGAAACAACTGTCGTGGAAGCGGCAAACAGGGACTCCCGATGATGCCGAATCCCCTTGATTTCCCAAAAACGCGAGCCTATTATGAGCAACCCTCCGGACGTGTGGGGGGGATGGTGGTCGGTCACGGGTCTGCAGGGTGGCCGCTACAAGCTGATTCACAACTTGGCTGAGGTGTCCATGAGAGAACTTGTTCTGAGGCTGCTTCCGGAAATCAAGCAGATCACTGATATCGTCTTGCAGGACAAGGTGATCGCTTGCTGGACAGAAGCCATAGACTTTCGAGGCTGGACTGAGGAGTTGTTGCGGGGCATGCCATTCACGTTGCTGGCTGACAATGTCAATATTACTTTCATTGATCACGTCAGGGCTGTCTGCCTGATGTGCATTGCGTGCGACGATGTCCTGGACAAGGTCCACGGCTCCAACAAGACGCCGATCAATCGCGATTATCTGATTGCCGGAGCATTGCTGGCCGACGTGGGCAAACTCCTGGAATTTGAAATCATCGATGGCAAACCGTCAAAATCAGACTACGGAAAGCATATCCGTCATCCCTTCAGCGGCGTTGGTCTGGCCTTCAAGCGCGATCTGCCTTCGGAGGTCATGCACGTAATCGCCACGCACTCCAAAGAAGCGGTTGGCGAAAATAGACGACCGGAGAGCATTGTCTTTCACCATACCGATTTTATTGACTTTGAATTAGTGAAGTAGCCGTCCAACGGCGTTTTTGACCTGGCACGACGATTCAATACGGACAAACAAAAATGGCACAGAACCTGGTTGAGAAAATTGCCCAACGATTCGCAGTAGGGCTGGAAGATGGTCACGTCGTTCAAAGCGGCGACTACATTTCGATAAAACCGGCCCACGTGATGACTCACGACAACACCGGGGCGGTCATTCCCAAGTTCAAGAGTATAGGCGCGATGAAAGTCGCCTTTCCGCGTCAGGTGGTCTTCACCCTGGATCACAATGTTCAGGACAAGTCAGAAGAGAATCTGGCCAAGTACCTGAAAATATCGACTTTTGCCTCCGAGATGGGAATCGATTTCTATCCGGCCGGTCGTGGTATCGGCCATCAGATAATGTGTGAAGAGGGCTACACCTGGCCACAAGTCATGGTTGTGGCCTCCGACAGTCATTCCAACATGTATGGCGGTCTGGGAGCCTTGGGTACACCGGTCGTACGGACCGACGCGGCGGCCCTTTGGGCGACCGGTCGCACCTGGTGGCAAGTACCACCGGTAGCTCGTGTTGAGCTAAAAGGCCGGCTGAAACCTGGCGTCACCGGCAAGGACGTGATCATCACCCTGTGCGGTCTCTTCAACAAAGATGAAGTCCTCAATCACGCTATAGAGTTTTGCGGCGGTGGTATCGGTACGCTTACTCTGAGCGATCGTTTGACCATAGCCAACATGACCACCGAATGGGGTGCCCTGACCGGTGTATTCCCGGTCGACAAAGTGACCATCGACTGGCTGGCAAAGCGGATCAGCTATGTTGAGAAGCGGGGCGTCTCCGGCGTGCCGTCGGATGCCGATGGCAATGGCGAGCAACCGCGCATGAATCGCAAACGGCTCACCCAGTTGGAGCAGGATGTTCTCGTGCCGGACGGTGAGGCCTTCTATGCCAAGAAACTAACCCTTGATCTGGGTACCGTCGTTCCGCACGTTTCCGGGCCCAACAACGTCAAGACCATGACGCCGGTCGCCGGGATGCGTAGCACCAAGATCCACAAGGCGTATCTCGTGTCGTGCGTAAACTCTCGACAAGAAGACATCGCTCAAGCGGCCGAAGTCGTGCGTGGCAAAAAGGTCGCTGCAGGCGTCGAATTCTATGTTGCGGCCGCATCCAGCGAAGTCCAGTCCGAAGCCGAAAAGAGTGGTGACTGGCAGGCTCTATTGGATGCTGGTGCGATCGAGCTTCCGCCGGGCTGCGGACCGTGCATTGGTCTGGGCATGGGTCTGCTCGAAGACGGCGAGGTGGGCGTCTCAGCCACCAACCGCAACTTCAAAGGCCGCATGGGCTCCAAAACCGCCGAGGCGTACTTGGCTTCACCGGCGGTGGTCGCTGCTTCAGCTTTGGCCGGGCATTTTGAGTTGCCCAGCGACTTTGCCGACACCAAACCGATCGGTGATATTCAGACAGTGGACAAACCAGCTGGTGCCAAAGCCAGTGTCTCTATTGTCGATGGTTTCCCATCGTCGCTTGAAGGGGAGTTGGTCTTCTGCCATCAGGATAACCTGAACACCGACGGCATCTATCCCGGAAAGTACACCTACATCGATGACTTCACGCCTGAGCAGCAGGCCGGAGTCGTGATGGAGAACTACGACCCTGAGTTTGGCAAGATCGTCAAAGAGGGTGACATCCTCGTGGGCGGATTCAGCTTTGGTTCTGGTTCCTCACGCGAACAGGCTGCGACAGCCCTGAAGTATCGCGGTATCAGCCTCGTGCTGGGTGGATCGTTCTCCCAGACTTACAAACGCAACGCCATCAACAATGGCTTCTTGGTTATCGAAGCCCCAGAACTTGTACAGGATCTTCTGAGCAAGTTTGGTCGCGATGCACTGACGGTTCGTTCCGGCTGGAAGGCTAAAGTCGATTTCGCCAGTGCGACTCTTACGGCCAATGGCAAAGAGTATGCGATCTGCGCAGTCGGCGCGGCGGCCCAGGAACTAATTGTTTCCGGCGGTCTTGAATCGTGGGTGAAGGAACGATTGTAGGAGAGGCGTCACCCCCGGGCTAGTCAAGGTGTCACCCTGAGCGGAGTCGAAGGGTGACGTCGCCAGTAGATTACTGTATTGCGGTCTTGGAGCGCTTAGGAGGGTATGTTGGGTCCGCTCTTCTCTCTGGTCTTAGGCATCGTCCTTAGTGGCATCGTAGGCACCGTGATTGGTGTCATTGTGGCATTTGGGGTCATGCCTACTTATTACGTGGTCAAGGGAGTGCCGAAGGAGAAGAGGCGATTTCGTCTCAAACATGCACTGGTTACGATAATTGCATGTACTGGGGTACTGGCAGCTGTAGGCGGTATCGCGGGTGTCGTGGGCATTGTTGCAGATATGTATGAGGCCGGTGATTACTACGCGGACGACGGCGTGTTCGACACTTGGCGGGTTCCCATCGGTTATCCTTATGACATCACTACCGGCTCCCAGCTCGAATCTGGTGGAATCAGGCTGTGGTATGAGGACCATAAGCCGGCGAAGACGATACTCCTCTGGGTCACCCACTTGCAGCCCACCGGCGACTATGTCGTTGGGAGGCGGAGTCCGGAAGAGTACGATTTTTCGCGAGATCTCGCAGACCAGATCTCCGGCCAGATTGACTCCGGCGGATATCACACCTACTATCCAGAGGAATACTTCGTTTTCTGCTTGCATGATGGGACCATTTTGAAGGCAACAGCGGATCGGGATTTCAACACTTTGCTTGATTCTTTGGGCATAGATAGTACGCTACAGCTTCAGTCACTGAAGGAATACTATTACGCTTACTGGAATGAGCACAGATAGGGCTTCGAGTTGAAGAATACGAACACATGCTTTGGACGATAAGCTGTCCGCCCCACAGCCCGCCCTAAGATCCGAATCGGTTACCTAAGCCCGTAGAACGCGGCCCAGGAACTAATCGTTTCCGGCGGCCTTGAAGCGTGGGTGAAGGAACGGTTGTAGAAGAATCCCTCCGAAGGGATGCCCACCCCCCGGAACTCCAAGCCAAAGCCCCGGTTATCGTTGTATAGAATAACCAGACAATCGGGGCCCTTTCATGACGGACCAAAAAACCATCTCACGCCAGATCGCGGAGTTTGCCGTCGGACTCAAATACGAAGACCTGCCCGATGAGGTCATTCACGAAGTCAAACGCCCGGTGGCCCACCCGTCCTCGGGTGGGGAACAGGTGACAGAAATCAACGCCAGAGTCTCAACGCCCCTTCCTCAACGTACCCAGAAACCTCGATCGCAGACGGTCACCGGCCAAGGCTCGCTTCACCGGTGGCAGCTTCAAAAAACCTCCGACAAAACCACGCATGAATTTGTGTCCTACACTCTGGGGATTGTTGAACATCAAGTTCTGCAAATTACCCTGTTCGAGGTGCTGAAGGATCAAGCGCTCGAAAGTATCCTCGGGATGGAAGATGCGTCGCTCCCTCGGTGTCAGGCGCATCGCCTCGGTGGCACAGCCCAGCGCACAGACGCCACAGCCGACGCACTTGTTGACGTCAACCACTGGATCAGTCTCGGTACTACCCTCAATGGCATTGAACGGGCAGGCCTCAGCGCACTCACCGCACTGAACACAAGAGTCACTATCCGATTTGGCGACATAGTTGGAGCTGGCCAGCACCCCCGGATAACCGAACTTGCTGACCCCCTGTATGACATTGCAGCAGCAGCCACAACAATGGCAGATGAACGAAATGTCGTTCTTGACATTGTCGGCACAGAAGACCAGACCCAGCTCGCGTGAGCGATCCAGATTCTCTTGCATTTCGGTCTTTGAGACTTCCTTGGCCAAGCCGTGACGAATCAGGTAGTCGGCTGACATACCAATCGAGGAACAGGTTTCCAAGGGGACGTCGCACTTCTTCTCGCCAGTGTGCATCTTTTCGTGGCGACAGGAACAGATCCCAACCGCGAACTTGTTGCCAGCATCGAGGATCGACGAGGCTTTCTCATAGTCGAGTACTTCGACATACTCTTCCGATTCGAATGCCTCGGCGTGGGGGAGAGCCCGTAACGGTGTCATCATCTGTCCCTTGCCGAAACTCGCCTTGAAGAACGATCCGTCCTGCCCGATATACTCGGTGAAGAGCCTGGCCCATTCTTTGGTGTTCAGTTCTCCCCTGGTGCGCATCATAGTGAATTCGAAAATCCCGACCACAAATGGCGAAATCGTGTAGTGATAACGATCCCTGATACAGATGTCTATGAGCAGTCCTTTTTCGGAGAGACTATCCAGGAGACGTTGCAGCCGGGCCCGCTCGATCTTGGTGACTCTTTCGATCTGATCGACATTGGACAGGCCGTATGGCATCCTGACAACCAGCTCAGCCTCGTCGGGCGTATACAGTTCCTTGAGGATAGCGTAGAGAGCATCGTTCCACGGTGCCCGCACGGACAAGCCGTCGACTTTGCGCCCGAGTTTGCGGTAAACGTCCTTCCCGACCAGGTGTCCCATGCAGATAACCTCCGGCATCCCATGATTGCTGTCGCCCGCGTATTCAATTGCGACCGAGACGACTGTTTCACCGAGCACTTCGACGCTGGCAAGACTCAAGAGATGATTGGAACTCGGTGGCTGTTCCTGCTACCATGATAGGGACGGGGAGCTGCATAGTCAACAAGGCGATCGGTCAGCCGAATCACCTCAAGCCATAGCTCACGCCAAACATAAGCTGGGCTCGTTGCTTGGGTTGGTCGATCGCCTCGTCGGCGACACCGTAGTCATAGTCATTGCGAGGGTTGACATTCTCGCCGTCAGGGGAGTACGAGGTATCGTGGCCATCGAGGCTGTTGTCAAGATAGTGATCGAAGCCACCTGAGATCACCAAATCGGCGCGCGAACTTATCGGAAAGTAAGTGGTGAGGCCGAGCCCCACGCCCCATTGTTTGCTGGTGACATCAAAATCCTCGTTCCCGCCGACATATTTGAAATTGGCGGCGTAGGACGCGTATCGCGGTCCAAAGACCAAAAACGTGCGCTTGAGTGACAAGACTTCCATGGGGTACATGAAATCTACGCTGTAGCTTGACTGTTGGGCTGCCTTCTGCGAAGTGCCGTTGGTAGCGTCGTTGATGAATATCCGTCGCGCATCCTCAGCATCACCAGCCGCCACTCCCGATTGGCCGTAGGCGAGCCGAACTTGCAGCGGGAAACTGGGCGCAAAATCGCTTAGCAGGCCGCTCAATTGGTACCCTGGCCCGCCGTTGTAACCGAACACTAACCCGGCCGAAAACTGAGCGCCATCGGATCCGATCGCTGAAAGGGGTGCCGTGCAGCATATTATCAGGAATACGAACAGAGTAATCAGAAGTGATCGCAAAGTAGCCATAATATTCTCCTAAGTGGCGTCGCCACAATCCATTAGCTGCCAATAGCAGCTGCTTAACGGGTAGGGTTCACCTGTCCGTAGAAGTAATCGGAGCCGCAGGTGGCACACTTTAGGCGAATCCAAACAAACTTGGACAAGATAACTCCACGAACCGTAACCGACTGTGACGCAAGCAGTCAGAACGCAAGTACGGGCGCAGTTTGGCTGCGTCCGAGGGGCTGTTTGGGTTGTACAAGGTGCAGACGCCAAACAGAGTTTATTCTTGATTGACCCACGGGAGGGATCTATGTTCTTTGCTAATATGGCACCATTACAGGCATCGCGACTTGGTCCGCGTAACAAATCCCGCGCCCCGCTCTTTGCCAAGAGCCTGCCCGAGGGTTCGTTCTTGCGAGCCGTCGTGCTTTGGGGGCTAGTGCCCATTGTGGGGATCCTTATCCTTGTGCTGATCGTGGACAACATGGTGCTGCCGATTATTACTCGCCATGGCACCGAGTTTCCAGTCCCTGATTTTGTCGGACAGCGGCTGGTCGAGGCCCGCATGACTCTGACTGACACAGAACTCGGCTTCGAGGTCGCCTCCGAGGAGTACTCTCCCGGCAAGGAGAAGGGATTGATACTGGCTCAATTCCCAATCGGTGGGACCAAGGTCAAATCTGGCCGCAATATCAAGTTTGTCGTGTCGCTCGGTCAGAAGAAAGTGTCGATTCCGGATGTTGCTGGTCTGTCTGTGCGACAAGCCAGGCTAAATCTGGAAACGGCCGGCCTCGCCATGGGGGATATTGCCTGGGCCTTCTCCGACACGCTGCCAGAAAAGATGGTCGTCGTCTCCTATCCGCCCGCTGGCACCGAAGTGACTTACGGAGCGCCGGTGACACTGATGGTCAATCGTGGTCGCTCAGCAGACTTCACTTACGTTCCTGAACTGGTCGGTTTAACCCTCGAAGTTGCTCAACAACGTTTGGCGGACAAGCAACTGAAAGCGGGTATCATAACTCGGCGCTTGGATGATCAGTATCTGCCCGAAACCGTTCTCGAGCAATCTGAGATGGAAGGTACCGAGCTCGAGCCCGGCACCGAGATAGACCTGCTCATCTCTGTCACGGAGTAGCGATCAGGTAGAACTGTCTCTGACCTGGAGATCACGTTGGATACCAGGGGATCTCCTCGTACCAGGTAGCGAAAGGTAGTGTGATGGCAACCAAGACAAGGACCATTTTGCTGAGCATCCCTGCGGTGCTGATTGTCGGGTCCGTGCTAATCAAGCTGCTGTGGTTGTTTCCCAAAACGCCAGAGGGCGTAGACATATCCCCCGTTCATGAGCTGGAGCTTGTTCTGGGCAAAGACTACGTAGGCATCCTGAACAGTATGGACATCGGGGAGATGCCCAGCCTGGAAAACAGCGAGCAGCGAACTCTCCATATCCCATCTTCAAACCAGAACGAAGGTAATTGGAAACGAATCAATATTTACCAGCACAGGACCTTTGAATCGGCTCGAGACCATTATGAGAGCACCAAGAGAAAATCTAGCAGCGCCCCGGACAAGCTCTACGGTGAGATCGGTGAGAGCCAAAATAAGTGCTTCCTAACGTATGAGGATGTCCATTTGGACTACGATCATGGCGTACCTTGTGGCTTCGTCACAAGCCCTTCGATTACCATAGGGTTCCTAAAGAATGAGCTGTTCCTGAGCGTAGACTACACCGGGCTCTCGAACCATGACCGCTACGTCGAAGAGATCAATGCAGACATATCGTACTTGTCGGAGCTTCTGATACTAGCTTCTGAGTAGGTGTTGGCATACTGATACCTGGATGCTCTGGATAGATCCGTCCCAGATCATGTGTGAAGAGAGAAAGGCGGCTCCGTCACAGGGACCGCCGCCTCACACTGTATCTGAAAAGTCAGGACCGCAAGGGTCCTGACCTACAACGCCAAATGCTGTTCTTGCCAATTAGAGAGGCTATGCCGCCTAGAACTTTGCCCAGCGCGGTACGCGGGGGAAGGGCTGCACGTCCCTAATATTGGCCATGCCGGTGATATACATCACCGCCCGATCAAACCCGAGTCCGAACCCTGAATGCGGCATCGTTCCCCAGCGACGAATGTCGAGATACCAGTCGTAAGCATCAAGATTGGTCATGCCTTTGCGCTTGATCCGGTCCAGAAGCACGTCGTGACGCTCTTCGCGCTGGCTGCCGCCAATGATTTCGCCCACGCGGGGGACGAGCACATCCATGGCGCGGACGGTCTTGCCACCGTCATTGACGCGCATGTAGAATGACTTGATCTCTTCCGGATAGTCATGGACGATCACGGGCTTCTTGAAGGTCGTTTCGGCAAGGTACCGCTCGTGCTCGGTCTGAAGGTCGATTCCCCACTTGACCGGGAACTCGAACTTGGCGCCTGACTTCTCAAGGATCTTGATCGCCTCGGTGTAGCTGACTCGTTCGAAAGTTGCTTGCGCGACATGCTCCAATGTCTTGCGGGCTTCCTTGTCGACCCATTTGCCGAAGAAATCCATCTCGTCCTGGCACTCGTTGAGGGCGAAGTTGAATAGGTGCTTAAGGAAATCCTCAGCCAGATCCATGTTGTCTTCGAGCTCAGCCCAGGCCATCTCCGGCTCAATCATCCAGAACTCGGAGGCGTGGCGAGTGGTGTTGGAGTTCTCGGCCCGGAAGGTCGGCCCAAAGTTGTACACGTCTCCCAGCGCCGTCGCGGCCAGCTCGGCCTCAAGCTGCCCCGAAACAGTCAGAAAGGCCTCCGCCGCGAAAAAATCCTCGTTGAAATCGATCTGGCCATCCTTCATCGGGATGTTCTTAAGATCGAAAGTCGTCACATGAAACATGTCTCCCGCCCCTTCGCAGTCGGAGGCGGAGATAACCGGCGTATGGACATAAAAGAAGCCCCGTTCCTGGTAGTACCGATGCACCGCGTACGACAACTTGGATCTGATCCGGTTGACAGCACCGAACGTATTCGTCCGAGGACGCAGATGAGCGATCTCGCGCAGGAACTCAAATGAGTGGCGTTTCTTCTGCAGCGGATACTCAGCATCGGCCGCACCTACTAGATCCAGCGAGGTCAAGGCGACCTCGTACTTCTGACCCTTGCCTTGCGAGGGCACTAGTTTGCCCTTCATACGCACCGAGGCGCCCGTTGCTATTTCGGCCAGGACAGGATAGTCGTCTGGATTGCCGATTACACCCTGGATATTACCCATGCAGGATCCGTCATTGACTTCTACGAAGGCGACAGCTTTGCTGGTCCGAATCGTGCGGACCAGACCGAGGATCGTAATCTCGGAATCGACCGGGATAGCATCCTCGACGATGATCTTGGCGATCTTGGTTCTGATCTTGTAATCCATGGCGTTCTCGGTGTTTTCCCCAATTGGGGGTTCCAGGTTAAGGGAGTTCTTACGACAGTCGGCAATTAACTGTTTCGGTTAACTTGACGCAAGAGCTAACAGGCAGCGCCTGTTTCTTCTGTTTCTGCATTAAATTGTGGTGGTGACGCAAAAAAGAGGAACCACGGTGCAACCGATTACGAACGGTGCCGTATAAGAAACCAGAAGCGAGCGTGCCGTGAGGGCCAAGGCCCGAAACGATGAGGCTTCTTTAGAACGAGTTCCCAACCCATTACCTTGAATCCCGACCTCATCCCAGGGGCCGGGGTTCCTTTTTGTATCGGAGACATAGTCTCGCCCACTTTTCCGAGGCTTGAGAGCCGCGACGACCCATGATGAAAAACGAAATTGGTGGGGCTAGTGAAAAGGGCGGGAATGAGGGTGGATGGATTTGAACCATCGACAGCCTGCTTAAAAGGCAGGAGCTCTACCCCTGAGCTACACCCCCATGCCCGCCCTTACGGGTGGACAAGGCCATTCATAATAGTACAAGCGGATGGTTTGTCAAATTATTTCTGGACAGAGTTGTTCTGTGGCAAGCAGTTGAGTTGAGAATGCGCCTCAAGCGGGAACTATTTTCTCTGATAATTGTATTAAGCAGTGACTGCAACAGATTAGCACACGATCTGTCTGCAAACCTCTCTGTACTTGGTTGTAAAGGAAAAGGCGCCCCTCTCCGGGCGCCTTTTCTAATGATAGCCGATTTCTCGGGCCTATTGGGCTACTTCAATAAACTCAACATCAAAAATCAGGTCGGCTCCCGGAGGAATAGCGCCGCCAGCTCCACGCTCACCATAGCCCAGCTCTGAGGGAATAATCAGTTCCCGCTGACCGCCGGCCTTCATGCCCAGAATACCTTCATTCCAACCGGCGATGACATTACCGCCCAGAGTGAAACGGAAAGGCTGGTTGCGATCTCGGGAGCTGTCGAACTTAGTGCCCTTGGAGCCGTCTTCGTTCTTCAGCCAGCCGGTGTAATGCATCATGAGGGTCATCCCGGTGATGGCCTCGGCACCTTCGCCAACAACATGGTCTATATATTGGAGTCCGGATTCTGTGGTAACAACTTGCATATCAGTCTTCTCCGCTTCAGCTGTTGCGACGGGTTGTTCAGCCGTCGGTTCTGTCTTCTCGGCTGCTTCTTCCGCCTCGTTGCAGGATACGGACGCGATCAAAAGGATCATGAGACCGAGGATTGTGAGTAGCTTGTACATGGTTCTCTCTCGTGAATTAGGTGTTTATTGGACTCTAATGGTTTCTTCTCGTTTGGCACCGGTCGAGACGATACATATCTCAACGCCGAGTTTGTCAGCGATGTAATTGAGATACTCTCGTGCCCGATCCGGCAGGCCGGCAAAATCTGTGTGGCCGGTGCATTTTTCGGTCCATCCGGGCAGTGTTTCGTAAACCGGCGTGACATGATTCAGATTGGCCAGGTCAAGCGGGACCTCTTCGAATCTCTCGCCATCCATCTCGTACGCCGTACAGACCTTGACTTCCTTGAGCCCGTCGAGGACATCGAGTTTGGTCACGGCGATAGCATCGACGCCATTGATGCGCATGGCGTGCTTCAGAGCTACCAGGTCCAGCCAACCACAACGGCGCGGCCGACCGGTCGTTGCGCCATATTCATCGCCCTGGTCACGCAGGCGCTCGCCAATGTCGTCAACCAGCTCGGTTGGAAACGGTCCGGACCCGACCCGGGTGGTGTAGGCCTTGATGACGCCGACCACCTGATCAATCATGCGTGGTCCGATGCCCAGGCCGGTCAGGGCTCCACCGACCGTAGTGTTAGAACTCGTAGCAAAGGGGTATGTGCCGAGATCAACATCAAGCAAACTGCCCTGGGCCCCCTCAAAGAGGATTGTCTTCCCGGCCGCCGTAGCGCGGGCCAGTTCCAGCGACAGATCTTTGACCAGCGGACGGAAGACCTCGGCCAGCCCGATGAGATCATCGTACGTTTTGTTGAGGTCGGCCCGGGGATCATCCGATCCGGCGAAATACTCGTCCTTGATGGTCTTCTGATATTCGAGGCGTCGCCGCAGTCGGTCTGGGGCAAACAGGTCGACCACCCGGATTCCGTTGCGGGCCACTTTGTCGATGTAAGCCGGGCCAATACCTCGTTGGGTCGTGCCAATGCTGGCCGTGCCGCGTGACTTTTCCTGGACCGCGTCGATCAGTTTGTGATACGGCAGTACCAGGTTGGTTGCGGGCGAGATCCATAGTCGTCCGTGGTAGTCCATGCCCTGCTTGGTGACAACTTCCAATTCTTCCAGCAGTCCGAAGGGATCCATAACCACGCCATTGCCGACACAGCAGACCTTGTCGGGATGCAGAATCCCTGAGGGCAGCAAGTGGAATACATACTTGCGGTCATCGACCCGAATCGTGTGGCCGGCGTTGGCGCCGCCCTGGAAGCGGGCTACGATATCAGCTTCGGCGGCCAATAAATCGACGATTTTGCCTTTTCCTTCGTCGCCCCACTGGCATCCAACAACAACTCTGTTCATTCCCATTATATATCTGTCTCTAAGAAATTGGTTTCTGCTCGACCAGGTCCAGAATCGAATGAACCAGGTTCCTGCGGCCTATGCCCTTCAAAGACGAAAAAGGAGTCGCCGGCAATCCGTATTGTTCTTCAATCTGACGGACTCTCTTGCTTGCCTTGTCTCCGCTCAGCTTGTCAACTTTTGTGACCACTGCCATCGCCGGCAGGCCCTTCTCGGCCAGCCAATCCATCAGCCGTCTGTCTTCAGCATTCGGTTCACGACGGCAGTCAAGCAAAAGGACCAGTCCGATCAGATCAGTGCAGGTCTCGAGATATTCGTTCACTAGTTTGCCCCAGGTCTCCTTCACGGTCTTGGCCACTTTGGCGTAGCCGTAACCAGGCAAATCAACAAGATAGAAGCGCTCGTTGACCAGAAAAAAATTCAAGGAGCGGGTCTTGCCCGGGGTTGACGACACCTTGGCCATTTTCCTCTGGCCCACGATCCGGTTCAGCAATGTCGACTTGCCAACGTTGGAACGCCCGGCGAAGGCAATATGAGGTAGGCGGTCTCGCGGCAGCTGGTCGAGGCCAAAGAACGATCCCACGAAACGGCACTCAATATTCTTGGTAGCGATTGTAGATCTCCCAGTTCCGCGTTCAGCAGCTGGCACTGCCGAACGGTATTGTCGCCCGATGGCGGCCCATGGCCTTGCTAAAAGGCTGCTGCGTCAGAGCCAACTTGAGCACTTCGGTGACGTTCTTCACATAATTCAGATCCAGATCTTCCAGAAGCTCTGGCTGCAGCTCGATAACATCCTTACGATTCTGCGCTGGCAGGATGATGCGAGTGAGTCCCTGGCGCTTGGCGGCCAGAAGTTTTTCGTTCAAACCGCCGACCGCAAGAACATCGCCCGTCAGCGTGATTTCGCCCGTCATGGCGGTGTCGGTGCGGACGGTTATCCCGGTCAGAGCCGAGACCAATGCCGTCAGCAGAGTGACGCCAGCCGATGGACCATCTTTGGGCACCGCTCCCTCGGGGATGTGCACATGCAGCTCCAGATTCTCAAAAAAATCCTCGAGCAGTCCGAACGCCTTGGCGTGGTTACGCACATAGGACAGGGCGGCTGTGGCTGATTCCTGCATCACGTCGCCCAGCGACCCGGTAAGGGTCAACTTGGCCTTGCCCTTCATTGGCGCAACCTCGACCGGCAGGACTTCGCCGCCCAGAGCGGTCCAGGCCAAGCCCACAGCATATCCAACCGTTGGGCTGGTCTTGATATTGGTCTCGCCGTATTTTCGTTGGCCGAGCATCTTGGCCACTTTGGCCTTGGTATATACCAGCCGCTGGATTCTTTTGCCGTCGGCCAGTTCAACCGCCGTCTTGCGCAACAGACTCATCATCTGGCGCTCAAGTTCGCGGACGCCGGATTCTCTGGTATAGTTCTGGATTATTTCAAAGATGGCATCATCCCGGAAGACGATGTTGGTCTTGTCCAGCCCCGATTGTTTTTTCAATTTGGGCGCCAGATAATCGCGGGCGATGGCGGCCTTCTCAAAATCGAGATACCCGGGCAGCCGGATGATTTCCATCCGATCCTTGAGCGCCGCCGGAATGCTGGCCGTAGAATTTGCCGTTGTGATAAACAGGATATTGGATAGATCGAACTCCACCTCTAAGTAATTGTCCATGAATGTGCAGTTCTGCTCCGGGTCGAGCACCTCAAGCAGGGCCGAGGCCGGATCGCCTCGGAAGTCGTTGCCGATCTTGTCGATTTCATCCAAGAGCAGAAGTGGGTTGGCCGTCTGAGCCTTTTTGATCAGCTGTATGATCTTTCCTGGCATGGCACCGATGTAGGTTCGTCGATGGCCTCGGATTTCGGCCTCATCATGAACGCCGCCCAGCGACATGCGAGCGAATTTACGATCAATAGCCCGCGCGATAGAACGACCAACGGAAGTCTTGCCGACCCCGGGTGGTCCGACCAGACAGAGAATCGGTCCTCGGACTTTGCCCGCCATGCGGATCACGGCCAGGTGTTCCAGAATGCGCTGCTTGGCCTTATCGAGGCCATAGTGATCACCATCCAGAATCGTCTTGACTTGTTTGAATTCGAGGCGGTCTTCAGATTCTGTCCGCCAGGGGAGACACAGGAGCCAGTCGAGGTATGATCGCACCACGCCCGACTCGGCCGAGTAGGGATGCATCCGAGCCAGCTTGGCAACTTCTTCTTCCGCCTTGGCGCGCACTTCCTCGGGGAAGTCCCCCGACTCAATCTTGGCGAGCAGATCTTCGGTCTCGGCCCCGGGCTCATCGAACTGGCCGAGCTCATCCTTGATTGCCTTGAGCTGCTGCTGGAGATAGTACTCGCGCTGACCCCGTGACATCGACTCTCGGACCGTCCCGTCAATCTTACGTTCGATCCTCAGTATCTCGATTTCTTCGCGAAGCACTTCCGAGAGGATCAACAGTCGATCGTGAACCGAAAACGCCTGCAGGATTCTTTGTTTGACATCAATCTTCTGCAGGATGTGGGCGGCGATGGTGTCGGCCTGCTGTGGTATGCTATCGATCGCCCCCAGCGAAACCACGACTTCATCCGGGATGCGGCGATGCAGCCTCACATACTCGCTGAAACGATCACTCACCGAGCGAGCCAGCGCCACGGTCTCACGTTCATGTTCGCCTGGATCCGGCTGGGGCAATTCAATCAGGGCGGAAATGTACTTATCATTCTTGGCGAACGACTTGATGTCGGCCCGCACCAATCCCTCGACCAGCACCTTCAGGGTGCCGTTGGGCATCTTCATTACTTGCAGAATACGGGCCACTACGCCTACATCATAGAGGTCTTCGCCCGTTGGTTCGTCATTGTCGGCCTGGCGCTGGGCCACCAACAAGACCATCTTGTCCCGCACCATCGCTTTCTGCAAGGCGCTAACAGTAAAATCACGCCCGATCAGAAGCGGGTACATCATATGGGGAAAGACCACTACGTCCCGCAACGGGATTACCGGCAGGCGTTTCTTGATATCTATCGTCTCAGAATCGTGCGGGATCTTCATCGGTTTCCTGGGTCAATGGTTCATTGCCAAACAACTACTGATAATAGGGATTTTTCGTCACCACGCAAACCGATTTCTGGACTTCCGTAGGCCAGGACTGTTTGAGCAGGGGCCAGGCTCAGGAAGGGGGTGTTTGGAAGGGCTAGTGGCCTGACTGGTCTCGTCAGCGACTATCGGCCAATATCGACCAGAGGATAACCAAGAGGACAACCAAAACGGGTATAGCCAGATAAGTCCTGGCGGAGAAACGCCTTGGGGGTGGTGGAGGCTCTTCGTCGCGCTCCTCAAAGCGCGCAATTGTCTGCAGCGTAACCACTAATTCCTCAGCGCTACGACAGGTCCCGGACCTCTCGAAACCCAAAAGCCGTTCGATCAGAAGCACGACGTCGCCATGTACGCCCAACATCCTCAGGAGGGCGTAATCCGGTTTGCCGGCCTTGATTTCTTCGACAAGAGCTTTGCCGTCCTCGTTGTAGAACGGAAACTTGCCGGTCAACATGAAGTAAAAGACAACACCCAGGGCATAAAGATCATCAGTTTGGGAAGGGGACGTACCATCGAGCAGGCGTGGCGAGAGGTAAACAAGCTGCTCCACCGAAAGATCGACGGGGCACTCACAAATGTCGTGGCGCCAACGAGGCATGCCGAAATCAACCAGCGTCACATGGCCATCGCGACCCACCAGGATGTTAGTATGCTTGATGTTACCATGAATGATCTGATGCTCGTGGGCGTACTGCATGGCCATGGCCATCTGGGTGGCCAGATCCAGAAAACCAGCAGGGCTCATCGGTTCAGACCTCAGGCGCTCATCCAGCGGTATGGCTTCGAGCGGGTCCGAGGCGATAATCAGGATTCCTTCGTGCTCCCGGACATTGTGGATCGTGACGATATTCTCGTGCTCAAGGGTACGGGCATCTTCCAGGCCAGAAAGGTACTTCCAGATGAACTCGGGCCGTTCCAATCCCGAGCGGCCAAACAGCTTCAGGGCTATGACCTGCTGCCGGGAAGTATCCACAGCTTGATAGACAAGGCCATTTCGCCCCTGACCGATCTGTTCGGCCAGTTTGTACTGCATGATCTGAGTGGTCTGTCCTGACTCCATATTCAATATAACGACCTGAAATGGTCCAAACTTGATCCCCACGTAGATCAATTTGATCTATCGCAAGGCCGACAAGCAATTGATTGACTTGCCGACCGGGGCGTATTACGTTGAAAACAATGAAATAGCACCGCAGCTGTGAGGAAGGACTACATTGAAAGACAGAAAGCCCGCCGTGGCCGGCCTCTTTTATCCGGCCGATCCGGGCGAATTGACGACGACTATCGCGGCCTACTTCGCCGAGGTCCAAAAGATGCCGCTGGGTGGTCTGCCGATCGCTCTGATCGCCCCTCATGCCGGTTATCCGTACTCTGGTCGAGTAGCCGCCAAGGCATACAAGCTGTTAGAAGGCATGCAGTTCGATGCGGTCGTTATCGTGTCCCCCTCGCATACGGTGTTCTTCAAGGGTGCCTCGATATTTGACGGCGAGAGCTACAATACGCCCCTGGGAGCGGTTCCCATAGACCGGGAACTGGCCGACAAGATGGGCGATATTTCGCCGACCGTTTTTGTCTCAGAACAGGGCCACGCCACCGGCTCGACGCGGGGTGAGCATGCCCTTGAGGTGCATCTGCCATTCCTGCAGGTAGTGCTCGGTGACTTTCAGTTGATCCCGATCGTCATGGGCGACCAGGAAGAAGACACAATCGGTCAATTGGCCGAAGTTCTGGCCGGATCGCTGAGAGGGCGCAACGCGCTCATGATAGCCTCGACTGATCTGTCGCATTTTCACTCCGAAAAGAAAGCCCGGCGTCTCGACAAGGAAGTAGTCGCGGCGTTGGAGAGATTCGATCCTGACTCCTTGATGGAGACGCTCGAATACGGTAAGGGAGAGGCTTGTGGTGGTGGTCCCGTGGCGGCGATCATGATGGCGGCCCGCAAACTTGGCGGCGTCTCGAGTCACATCGTGGAGTATACTACTTCGGGCGAATCCACGGGGGATTTTGAAAATGTGGTCGGGTATGTGTCGGCCGTTATTGTCGCGGGCAAGAAATCCAAAATGGGTCCGACGATGGGTATTCCGGCGGCCAAACGCGGCGAGATTCTTCCGTTAAAAGCAGAGGCTCAAGAAGCCCTGCACCAGATTGTGCGCGAGGCGATCAACGCTCGTTTTTCAGGAGTCGACTACGAACCAAGCCGCACTGCCGGCCTGACCGAGACGAGGGGTATCTTCGTGACCCTCACGCTCAAGGGCGACCTGCGCGGTTGTATTGGACATATTCGCGCCCGCCAACCGTTGTATGAAGCGGCCGCCGATATGGCCGTGGCGGCGGCGTTCGAAGATCCTCGTTTTGTGCCTCTCACCGAGGCGGAGTTTGCTAATGCCGAAATCGAAATATCGGTCCTGACGCCGTTGGTAAACGTGCGCAAGCTTAATGAAATCGAGGTCGGTCGGGACGGTTTGATG
>CAZHDS010000022.1:0-27180 GCA_964531495.1 uncultured Ignavibacteriales bacterium
ATACCCGAAGAGATCTCCGCCACTGCCAAACTCCGTCTGCTCATCTAAGCAGTCTTGACAATCATCGAAGAACGATAGTGCAGATGTTGCCATGCCGAAACACACACCTCCATATGATTCCATCATAGATAGCCACCACCACAGTGCATCTTTGAGAGGGGCGAGGATGTTGTTCTCATCATACATGAGGGCTTGGCCGGAGCCGTCCAAATGAAAGCACTGTTCATCTCCGAAGGCTTCCACAAACAACGGCCAGCTGGGATACACTGCGGCATCTATGTTCGCCCAGTCAGGTGGGTACGGCGGCGCCGAGTAGTCGACCCCATCGGTGGAATTCCAAAAGTCACCAGAAGAATTATCGTTGGCAAAGCCCCAGCCATTCACATCCGGCTGAAATCCAATGTCCCCACACCCGCAGCTGTAGACATCCACGCGACCTGGGGAGAACATCTGCGGGGGCGGACCCACCACAGCTCCCGGACTGCCTATGATGAACCGATATTCTCCCCGTGCTTCATCACGTGCCATTGCCCAAGAGTACGGCCAGTTGGGGTGCACAGTTCCTTCACCTGCGGTAAACGAAGACAACTCAGCGTTGTCCACTCCCGAGTGAAGAGTGACCTGCTGAGCTTCGGGATCGATAGTGAGGTAATCCGCGTGGAAGTCCTCGTTAATGTCGCCTACTCCGGCTTGCGGAAAAAACTGACAATCCTCACACGCTGTACGGATCAATTCGAAGTCATTGCCATCGTAGATGCGAACTACGACCGTGGATGGGGTCAGACACGTTCCAGTCAAAAACGCGACATCATCATATCCGTTGTTGTTAACATCGCCGACTCCTGAGACCGCGTGTCCAAGATACGCCCAGCAATCCAGTGAGTCCTCGAATACATGCGTGAATGTATGCAACTTTGCTCCAGATTGGCCCGAGAAGACATAAGCACGTCCCGGTGCTGACAGCTGATTATCAATATCGGCTTGGAGTTGAGCCTGTGGCGCGCCAACAATTAGGTCAGCGTAACCGTCCGAATCCACATCACCGGCCCCGCAGACCGATTGGCCGAACGAGCCGAACCCCTGTTCTTGCGCTTCACCTGTAAAGATGTGCAGAGTAGCTCCTGTGAGGCCGCTGAAAACCCAAACGCAGCCCAGCCCACCGCCCCCCCGACTCGCACCTACAATCACATCCTCGTGTCCATCGTTGTTCACGTCACCCGCCCACGAGATTGCCAATCCAAACCCATCATCACCTTCTCCTCTGAGAACCTGTAACGTAGCCCCTGTCTCACCCGAAAAGACCGAGATCTCATACCCTTGATCGCTATGAGTGCCAACCATGAAGTCGTCGAAGCCATCACCGTTGATATCACCGGCGCCGCATACGTCACCCGTGCCATATGACCAAGGCCCACTACCATCGAGCTCGAGTAAGTGGAGAAGGGAGCCATTCTCACCGGAGTACACGTAAACTAGGTGGGTCCCCGGAGGGATAGATGTTGATATAGTACTGAAGATGAAGTCAGTCACCCCATCATTGTCTACATCACCGGCTCTGTTAGCAGATATAATGACTGTATTGTGTCCTGTGCTAGGTCCCCATGAGTAAAGAGACTGAAAAGCTGAGCAGTCCTGGGCTTGTGGAATGGTCGTACACAGCGTCAATCCCACGAGCAGCAGTAAAGTAGTAGCTTGCTTCATTTGATCGTGCACTTTCATAGCAATTGGTTGTGGCCTAACGCCCAGTTATCAGTTGTGTATCTAATCAAGATAGATATAGCCTTGGATTTGTCAACCCCTGACTACCAATCAGGGGTTCTGACATCTACAACCCCAGACTTGCTACCAACGACTTAGAACCACTGTCCAAAGACCGCTCTTTCGTGATCAGGTGCTCTTTGGGGCAAAGAAAGCGGCCGGTGCCGTCGGTTCGGAGGATCCCTCTCCCCCGGGGAACTCGGTTCCAACCCCGCTGTTATGGCTAAGGAAACAATCTCTTGGCATATAAGAGGTTGACAAGTTATACCGGATATAGGAAATTATGCTGTTCAGTAATTGAGCAGTTGTGTCGATCCTATATTTCAAGGAGTTGATTTGAACTACGTATGGCCAATCCTCATGGGAGGCGGCGGGCAGGATGCCCAAGGTGGCGGTTACTTCACGATCATCTGGTTCGGACTGATTTTCGTCCTGATGTATCTCCTGTTGATCCGCCCTCAGCGCAAAAAGGCAAAAGAACATGAAAAACTCCTCACCGAATTGTCAAAAGGTGATAAGGTCGTGACCTCCGGCGGTATGTTTGGAACCATATTTGCCATCGACGAAGGCCGGAACCGAGTGGTTCTGAAGATCGATGGCGATGTCAAATTGGAATTCCTGAAAAGCTCTATCGCTGGCAAAGTCGACAAGTAAAATTCAGGAGCAATCGTGGCAGAGCGATTGATCGTCACGTATGGCGACCCCGTACTGCGGGAAAAATCAGAACCGGTTGAAGAAATCAACCAGGAGATCAAGGATTTGGTGTCCGATTTGAGGGACACCCTCAAGAGAGCCAAAGGTCTGGGGCTATCAGCCGTCCAGATCGGAGTGCTAAAACGCGTGTTTATTGTCGATCTGTCAACGATCGATCTGACCGAGACCCTCCGAGTATTTATCAATCCGGAGATTATCGCGACCAGTGATGAAGTCGAGTTGGAAGAGGGATGCCTTTCGTTTCCCGGCATCTACCAGAAGATTACCCGTCCCGCAAAAGTGACGGTCCGAGCGACCGATCTGGACGGCAAGGAATTTGAGATCACTGGCACCGGCATGGCGGCTCGAGCCTTTTTGCACGAGTACGACCATCTCGAGGGCAGATTATTTGTCGATCGGATGTCACCGATCACACGCACTCTACTGAGTGGCCGACTAAGGAAGCTGGCCAAAGGCATTTCGGCAGCCTGAGAAATGACTCGGCTCGACCCGACTTGAGCAACTATCCTGATCTATTCTGACCCCCCGTTCGGATCCGCCTCAGACGAGCTCGCCCGATAGTCAAGAAAGATGAGAATCATCTACATGGGGACGCCGGGGTTTGCCTGCAAACCGCTGGAAGCCCTCCACCAGAGCCGCCACGAAGTATTGGCGGTAGTAACCGGCCAGGCCAAACGGCGCGGGCGACGGGGCGACGAATGCCCTACTGACGTCTGCTGTGCGGCTTATGAGCTCGATTTGCCGGTTTTCACGCCGAAGACCCTCAAGAGCCGGAAATTGCGCGAACAGCTCGCTGTATTTGAGCCGGAGCTGTTTGTCGTGGTGGCCTTCAGAATTCTGCCCGAGGCACTCTATAATCTGCCAAAGTACGGGTCGATCAATATCCACGGTTCGTTGTTGCCTCGATACCGCGGAGCGGCTCCGATCAACTGGGCGCTGATAAACGGCGAAAAAGAAACCGGCCTGACCAGTTTCTTTATCAATCCGCAAGTGGACACAGGCAACGTCATTCTACAAGAAAATGCGTCAATAGACGATAAAGACAGTTTTGATTCCCTTTACGCCCGCCTCTCAGAGATGTCTGGAGCGTTCCTATTGAGGACGCTCGATCTCATTGAGCAGCCCGGCTTTCAGGCCCAGGCCCAGGATGAATCCCTGGCCTCGCCAGCCCCGAAGCTGAGTCCTTTCGATGCCATGATTGACTTCGGCTTCCCGGCCGAAAACGTGCACAATTTCATCCGAGGCCTATCCAGTGTGCCTGGCGCGTTTTCGTTTTTTCGAGGCAAGAAGATCAAGGTCTTGGAAGCTCAGTTAGTCGATGCCGAAGCTGCGCAAGACATCCGGCCAGGGACAATCATTGCCGATCGCAAGCGCCTTCTGGTGCAGTGCTCTAATTCGGTGATCGAGCTGCTGAAGGTTGTTCCTGAGGGCAAGAAGGCGATGGACGGACATTCGTTCGTGAATGGCCTGCAGCCGAAGGACGGGGAAGTATTGGGAGAAATCAGTGATGGGAGCAAGGAGACAATTTGAAGACAGAGATTCTCATTAACTCAACAGAGTATGAGGCAAGAATGGCCATCCTGGAGGACAACCATCTGGTTGAGCTCCAGGTAGACCGGGCCGACACCGAGCGGATCGCCGGTGACATCTTTAAGGGTGTTATCAGATCGGTCCTGCCAGGCATGCAGGCCGCTTTTGTTGATATCGGATTTGAGAAAGCAGCCTACCTGCACTCCTCCGATGTTGGCAAAGTTTATGCCCGCCACGGTGATTCCGAGGATGTCGAGGAGGAAGCCCCGGCTGACATCGTGCGCAAGACGCGCCGGGCCGGCATTGAATCGGTGCTCAAGAAGAATCAGGAGATTCTGGTTCAAGTGATCAAGGAACCGATTTCCACTAAGGGACCTCGGGTGGCGACTGAAGTCTCGATCCCAGGTCGGTTCATGGTGCTGATTCCGGATGATGATCACGTGCGCGTATCCAAGCGGATATCCAATTGGGGCGAGAAGAAACGCCTCAAGAAGATACTGACGCCCCTGCGCCCCGAAGGTTTTGGCCTGATTGTACGGACCGAGGCCGAGGGCAAGGAAGAGGCAGACTTTCAGGCTGACATAAAGCGTCTGATGAAGCTCTGGAACAAGCTGATGAAGAAGGCGCAGACCGAAAAAGCCCCGGCGTTGATCCACAAAGAGTCTGAAATGACGGTCTCTAGGATTCGCGACGTTTTCACCGACGACATTGACAAGCTGATAGTGGACAATCGTGATGATTACAAGCGTATCATCGCCTACGCGCGCCAGGTTGCGCCAGGTCTCAAGGACCGGGTCAAGCTATACAAGGGTAATCTGCCGCTATTTGACATGTACGATCTGGAACCGGAGATTGAAAAGATCCTCGAGCGCAAAGTCTGGATCAAAAAGGGCGCTTATTTGGTCATCGACCAGACCGAAGCGATGGTCACGATCGACGTCAATACCGGCCGATTTGTCGGAAACCGTGACCAGGAGCGGACCATTTTTGAGGTCAACATCCTGGCGGCTCGGGAAGCAGCTCGGCAGATTCGCCTGCGGGACATTGGCGGCTTGATAGTATGCGACTTCATCGACATGTACAACCGCGACAATCGCCGAAAACTGTACGAGGAGTTTAGCCGTTGTTTCGCTCGGGATCGGGCCAAACGGGCCATAAATCCAGTCACCGAATTCGGCCTTATTGAGATGACTCGCGAACGGATCCGTCCCTCACACATGCACACTCTGTCCGAACCATGCCCGTATTGCAGCGGCCTGGGGCGCGTTGTCTCCAAGGAAAACATGGCGACCAAGGTGGAACGATGGTTCATGCGGGCGTATGCCGACCAGAAATTCCGCGATTTCCATCTCGTGATCAATCCCTTGCTGGCCGACGTCATGACAGACAATGGCCTCAGCCGCATCGGACGTTTGATGAAAGCGAACAAGTTTAAGGTCAATATCGTACAGGATACGACTATCACCCTGCCAGAGTTTATGGTGTATGACGCCACCACCAACGAAGATATCACCGACAAGTATCGCGTTTAGAGCGCCAACTGACTGATTTTGCGGGCGGAGCCAATCTGGTTTCGCCCGTTTTCTGTGGCAGGCGGCCGGAAAAATGGTTGTGGTCGGAAGGGAGGAGACTTATAATTCTGTCACAATGGAAAGTTCAATCAACACCAAGAAGGAGATCGAGATCAAGCTCGATCTGAGCTCCTTTACGGGCTACTTGAAGTTGCTCGGCTACATTGGCGAGACGGCTGGTGAGATTCGTCAGCAGAACGCTTTTTTCGACACCGAGGATGGTCGTCTGGAGGCCGGCGGCTGGGCCTTGCGTGTTCGCGCCGAAACTTCTCGGGGATTAGTCACTATCAAGAGCAGGGCAACACAAAACGGAGCGGCTCACGTTCGCGACGAAATCGAAGATGAGATTAGCCGTGGTCAGGCTCTCGAATGCCTGGCTTTGCGACTCGATGTTATGAGCCTGGACGTGGCTCCGATCCTATTCTTGAAGGACAAATTCGGTGCGGAACTGCAAGTCGCCGGTTTGGTCAAGTTCGACAACTATCGCCAGTGCAAATCGATGAGGGTTGGTGATATGACCCTGGCGCTAGAAATTGACCGGACTGAGTTCACCGACGGCTCAGTGGACTATGAGTTGGAGGTGGAGCTTTCTGAGACTAGTCAAGTGGAAGCGGTCACTGACAGTCTCGCCAAGCTTTTTGATTCACTCGATATCCCGTTTGTGCGTCAGCCGCTGAGCAAATTTGCCAGAGCCCTCAGAAGACAGAGCGGCCGCTAGGATTCCCACCCAAAATTGACAAAGCCGACCAGTGGCCGGCTTCATCGCGTGACTCTGTTCATCATATAGATGCGGTCACATATCCTTCTGATCATCGGACGGATCGGGATTGTCAGCTTCCGTGACTTCCGTATCCGAGTCACCAGATTTATCGGATTCATCGCTTTTGAATTTAGCGGCGAACTTCGACATTTTGTTGGCGAAGCCGGGGATCGCGTCGATTAGCGAATCCCACTTCCCCTTGCCAGCCGGAAGCAGCGATACACCGTCGGCGTCCATGATGATAAAGGCTGCGGGCTCGATTCTGGCCCCGCCGCCGCCGCCGCCGCCATACTGGTCAGCCTTGCCGCTATCGCGTTGCCCGCCACCGGCGCCGAAGCCGAAGGATATTTTGACAATCGGAATGACCGTCTTGTCACCTACCGTCACCGGTTCGCCAATGATCGTCTCTGAGCGAGCGACTTCTTTGAGCTCACCCACAACGCCTTTGAGAATCTCGACTACATTGTTAGCCATCCTGGCCTCCTCTTTGTTTTCCTATCGCCAATCTTATCAAATCTCTTAAGGGTAACTGCCAGATAAGGGCCGCTGAGCGGTATATCAGGCGGTACAGCGGCAAGGCCACCGAACCCCGGGCTCGACCCGAAAACGACGCTCCGGTCCAGTCCGGGCGGTACTCAACGTGACTCACGACACCGGGCGCAGCCGCCAAGGCAGCCTGATAGTAGCCGTAGGTCATGCCCGTCAAATCCGGGGACTCAAACCCGGCCTCGATCTCCGCCTGCAATTCCTCGACCACAATTGATCTCAGGATTCCGAAAGAATAGGCCTGCAGAGCCTTGGCGCATTTTGGAATGAGCGGGAGTATATCCTGCCACCGCCGTACACGTCTCTTCGATTTGGCCGTTCTCGTCTTCCGGTTCGCGTCGATCTCTTCTTGCGCGGTGTCCGATCTTCCAACGTGGGAGTCAATGTCACTCTCGGATTCCACAGCAAGCTGTGGGGCACCTGATTCGTCGAGGGGATCCTCGGGCGACTCCATGGGGGAGGTCTTGACGGAGATACCGAAGAGCTTGAACACCTGTTGGCGGGTCTTGAAATCAAGCTCAACGCCACTCCGTCCCAACCCGACAAACACGAGCCGGGAGTCCGGCGCGACCTCAAAGCGGCAGCGCAGCCGCAGCAACGTAATCGCGGCGATCGCCAGCAGCAATATGACTATGGTACCCATGATATACATAATATCGGCTCAAAAGGCGTTCAGCTTGCGTCAGATCGATTCTGATCGCCCGTGCGTTCTTGCCAGTATTATACGCAAGCCAGACAGCGATGGGTAGAGGGAAATCGGCCCGTTGTCTGTGCTATCTCCAGTTACTCCGGGCAAGCGGCTGGTGGCGGGCCCACTACATGTTGCACGCCGGAAGCCAGGTACTGGGGTCTTCAGGATCCACTTGATCCCAGCACGTGGGCGGGAGGCCACCCTGGAACATGAAGTTGACCAGGTAGATCAGGTCGCCAATGTCCGCCCCTGGATATCCAGAGCAGTTGACATCCGCCTCAGGCAGGATCTGATTGCCGTTGCAATCTGGGCCTTCGTTACACATGGTACCGCATGGTCCTCCAGCGAACATCTGTGTAACCAACATGATCAAATCCGCGATATTCGGGAAGCCGGTATATGGATCACCATAGACGCCGCCATGATCGATGTCGCCCACATACCGACAGCAGTCGCATGGATCACCGAAACCATCGCCATCTTCATCCGCCTGATCCGGGTTGAAGTGTTCGGGGCAGTTGTCGACGTCGCCACAGAGACCATCTGCGTCATAATCATCTTCACTATCATACGGACAGACGTCGCACACATCACCGGCGCCGTCGCAGTCAGAATCTGTATTGTCGGGGTCATAGTCTGATATGCAATTGTCTTGGGCATCGACGACGCCGTCACCATCAGCATCTACGTATACCTCGCTACACCCGACAGGTAGTGCGCCAATCAACTGACCACATGGATTCGCGGGATGCACTGGGTTTAGAATTGAGGATGAGTCCAAGCTGAAGTCTGAACCAGCTGTGTCGCAGAACAGCGGGTCAACCGTGATATTGCCGTTCATATGGCAAAGGTGTGCTATGTCACCAATCCAGTCCCCTGGAGAGTTGCCGTGGATGTTGCAGCACTCAAATTCGGCAGTAGGCGTTACCGAATGGTACTCCTTCAGGACTATTATGTCGCCATACGACATCGCACTGCACCCACTAATTAGGCATCGCCGCATCGTTACGGCGCAATCACCCCATGCTTCCAGGACAATTCCCCATCCGCCTGTGGCGCCGACAAATGTACAGTTTTCGATTGTTGGCTCGGTGACGGGTAGGTCCCCCGAACTGAGAGGATCATTGTTAGCCAGGAAGCATGCGCCACTAATTTCATGAAATACACACGACTTGACAGTCGGTGAGGAGTATCGGCAATCGACGGCAAATCGCGCCTTTGAAACTGTGAATCCCTCGATGATAGGTTGTGATGTGATTGAATAGTCAACTATAAAGGCGTCTGAATATCCTCCTTCACAGTCGATGACTGTATTGGCTGGTCCGTTTTCCGAGATGACTGCAACCCCCTTGCCATATATGTACAAGGCTGTATTGCTATAGCCCGTATATGTGCCGTCAGCCACCAGCACCGTGTCGCCGTCAGAGGCAGCGTCGATGCCAGCCTGGATTGTCGGTTGTTCGGACGGTACATGGATAACGGCGGTGTTGGCAACGGCGGATAGAAGCAACACGGCGGCGATTGTGATCAGCGATTTCCCTGCATTCATAGCACAGCCCCTGTTAGTCGTTCAAGACAGAGCGGATTTGTTACTACCCCAAGATAAGGCTTGGTAAGGGAGCATGCAATCCTTATCTCCCTGACCGGGCTGTATCTGCCGAACTGCGAAGGAAGGGCTAACCGCCTAGTTCTCCGTCAAGCCGAGCACATCCCACATGAGGGCGGGGGGGATGGAGCCTTCCGCCAACAGAGCATCGTGAAATGCTCTCAGCGAGAAAGTACTGCCGTCCCGCTTCTGGGCAGCATCACGCAGACGTAGAACCTCGCGCTTGCCCATCAAGTACGACATCGGTGCAGTCGGAGCCATGGTGTAACGGCGGACGTTTGTACGCAGGTACTCTCGACCTGATTCGGATTCAACCTCGAGCACTTTGACCATCCAATCAACGCATTCGTCATACGCGAACTGGCCGGTGTGCAACTTGACGTCAGCGACGATGCGTGCCGCCCGGAATCTGATCCCACCCAATACGCCCAGCCATTGGGCTGGATCTTCTTCACCGTAGAGGCCCTGCTCGTAGATCGCCTGTTCGCAGTAGAGCGCCCAGCCTTCGATCATCATGTTGTTATACTGCCATTTGCGCACGGGATCCGGATGTTGCCCGGCAATCTGGATCTGAAGATGGTGGCCGGGGTATGCCTCGTGAACAACCGAGCCCTTGAAACCGCGCCGATGAACATATCGGAACTGGGCCTCAAGTTGCTCCCGTTCCATGTCCCTGTTTATCGGACGTACGTAAAAATATCCCTTCTGGACGGTGTCAAACGGTCCCGCTGGCTGATAGGCTATGCCAGCGATCATAGTCCGCAGAAAGGGTGGCGTCTCGACAACTTCGACTTCGCCGATGTCCTCCGGGATGCTCACGAAATCATTCTCTTGGCAGAAGACCCGTACCTGATCTGTTTCCCACTGATAGTATTCCAGGATGTCATCAGCGGTGATACAGGCGGGGACAAAAACCGAATCGCGACCATCGCCAGGATTCTCGTCGATGTAGCTCTGATATGAAGCATACGCCTCCTGCGCCTCGGCCAACAGACTCTCACCGATTGAGAGCATGGAATCACTATCGATGGTCAGGAAATGTTCGTGCTGAAGCATGTAGTCGAAATTCTTCTTGCCGATCGCGAAGGAGTTCTCTTCACCGGTCTTGATGTTCGCGAGATGGATAGCAAAGTCGTTCAGGGCCTCCCGAGCATTGGTAGAAACTTTGAGGATCTGGTCGGCTTGGTCGGGGAGTTCCTTCATCAATTGGCCTGCCACCTGCTGATAGAACTGGCTGCCGGACTCGAGAGCCTCCAGAGCAGCTTCCACATAGATCGGCGGCGGCTCTTTGATATTCTTCATGGCAGTGGCAATCAATCCGGGGACGGCCTTCATGCGGGAAAGGATGGCGACGCGTTTTTCCTGCATAGGCGCATGCGATGAGAGTAGGAGGTAGTAGATTCCGTCGATTGCTTCACTGACGTAGACCATGGGGTTTGTTTTGTGCCAGACGATCTCCTTGAGGTTGAGCAGGGCAATGTCTGCATTCGATTTCAGCAGAAGATAGTTCAGTTCATCACCGTGGGTTTGGCTCAGCTTGTGGAGGTCACGCTCGAAGTCGTCCAGCTTCTTGATCATGCTCTTGACCGATTTGTTCGAGTAATCGGCCAGAAAAGAGTCGTGGGAGTGGATGCCCATTTCAGTCGCTTTGACGGGGTAGAAGGACTGAAGGGTGCTCAGGATCTCTTCAGATAGCTGATCTATTGTCTTGGTGCGTGCAGCGGTGGAGTTGGCGAACAGGAACAGGCCGACGACGGCTATTACCAGGGTGACACAGAACTTGCGATGCATGTAGCCTCCTTACAAAGTTGCCGGCCAAGTTAGCTACGTGCGGAAACCAATGCAACAATTACTCGGAAACAAAGAGGCCCACTAACTCGACATGCATTGTGTGCGGGAACATATCGACCGGCTGCACTTCCGACAGCTTGTAGCCCTGGCCCACCAGCTCAGCCGCGTCTCTAGCGAAGGTGGCCGGATTACACGAAATGTAGAGCAGCTTCGGCGGGTGCAAGCGTATTAGGCGTCTTAACGCCTTCGGGTTCATGCCAGCCCGAGGGGGATCCACGATCACAGCGGCAAACTCTCCCTCAGCGGCGGCTTCGCTTCTCAAGAATTCTTTCACATGCCCCTGGTAGAAACTGATGTTAGAGACGTCGTTCAACTCGGCATTTTGCTGCGCGGAACGCACAGCATCCTCTACCAACTCGACGCCCACGACTTCCTTGACGCGATCAGCCAGAAGCAAGCCTATCGTACCGGTTCCGCAGTAGAGATCCATGACCCGATCCCCGGGCGAAGCCTGCAGCAGGTCAAAGCCCACCTGGTAGAGCCGTTCCGCCTGAGCCGAGTTGGTCTGGAAGAATGAGCTGGATCGAATCCGAAAACGTTTCTCAAACAGATGTTCTTCGATATATCCTGGTCCAGCCAAGACCGTTTCAATTTCGCCGACCGCCACGTTGCCTTTGCTGCTCGTTTGACTGTGCAGGATGGTCGTGATTTCGGGCACGGTCCGACTCAGCAGCTCTATCAGCGAGGACTGATTGGGCATATCTCCCAAGTTGGTAACGATGTTCACCATGATTTGGCCAGAGCGTTTTCCCTCGCGAATGACAAGGAAGCGCATGTAGCCGGTGTGTTCCAGGATATGATAGACGGGAATTTCGTTCGTCGTGACCCACTCTCGCACAGCCGCAATGATGCGGTTGGATGACTCCGATTGCAGGTGGCAAGTCTCGACATCGAAGATGGCATCGAATCGGCCGCGCTCGTGCAGGCCGAGTCGAAATGAGCCGTCGTGGACGTGGAAGGAAAACTCCATCTTGTTGCGATAGAAGAATTGATCCTCGGCAGGGATGATTGGCAGCACCTGAACGTTTTCCAGATGCCCCAGGCGAGCCAGACAATCGGCAACTTGCTTCTCTTTGTATTTCAGCTGCTGGTCATACCGTAGATCCTGCCAGGTGCATCCGCCGCAGACGTCGAAGTGCTGACATCGGGCCTCAATGCGCTCCGGTGACCGGGTCACGATTTTGGTGACGCGGGCGTGGTCATAACGTGGTTTGGTTCGGGTGATTTCGGCCTCGACAGTCTCGCCCGGGAGACCGGCATTCATGAAAACCACTTTGCCGTCGTATTGCCCAACAGCTTTGCCGTCGAAAGCGAGGTCGGTCACTTGGACGGTGATGATGTCACCGACATGGCTCAATGCTCTTCCTTTCGATTACTTTCATGGCGGGGGCAAGATAGGTTTATCCGAACCCCAACGCAACAGCCTTGATCAGTCAGGGGATCGACCCACAAGCGTTCCCAGATGGCAATCTGACTGGCTATTCTCCGCCCTCCACATGCCAGAAAGGTCCAGAGGCACTACCGTGGAAATCGGCCTTGTAGAAGCGGCCATCAGGGCCAGTGAAAATAACGTGGAATTGATCGATAAGGCACGGTTTCTGGGTGTGGCTGCGATCAACAGCGATCAGATCGGAGGACGGCATTTGAAGCGCGAAGACCGAATCCATGGTGGTGTATTCCTGCATCCAGACCAAATTGCCAGAGGCATTGTCCAGAACAGGCCAGTGCACGCTTATCGGCGAAGTCTGCGGTGAGACAACATAGATGGTGTCAGAACCCAGTCCCGGCAGACCTGACTTGACAATCCCGTAAGTGATGCCCGAAACAGGCGCCACGTAGACGAAGGTATCAATCGCCACTAGCGTCGGATCGGAACCGCGGACCACGTAGTGCTCACTGCTATCCGGTTCACTGAGTAGAAAAAGTGAGTCACCTCGCTGACCGATGAGCTCGTCGTCGTTGAGCATAACCAGAGCGGTGTAGCTCCTTGTCATCGACGACGTCACGCGTTGTGAGTCAGAGGTACGAAAGTAGGCAACTTGGGAGGAATCAAGAAAAGCGATCACATCATTAGTCGGCGAAGCTGACGGGGAAGAAAACGAGACTCCGCTGAGAAGCTTCTCCCGTCTTGGTTCAGTGATCTTCGCGCGCCAGAGACCGGAGCGGGAGGGATCGAGAGTGTCGGTCGAGATATGGTAGACGTACTGACCATCGGGCGAGCGAGCCGGTTCGGATTCCTGGCGGTATCGACTCGCCGCAGGATCGGAGTGAGAAATCACCGGCGATTCTTCAGCACATCCGGCCAATACCAGGAGTAGGCCCCAGAGAATGGCCCCCTGGATGATCGCCAACAGCGATTGATGTCTGCGGGGCTGGCCAGCAGTCATGATTTTGCTTGTCCGGAAGAAGTGATGTTCATGCTCGAGCCTCGATATCCTCGATCAGATGCTTGAATATGAAGTGGTGAAAGGGCATGAAGGCATACCAATAGGCCCTTCCGCGAAGCGCGTTGGTGTCATGATAGGCCGTGACCGATAGCTCTCTTCTTCCCGCCAGCTCTTTGATTCTGAATTCCAGCCAGGCCCGGCCCGGGAGTATCATCTCGGCACGCAGAAGCAGCCTATTGTCAGAGAGAATGTCTTCGATCCGCCAGAAATCAATCACGTCGTTAACTCTGAGGTGACCATAGTTCTTTCGCCCCCGGGAGGTGCCAACACCTGTCAGGATGCGATCAACCAATCCTCGGAGTTTCCACATCCAGTTGCCATGAAACCAACCATCTTTGCCCCCGACCCGACACACCGAAGAAAATAGGGCCGAGGCTGCCTTTGTCGAGACCAGCGATTGACTCGTTGTAAATGTAGCATCGCCGCCCAGCTCTGCGAGGGTAATGGCGAGCTCGAAAGCGGGGGGGAAGGCATCGGACCAGCGCGTCGCCACCCGATCCTGCTCTTCACGAGAGAGAGCCTTGACAATCGCCTCACGATAAGAGATCGGCTCAAAGTTGAGGAGCTTCTGGATTGATTCGTCCAGGCAGACGATGTCGGTGAGGATGCCCTCCATCAGACACTGCGATATGGCATTGGGCACTGGCGTTATTAGACTGGCGAGATAACCGAACAGGCGGACACTTGAGACCGGTGAACTCACGATGACGATCTTTCGCTGCAGTATGTCGGCCAATTCGCTCACCATTTCTCGGTAAGTAAGAATGTCGCTTCCGCCCACACAATAGTCGTTGCCGATAGATCTCGGTTCTTCCAGCACGCCCACCAAGTATCTAATTGTGTCGCGAATCGATATCGGCTGACACCTATTGCGTGACCAGGATGGCGCCGGGATCACCCGCAGTTTCTTGACAATATGTAAGAGCATCTCGTATGAGGCGCTACCCGATCCGATAATCATGCCAGCTCGTAGCACGGTCACCGACGCTTCTCCGGCCTTCAACTCATTGGCGACCGCGATACGACTACGCAAGTGGGATGACAGTTCCTGGCGGACGTCGCCCAACCCGCCCAGGTAGATTATGCGTTTCACGCCACACTCATCAGCCGCGAGCCTGAAGTTGCGAGCGGCGGTCTGGTCGGCGGCTTCGAACTCGGACGGTCCCAATTGAAGCGAGTGAATCAAATAGTAGGCCGTATCGATCCCAGTGAGGGCTTGCTTCAGACCCCTTCCGCTCAGTGCGTCGGCCTCAACTGTTTCTGAGTCCGGCCACAGATCATCCTGATTACCGGAGTGCGAGCGAACCATCATCCGCACCTGATAACCCCGAACCAGCAACTCCGGGACCAGTCGGCCACCGATATAACCCGAAGCGCCAGTTACCAGGACCGGTCCGAGATCCGGCACCGGTTTGGTCGGCAGTAGGTGACAGAGCAGGTCGCTGGTAAACAACTGACTGCTGGTGCTATCAGAAGCCGCCATGGGTACTTTCGTGCTTCAGAGCATGATAGAGGATGAAGTTCATCTATTATCAACATACCGGCGCTTTGACGCATTGTCAACTCTGTGGACATTCAGGCACCGTCTGGCCAGGACGATGGCTATCCGGCGTCTGAGATTCGTCAAGCGCATACGGGTAGAACAGCTTTTCAGGTTCGTTGGGTTCCTAACTTGCGAGATTGGGGGACGCCGAAAGAGGCTAACGCTGTTTGCTGGGTCATGGTGCGATGAATCGCTGCTTCCGCTGAACAATCTTCTTCCAAGGGCCGTCTGTTATACCAAGGCGGAGCTGTCTTCATGACGCTTCTGTGACCATATATCCACAGAGACCGATATCAATGGCAGCGGCGGGGAGCCAGATATCGCTGATTTGATCCATCTGGTCACATTCATGTTCCAGGATGGACCGCCCCCGGCGGCCTGCTCATCGAATTGAAGTTACGTAGTCCGGGGGCTTGCCGACAGGCCCTAGTCGTCGTCTAGCCAGCTCTTGGTCCCATGGCACTCGGTGCTGCTGCACGATCCACCGCTGTAGGTTCCATGTCCGCTTGAGAAGGCTACTTCGGCGCTGCCGTTGACATGAAGATCCTTGCCAAGAATCTGGTATCCGGAGCTGACTGTGTTGTCATGGCATTGATAGCAACCCAAACCTTCGTCGGCCAGATGTTTCTTGTGGGCACCACTCAGGGTTATGGGAATTGTGCCAATATTGTGGCACGAACCGCATTGTGCCTGTCCTGATGATGTCCAGACTGGTGCGTTAGTACCGTCGCCACCGTTGAAATTGCCGTGGCAGTAGGTGTCGCTGCAGGTAGCCGAGCCGCGATTCCAAGTCGAAAGAACGCCAGCCAGATTCCCCCACGACATCTCAGCAATCGAGTCAGATCCAAGATGTCCGCTCTGGAGCACTGACGATGGTACGTCGTGACATTCATCGCATGGGATACCATCCGAGATATCGCCGCCGTCCAGGTGCATCGTATGGGCTCCGACGGCGAGCGCAGCCGAGGTAACTTCACCGTCCAAGCCGTCGGGCGGGGCCCCCGTCTGATTGTCGAGTCCGCCGTGGCAATCTGTGCAAGCACCTGTTCCGGATCCATGACACACCGCGCAGACGTCCGCATCGCGGGTCAGAGTATCGATACTGCCATTGACATGCAATTCGAGGCCCGTGATGTTGTCTAGCGTATCAACCACCGAGGCATGACACTCGCCACATGCGAGACCGGCTGAGCCGACATGGTATTCGTGTTTCCAACCCAGTTCGCTCGGATTGTCACCAGCATCGTGGCACGACCCACAGAGTGCCTGATTCGGGGATGTCCAAGTCGGGCCATTGGTATCAGCGCCACCATCGAAATTGCCGTGGCAGTAAGTGTTGCTGCAGGTAGCCGCACTTCGGTCCCATGTTGCGCCCCCGCCATCAGCGAATCCGTGCCAGACGATCTCTGCCACCGAGTCAAGGGGCTCGCCAGCCAAACGACTCAAATCGAGATGAGCAGAGTCGTTCGTCACAGGCGGCACTATGTGACAAGTACTGCAGGCAACGGCCGCAGCGATGATTCCTCCTGACAAGTGCCTGGTGTGAGCGCCTACCGCCAGGGCGGTGCCATTCACTTCACCCTCAAGACCGTACGGAGGGGCGCCGTCGCTTCTAACCAAGCCACCATGGCATAAGGTGCACCCAGCTCCGCCCCCACGATGACAGTCAGTGCAGGACACATCGACTTTCCCGCCGGGCCCGTCGATGCCATGGCAATGGGCACAGCTGGCCGTTCCATCGACATTCACAAAGGCTCCGTGAAAGTTCGGCGACTCGGAATCCATCCACTCGCCCGGGTGGGCCGGGGGGAGGCCACTGGGAGTACGCGATTCGCTGCATCCTGCTCCGAATAACCACGCGCCCACCAGACACAGAGAGCATGCCAGCAGCGTAAGTTTGTATGTCGTGTATTGTTTCAGGATCATAAGCGTATCGGCTCGGCTCTCCGTCAGCGGTGACAGTACCCACAGAATCCTTCGCCAGTTTGCCGGGAGTTCGTATGGCAGGTGTAACACACTGATCCATCATCATCATGCCAGTCTCCCTTATTGCTGAGCTGGCTCGACGAAGGAGCATGAAAGCGTGGATTGGTGCCTCTGAGACCGTCGGAGTCGAGATGACATCCAGCCCGAGCGCACGAGGGATCGTCTGATTCATGGCAAGCGATGCAGTTTTCGACATCCCGACGGGCGGCACGACCGTGATCACTCAACCAGGATAAATTGGAATGCAGCACTGGAATCAGGTTTCTCTGCTCGTGGCAATCGTTACAAAAAGTCTCATGGTTGTGGCATGAAGCGCAATCCAGGCGGTGACTCTTGGCGTCCAAGCCGTGGGTGAATTCATAGTTGAGCTCATGTATCTGCCCCCGCAGATTGTCTCCTCGGTGACAATCCAGGCACGTGTTCTGTGACGCGTGACATTGCTGGCACCAGTCCGGATCGTCGAGTGCGGGCTGGGCATGCTGTGATCGCCAGTTCTCAGGATGAATGTCGACTATGGTTATCTGCGAGCCATGGCACATATCGCAGCGCGCTGAAACCTCAATGTCATTGTGACACGCGAAACATCGGGGCATATTGGGCATGTCAGGCTCAAACGTGGTCTGTTCACCATGCTTCGCTTCTGCATGGCAGGTCTGGCAGTTGGTTTGCCGTCCAAAGTGTCCCTGATGGCTGAACAGCAGCTTGCGACCAGGACTCTGAACCGCCTGAGGATCGTCTGGGTTGCGATGGCATTGACCACAATTGTCTTCGGAGTCAGTATCATGGCAAGTCTCGCAGACTTCCATATCAGGGATGTTGTGATCCTCGGCTGCGGTACTCGAGCTCACGCCGCCATGACAATCAAGGCATTCCAGATCGACGTGAAGGGCATGGTCAAAAACCAACTCATCCGAATCGACTCCGGCGGTGGTTGCCAGAAGGATCAACAGTATCGAGGCAACAATCAAGTTCATCACCGCGCCCCTTTGTCGGAGTCGATCGAAAAGCTCTTGGCGAGGAGCACCAGGAGCCGCACGTTGCTCTCCATTTCCGCATTACTGAGCCACTGGATCTCGGTTCGGCCGGTTATTCCTTTGCCTGCTCGCCAGTACAAGCCCGCTGTCGAAGAGTATGATTCGGATTTCTTGCTGTGCTCATCCTGTATCCGGTGCCGGTAAAGATTGGCCCCGACAACAAGATCCAGACGCTTGTGCACGGGAGCGAAAATTGTTCCCTTCAGCCCGTCATTGACCCCAGCGTAGCCTGTTTGGTGGACCCAGAGCAGGGAATAGCCCGAGGATCTAATCCCTAGATCAAGACGGTAGGAATTGTCGCTACCGGCAGTCTCGACGTGAACGTTGGCAAGAGCCGAAACCGAATGAGACAGTTTGCGACGGATTTCAAGTCGTCCGATCTGGTAGGCGTAGAATTCGACAACAGAGAATATCGAGTGGTGGGAAACCGATGGCTGGCGCCGTAGGTACTCCCCTCCAAAGTACCACTGACCATGGATCACAGACATCCGAGACAGAAGCGAAGCTAGACGTAACCCGACCAAGTCATAGGAGGCCTTGAGTAGCACATCAACCGCTCCCATTCGACGCGAGGACTCCAATCCAACAGCGTGGGAAACGGCATGTCCATTTTGTTGCTGCCGCATCCAACTGGCCGAAAGCCGTGTATTCCTGTCAGGCTGCCAACCAAACTGGCTGCCAAGCACGGTATTGTCCCAAACGTTGTCTGACGAACCCAGACCAACGCCACTCACCCTCCGTCCCCCGAAGAACTCAAGGACAGTTCGTGATCGCGGAACCAATCGGATTCGGCCGCCATCTACAACAGCGCTCCCGACGCCGTTGAAGACGAACTGGCGTCCCAAATAGGCATCCGTGTTGCCGCCAAACCCCTTTAGATGAGCATACAGGTCATAAACTCTCACATCAGAATCGGGGTTTCGCCAGCTTGTCCCCCTTGCCGCCCAGCGCATGGACGTGTGGAACTGCAACGAACGCCCAGGACCTGATTCCCAAGCCAGCAGATTTGATCTCAGTCTTCCGAACGGCTGCCAGTCGCGGTCTTGCCCGGTCTGGTGACCATAGAGTTCCCCTGACAGAGATCCATCCAGTCGAACCGCTTGAACCGGCGGGTGATAGCACAGAACTACTATGACTGCCAGTAGCAGCGACTTAACAAAGCACTTCACGCGTCAACCCTCATGTCCATCCGATCAATTCCATGTGATCTCATGCGCCTCAAGCACGCGTTTATTATAACCATCGGACTCCGTAGGGTCAAATCTTATTACTTTGACCGAATGGGTCCATTTTGTCGCATAAACTGGGTGAGATTTGGTGTCCTCGGGGGAGCTGTCGATATCGGTCAAACTGGCCTGAAGAAGGAGCAGAGCACCGGGTTGGTGCTCTGCTCAAATCGGGCTGGGCGCGATAGAAGTCCGTCGGCGGGCCGATACCGCGATACGGGTTGAGGGGCGACTATTGCGTCACGGTACCGTAAGCGGTCGGGATGAACATGGCTGTAAGGTACGGTCGGAGCACTTCCGTCACGGCTCCGCCGGAGTTGTCCGGATGAGCCATGCCCTCCATCCTGAACTCATAAGTACCCGCTGGCAAGGTGTAGATTCGCTCGGTACTTACGGCATAGAACTTTCGTGAGTTGTCCGTAATGAGAGCCAGGTCATCATCGTGGGATGTGCCGACCTCGACGAAGTACGGAGACTGTGCCAGCCCGCCAGTCGCTTGATCTATCTGCACCCGGCACAGGTTCCGGCCATAGCTGCCCCGCATGCCCACCGACGCGCCCCCACGGACAATGACGTATCCATCGGTAGGAATGGTAATCGTCGTAACGGCCAGATCCTCCATTACACCGCTATTCTTGTCCAGGGAGATTTCCGCTGCTGAGCGGAAGGCCGAAAGCCCAGGTTCGTCGGCTGTTTCACTTGAGCCGATCGCGCCATTCGGGAGAATCACGGACGCGTCGCCGCCGGGAGCGACAACTTCGAGCGCCCCGGTTGGGTTGTTCGTGCCAATACCTACACCACCGGTGGCACGGATGATAAACTGATCGTCGGCGGTCGAGGAGAAGTCGGCCTCGGTATGATCAGCCCAGACAAAGGATCCGACATGATCGGCCTTGGCGCGGTGTCCGGCTGCATAGGAGTGATCTCCTCCGGCGTGGTTGCTGTCACCGCCGGGGACGGTGGCATACAAGCCGCCCGTGCTGTTGACCGTGCCGCCCCCAATTGAGGAAAACGCCCCGTCAGCGACGTTTTCAAATCCTCCGGCGACAGTGCTGAAATCATCGTTAGCGGCGTTGGTCGAACCGCCCCCGATCGTCGCACCCACGCCCGCGGCTTGATTCAGGTGGCCGCCACCAATGGTCGAAATGACGCCGCTCGTCACGTTGGCGGAACCGCCTCCGATCGAAGACGAGTCCCCCGAGGCGTCATTGTTGAAGCCAAGCACCGCCGTATTCTCGCCACTGCTGCTGTTTTCACCCATAGTGATCTGACCCTGTCCAATGATGTCGCCGTTAGGGGCGACAAACAGACTCGTGTCCGCTTCGGTAGCGCCGAACATGACTATTCCATCGTGGTGCATTACCACTTTCCGCCGCGGAAGAGAATCAAGGCCATCAATGGCATCAATCGGATCATAAAACGATATGGCAGCTCTTCCATCCAGACCGACGGCGACGTCGATCGATCTTCTGGCCGGAGTGTCAAAGGGCGCGCCTTTGGAGTCGACCGGGTCAAAAAGTGAGATGGCCGGTCGACCATCGATGCCGACTGACATGTCTATGACTTTCCTGGCATCACCAGCCTGACCGCTCTTTGAATCCACCGGGTCAAACAGCCCCACACTGGCCAGACCAGACTCGTCGACCGTAAACGACATAACCGTCTGGCCCGCGTCATTCACGACCACCATGGCGTTGCCATCGGCCGCGAATTCATCCGGGACGAGTCGCAGTGAGCCACTCAAGCTGCCAGCCGTAGCACCATCAACGGTGCTAATGCGATGAGCGTAACCAACCGAGCTAAATTGAGTGCGCGGTCCCAACACCTGACCGTTGGCGCTGACTTCAAGATATCGACCCTCTTCGCGGAAGACCGTGTCCGGGAGCGGCACGATTGAACCCATCGCGGCCGAAAACAGTCCATCCTGGACGCCTACCGCTGGCTGGGTCTCGGTCCAGACCAGGATACCACCGACTGGTTGGTCAAAAATGGCGAACGTCATTTGGTAGCTGCCGTCAGGGGCAGCGTCGCCGGATCCATCGGCCAATCGGCCCTGGTACGTGATCAGTTGGGGTGCAGCGGCCTGAAGCGAGGTCTCACCCATCAGGCTGAGAAGAACCGCAGTCAGTATCATCGTTATGCGATAAACCATACTATCCTCCGTTTGGCCAAAGAACGTACTCTAACCCGGCGCAACCCGACTCCGGGGAATTCACTCCCCTTTATGGCCCGGGGCCCGTCAGGTCTGCCGAGGGAAACGTCCATTAACCCTCAATTTGTTGTTGCATTGGCGGTTTAAATGTGTTCCGTATGTGGATTAAATGCATCCACAAAGTCCTATATATCGAGGAACGTTGAACAAGGCAAGTTGTTTCTTGGAGTGTCGCTATTTTTCTTTGTGCTTTTTGCACCAGGCCTTGACGATGAGTTGACGGGGTAACCTCTTGGATTACGATTCCGAACCAAAAGACCAGACTCAGTCATTCACCGTATTGCGCGAAGGCACGACTATCTCGCGGTACCGACTGAAGTCCAAGATCGGGGCGGGAGGCATGGGTGAGATTTATCTGGCTGATGACTCCGAGCTGAAGCGCCAGGTTGCGCTGAAGTTCCTGCCGGCCAACATGTCCACCGATGCCACGTTCCGCGAGCGTTTCTTCCGCGAGGCTCGTTCCGCCGCCGCCCTCAACCATCCCAATGTGGTGACCATGTACGAAGTCGCTCAGACTCAGGGTTGGATATTCATCGCCATGGAGTACATCGATGGTAGGGCGTTGCGAGATCTGATGGACGCCGGGCAATTGTCCTTGGAAAATACCGTGGACTACCTTGGTCAAGTGTGCGATGGTTTGGTGGCGGCTCACCGAGCCGGCCTCGTTCACCGCGATATCAAGCCACACAATATCATGATCGATCGGGATGGCCGCGTTCGGGTTCTTGACTTCGGTCTGGCCAAGGGTCAGGCCGATCAACAGCTCACGCAGGATGGCACCGCCCTGGGGACCGTGAGTTACATGTCTCCAGAACAGGGTCAAGGGACAGACGTGGACTCTCGATCCGACGTGTTTTCCGTCGGAATCGTGCTCTATGAGATGCTAACGGGACGGCAGCCGTTTTCGGGGGGAAGTATGGTGGCCACGATCAACGCCATCATCAATGACTCGCCGGCCTCGTTGCAGGAAGCCCGACCCGGTCTCCCAGAGCAGTGTCAAAGTATCGTCGATCGTGCTTTGGCGAAGGACCCCACCGCTCGCTATCAGGATATCGCTGAGATGGCACGTGACCTTCGGGAGATTTTGCGGCCCGAGGCTAGCAGCCCTCACCTGCCTCTGGCAACAGCAACGCGCCCGGCGGCGGTGCAATCACTGGCGGTCCTACACCTCCGCAATCTGGGTTCGCCGGAGGATGAATTCCTTTGTTACGGTATTACGGAGGACCTGATTGTCGACTTGACTCGCATCGGGTCGGTGCGCGTATCCTCCATGCGGTCGGTTCTGAAGTACAAGGAGTCCGACGCTGACCTGGAGGAAATCGCCGGCAGTCTGAATGTCGGGCTGATTCTCGATGGCTCGTTGCACAAGACAGCCGACGCCATCCGCGTGTCAGCCCAGCTAGTTGATGCCAAGACTGGCGAGAACCTCTGGGCTCAACGATGGGTGGAAGCGCCGGAGAATCTGGTCAGGGTCAAAAAGGACCTCGCCGATGGTGTCATTCAGGCCATGAATGTGGCTCAGACCGTCATCGCCCAGGCGCAGGTGGGCCGTCCGGAGGCGACCGACGCCGAGGCTTACGAAAATTACCTAAAGGCAAAGTACACTTTCCGTCGCAAAAAAGAGCGCACTGATGTAGATATCGCTCTGGGATTCTACGCCCTGGCTCTCAAACAGGAGCCGACGCTGATCGCCGCCCGAGCTGGTCTGGCCGAGATCATGATGTACAACGGAGATATGGCTAGCGCCAAAATCGAGCTGGAGTCAGCCCTTGCCAGTGCTGCGGGAAAGGACCACCTGGCCGGTCGGATTGATCTCCTGATCATGCTGGCTCGTCTGCACGTCAAAAAATCCGATTTCGAACAGGCCATCGAGCGAGCCGATGAGGCCTTGGCTCTGGCGCGCGATATTAACAACCTCGATAGCGAGGCCAATATCCTCGGCGTAAAGATCTCAGCTCTGCAGCCGCAGGCTAGATTCGAAGAGGCGATACAATGCTTTGACCGGCTCCTGCAGATAAGCCGCGAATTGGACGACCAGGACCGGGTCGCCGAGTCTTTGAAAAACATGGGCGTAGCCTATTCTCGTCAAGGCGATTACGATCAGGCCATGGAGTTGTACCAGGAAGCTCTGGGGATTGCCGTAAGGCGCGAGGACTTGTCGTTGCAAGCCGCTTGTCTGGCCAACCTCGGCAATGTCAATTTCTACCGGGGAGAGCCCGAGCTTGCTTCCCAGAACTACGAACAGGCTCTGAAACTGGCCGAGCAGATTGGTAGTCAAGACCTGGTGGCCAGGCAGAGATTAAACCTGGGGCTGATGCACGTGATTGGCGGGCGTTTTAGGCAGGGACTGGAAATGCTCCTAAAGGCTGGCGAGATCTTCAAAGGCAGCGGCGATCAAGCCTCGTATGCCATGACTTTGGTTAACATCAGCCAGGCCCGGCTGACCGTTGGGGAGGTTGATCAGGCTATTGCTGACTCTGAGGAGGCGATCACTATCGCCCACAAGATTGGACACCCGCAGGCCGAAACTAACGCTCTCGTGCAGCTCGGCTCGGCCTATTTCTTCCGGCGGGATGTCGAAAAGGCCTCCGAGTATTTCCAGCGAGCGCTAGAGCTCGCAGAGAAATCATCCATGGCGCGCAATCTTGCCCACATCCATCTGGCCCTGGTGAAGCTCTGTTTCTACTGCAAGGATTTCAAACAATGTAAGAATCATGCGGCCAAGGCTCTTTCGCTGGCGGGCGAACTTGGCGAAAAATCCATCGCAACCCTTTCCCAGGCTAGTGCCGCTGCCGTCGAAGCGTGTGAGGGACTCTTTCATGCCGGTCTTCGGAAATTGCAAAACGCCTACAAGGGGATCGATCAGATTAGCGATCAGGAAATTACTCTCCAGCTTAAAGCTCTTCTCGGGCAGGTGCTGCTCTGGCACGGCAAGACCGATCAGGATCGGGAAGATGGACGAAACATCTTGAGAGAAGGTCTTACGATCGCCCGCAGCAAGAGCCTGGCCCCTGAAATCAGTTTCATAGAGGAGATCCTGGCCGGGGACGGAACAGCGGCTCTGCCAATGGCACCATCAATGGCTCGCGACAGCGAACAGACCCATTCTCCCTTCGACGAAGAGCTTACCGTCATCGTGGAGCGGGTCAAGAATGCTAAACCAATGGAATAGGACTCAATCATGCGAAAAATGTCATATGTTATAGCCTCACTCTGTCTCATCCTGGCTCTTCCGGTGTTCGGTCAACCGCCGGTGACGAAGGAAGTCGGTCTTGCCGGTTCCAATATCGCGATCAAGGCGCCATCTTCCATTGCTGAACCGCAGCAGCCCGAGGCTCCGGTTCTTGCGACAGCCAGCGTACCTGTCTATGATGGTTGGCATGTCCAGTGGATGGTTGCCGCCGGAGGCGGTACTACCTGGGATGGTTCCGCGTCCGGTTCGGGCGGAACTATCGGTCAGGCGGCCGTCGGTACTATCACCGGGGCTGATGCCACGATTCACCAGGGATTCTGGCAGACCTTCAGTGTTGCCCAGTGCTGTGATCGTCGGGCTGATGTCAACCACGATGGTATCGGACCGTATATCGACGACCTCATGTACTTGGTCGACTTCATGTTCCAAAATGGTGACGAACCGCTTTGCTCAGGCGAAGCCGACATCGATGGCGACGGTGAGGTCGTGATCATCGACGATCTGATTTACCTGGTCACATTCATGTTCCAAGGCGGCGCACCACCAGCCCCCTGTTCATAGTCGGACGGGTTCCTGCCCGCGCAATCGTTCTGCCGATACTGACGGCTAGTCCTCTTCGTACTGGCGCTTGATTCGGGCCAGAACATCGGGATCGGCCAGAGTCGTCGTATCACCGAGGAGCTTGCCCGCGGCGATGTCACGCAACAAGCGGCGCATGATCTTCCCGGAGCGAGTCTTGGGCAACTCGGGAGCGTGGATGACTCTTTCGGGGCGAGCGATGGCGCCAATCTTGCGTGCCACGAATTCCTTCAGAATTGCGGGCGTGCGATCAGTGTATTCCGTACCACCCTTCAGCGTCACGAAGGCAGCCAGAGCTTCCCCTTTGAGTTCGTGAGGTATGCCCACGACGGCAGCTTCCACTACCGACTCATGTTCCACCAGCGCTGATTCTACTTCCATCGTCGATAGACGATGTCCGGCGGTGTTGATGACATCGTCGACTCGGCCCAGGATCCAGAAATACTGGTCGGCATCGATCTTGGCTCCGTCACCCGGGAAATAGATTCCGGGCCACTTCGACCAGTAGGTTTCCTTGAAGCGCTTACGATCGCCCCAGATGCCACGGAGCATTCCAGGCCATGGTTGGGTGATGGCCAGGTAGCCGCCTCCCTTGCGGACCTCGTTGCCATCGTCGTCGAGGATCTTTGCCTCTATGCCCGGAAATGGCTTGGTTGCCGAGCCCGGTTTCGTTGCCGTCACCCCGGGCAAGGGTGTGATCATGATGTGGCCGGTTTCAGTTTGCCACCAGGTATCGACGATTGGGCACTTCTTGCCTCCGATCACCTTCCGGTACCACATCCAGGCCTCCGGGTTGATCGGTTCGCCCACTGTCCCGAGCAGCCGTAGCGACGACAGATCATGTTTGCCGGGCCACTCATCGCCCCACTTCATGAAAGTTCGAATAGCCGTGGGAGCGGTATAGAATACTGAAACGCCATAGTCCTCGACTATTTTCCAGAACCGGTCTTTGTCCGGCCAGTCAGGGGACCCTTCGTACATCACCTGGGTGGCACCGTTGGCCGTCGGGCCATAGACGAGATAGGAGTGCCCCGTCACCCACCCCACATCGGCTGTGCACCAGAATACATCATCATCCTTGAGATCAAAGACACTCTTGGTTGTGGCGTATACGCCCGTTAGGTAGCCACCGGTACTATGGGTGATCCCTTTTGGTTTGCCGGTCGTTCCAGAGGTGTAGAGGATGAATAGCGGATGCTCGGCGTCGACATACACCGGCGGGCAGAAGGCTTCGGCTTCATCCATCAGACGATGGTACCAATGGTCTCGCCCTTCCTTGAAGCGGAGGAGGAACTCACCGCGCCGCACGATGATGACATCGGTGACAGATGGACAGTCGTTGAGGGCAACGTCGGCATCGTGCTTGAGGGGAATGATCTGTCCGCGGCGGTAACCGCCGTCGGCCGTGATAAGAAGGCGGGCGTCGAGATCCTGTATCCGGTCCTTGAGCGAGTCTGGAGAGAAGCCGCCAAAAACTACTGAGTGGATGGCGCCGATGCGGGCGGAAGCCAGGCAGGCTATGACCAGTTCCGGAATCATCGGCAAGTAGATCGCGACCCGGTCGCCCTTTGTTACACCAAGCTTGAGCAGCACATTGGCGAACTTGTTGACCTTTCGATAGAGTTCGAAGTAGGTCAAGGTTCGTTGCTCGCCGGTTTCCCCTTCCCATATCAGGGCCGCCTTGTTCTTGCGGGCGCCCTTGATATGCCTATCGAGGCAGGATTCAGTTACGTTCAGTTTGCCGCCCACGAACCACTTGGCATCAGGCGCTTTCCATTGCAGACCCTCGCGCCATTTCTTCTTCCATACGAGTTCAGCGGCCTGACCCTCCCAGAACTTGACAAAGTCTTTGCGGGCGGTGCCGTAGGCCGACTTCTTCACATTTGCCTGACGGGCAAAACCGGGGGCCGGTTCGAATCGACGCTCTTCGGTT
>CAZHDS010000023.1:0-27040 GCA_964531495.1 uncultured Ignavibacteriales bacterium
ATCTCAAGCAGGAAGATGATCCGTGGGTGCAGATAACACGTTTTGAGGATCTCGTGCCCACGGTACAATTTGGCACCGACGGTTCGCTGTTTTTGCTGTCACGAAAAGAAGCTCCCCGAGGTCAAATCCTCCAGCTGGCTGGGGGTGAAACCGATATCTTGCGGGCGAAGCTGATCGTACCTCAGAGTGACGAGGTGATCAAGTCGTTCCGGCCGACCGCGGGCTTGATTTATGTCGTGAGTATGGCGGGCGGTCCGACCCGGTTGCTGGCGTATGACCATTTTGGCAACCCGCAAGCAGATATCCCGTTCGACCAGCTTAGCTCAATCGGCAACCTGGTCTCCCTCGGCGGAGATAGTTTGCTGTTTCGATCTCAGAGCTACACCGAGCCGCCAGCCTGGTATCGGTTTGACCCGCTGCAGTGGGATGCTACTCGCACCTGGCTATTCCAGACCGCTCCGGCTGATTTTCGCGATATCGAGGTTGTACGCGAATTCGCCACGTCCAAGGATGGTACTCAGGTGCCGATTAACATCATTCGCCGCAAGGACTTTGTTGCAACCGGCCAGAATCCAACTATTCTATATGGATATGGCGGCTATGGTATCTGCATGTCGCCCTACTTCGATGTCGCCTTACGACTCTGGTTCGACCAGGGTGGGATCTACGCCGTGGCCAATATCCGGGGCGGGGGAGAGTTTGGTGAAGAATGGCACCTCAATGGCAATCTTACGAAGAAGCAAAACGTGTTCGACGATTTCGCCGCCTGTGCGCAGCACTTGATCGACTCCAAGGTGACGAATGCTGACAAGCTCGTCCTCAAGGGGGGCAGCAATGGCGGATTGTTGATGGGGGCCCTGATTACTCAGCATCCCGATATCTGTCGGGCGATCTACTCGCGGGTTGGCATCTATGACATGCTGCGCGTGGAGCTTGATCCAAACGGAGTTTTCAATATCACCGAATTTGGCACGGTCGAGAACCCGGATCACTTCCAGGCTTTGTATGCTTATTCGCCGTATCATCATGTCGAGGATGGTACCGCCTATCCGGCCATGATGTTACAGACCGGTGAGCACGATGGTCGCGTCAGTCCGAGTCAATCGCGCAAGATGACGGCTCGTTTGCAGGCTGCGACGAGTTCGGGCAATCCGATATTCCTGCGTTCCAGTTCTGATACTGGGCATGGATCAGGCACCGCCCTGAGCAAGACGTTAGCCCTGGAGGCAGACATCTATGCCTTCCTCTTAGATCAGTTGGGAATGCGCTTCAGGCACGACGAGTAGGGGGGCTTGATAATCTGCAAGATCCTGGCAGGTGGGGAGCCTGCTAGGCCGAACGTTTAGGTGATTGTCTATCGCTCGTTGGAGCGCCGTCTACTTGCAACGACTCTCTCCTTGAATCTCACCCGGGCAGGGTTCAACATTGGGGCCACTACAGAACATTGAATTGACCATTCGGATCAGATCGGCAATATCCATTTCGCTTCCATTTCCGTCGCAGTCGGCCTCAGGATAGTAGTTCGGCTCAATCTTGCAGGGAGGCTCAGCACCATTCTGGAACATGAAGCTCACCATGAAGATCAGATCAGCGATATCACGGTCGCTACCACTATGGTTGACATCGCCACGAATGTCACAGCAATCGTCGCAAAGATCACCTCTACCGTCTCCGTCGGAGTCGGTCTGTTCAGGGTTGTATATGTCGGGGCAATTGTCGCAGACATCACCAATTCCATCCAGGTCCGTATCACCCTGATCAGGATTGTAGGCAGCCGGACAGTTGTCCTCAGCGCATAAATCGCCCGGATGGCCGGGATCACCAAAGCCATCATGATCGCTATCAAAGCACTGATCGCAAGAGTCGCCCACCCAGTCGTTATCGGAATCCTCTTGGTTTGGATTGAAAACGTCAACGCAGTTGTCCTGGCATGCCATCAAACCATCCCCGTCGGCATCACTGCTATCGTAGCAGACAAACGGTAAGGCACCAAGATCGTTGCGAGTGCCATCAGGATCATTGTACAATGGATCCGGATCGCCGGCGTCGATGCATGGCGATGCGGGCATAAGAGCATAGTATGTATCTGTCAGAAGCGGATTCTCAGAGAAAGCCCCAGCCCCAGAGTCGACCATGTTGATGTAGTTTCGCGGCTGTCCGTACGAATCGTTATAGGACAAAGCCGGATGAGGAACCTGGTTGTTAATGATGTGGATACCGTAATCACTGTTGAAGGCAATAATATTGTTCTTGATCGTCGGCGCTGCCGTTGAGTAGGCGGCTATACCCCCGTTGGCTCCGTCAACAATTGTGTTGTTTACAATCACGGCCGGAGAATTTCCCACCGAAGCATAGTCCTCTCCGGACAGGACAACTGAGCCCCAGTTGGTGATATTCTGCTGCTCCATGATGTTGAACCTGATCGTCGGGCCGGCATTCTTGGCCCAGATAGCCTTACTCCCGCCCACCAAACGAAAACCCTCCAACACGGCCGCCTCGGTTTCACCACCATCGAATATCACGAGATCTATGGAAGAGCTGCCTGTGATCGTGGTAACCAGCGGACCATCTGAGGACAGCAGGACTACGTCTTTGCCTCCAAAGTGGATTGTGCCGCTATAAGTTCCCGGCGCCACCAGCACCGTATCGCCGACCGAGGCGGTGTCGATTCCGGCTTGAATGTTGGGTTGGTTGGTGGGCACGTGAATAGTCACCGCCAAGGCAGAACTCCAGATGAACAGAGACAAGCTGAGCACGATAACTGTACGCATAGCACATTTTCCTTATTCTTTACCCTGTCCCCCAATTAGGCAAATAAGGACTTGTTTGTCAAGTACTTACGGCGCTGCGACCGGCTGACCGCAACACCCTGCGTTGAACGTCTGGTCCTGAAGTTCAGCCACTTTACCTGACTCCGAGCCAGATGGTCAAGCTTGACATTTGCCGGGAGATGTGCATATTATCAGACTTGTGAGATAACGTAGGAACCATTACGTGGCTGATAGGTAGAAGCCACTCAGGAGGTTATAACTAGATGAGAGTCCGCTTAGAAATACTGCTGTTGTCGGGAATCCTGTTCGTCATAGCCGGTCTTATCGGCGGCTGCGGCTCGGCTGGTGAAAACACGCTGGCTGTGGTCAATGACTATGAAATCACGGCTGATGAGTTCCAGAACTTCTTCCCCGAAGATCGTTTCACTTTTGCCTCGGCTCAGGAAGAGTTCGACGCCAAGAGCACGGCCCTCGACTCCGTGATAGTTTCGCGCATGCTTATCCAGGCGGCCTACGAGAAGGGGATGGACAAGTCAGAGGAGATGGCTCGGGTGGTTCTGGCCAGCAAGGACAAGTTCCTTCTCGATCTCCTGTACCAACGGGAAATCGCGGCCAAATCGGTGCCGACCGAGGCGGAAGTCCAGGATTTCTTCAATCGCATGGATACCAAGATCAGATTGAAGCACATTCTGGTGTCAAATGCTGACACGGCCCAGATGCTATTCGAGCGCCTGGCGAACGGCGAAAGTTTTGAGAAGCTTGCTTACGACTATTCCGTTTTCCCCTCGGCCAAGAAGGACAAGGGTGACCTCGGCTATCTTACCTGGGGCATGATGATCGATGAAGTCCAGGAAGTTGCCTTCAATATGGAGGTTGGCGAGTTGTCACCACCCATCCAGTCGTTTATGGGCTATCATGTTGTCGAAGTGACCGACCGCGCGCCCAACGATGCCGTGACTACTTATGACGACATGAAGGATGGTCTCAAGAGGGAGATCACGGGGCTCAATAGCTATCGACGTACCCGGGGGTTGGTTGACGAACTAAAAGAGAAATATCCGGTACGAATCGAAACCACTACCTGCGAGTATCTCTTGCACAAACGCGAACAGATGTACCCGCCGCAGATACTCGTGACTCTTCCCCTGAATGATTTCGATCAGGAACAACTTGATCGAAACGAGAAGGAGTTGGTCCTGGCGAGTTGGGACGGCGGCCAGATGACCCTGATCCAGTATCTGACTAAGCTCCAGAGCCTGCCGGTGTATGTTCGTCCCGATCTTGATGACTTCGATTCTCTGTCTGCGACGGTCTTCTTGCTGATACGCGAAGAAGTCATGGCCATGGAGGCTCGCCAACGGGGCTATGAATCAGACCCCGAGTTCATCGGCAAGTTGCGTTTGTTCAAAGAGCTGAATATGGCTGAGATAATGCGGTCCGATTCCGTTCCCAAGCCACCAGATCCGGACGAGAGCACGATCAAAAAATACTACGATGACAATCCTGCCAAGTTTACGACTATGGCCAAGGTCCACGTCTATGAAATCCTTCTGCGAGACGAAATGATGGCCAACCAGCTCAAGCAGCGCATAAGATTCCTGGAAGAATTCAAAGAGCGGGCTATGGAGATTACCGAACGGCCGGGCCGGCGCAATACTGGTGGCGACCTGGGACAGATCACGGACCAATTCTACCCTGAGATTTTTGCCGCTGCCTGGGAGACCCCAGTCGGATCGATCGGCGGCCCCGTGGTTGACGATGGCAAGTATTCCATTTTTTGGGTGGAAGATAAGATTGAACCAAGTCTCAAGGACTACCTGGGCAGCAAACGCGCGATCCTGGAGACAATTGTTCGCGAAAACGATCAGGCGGCCTTCGCGGCCTGGGTTGAGGACCGACGCGGATCGACTTCGATAGAGATCAATGAGGATGCCATCTGGGCTACGATCAACATGGACCGGTACCAAACCCAGGACACTACTCAGGCGGATGGCTGAGCCGTCACCAAGGAAACAAAGGTATATGAAAAAGGCTCTTCCGCTCGTTCTGATCAGCTTGACCCTGTTGGTCATCGCGGCTCAGGCTCACGCCCAGCGTGAAACTGTCGATCGAATAATCGCCGTCGTAGGCGATGAAATCATCCTGGCCTCCGAGTTGGCCAGCCAGATTCAATTCACTGTCTTCCAGGGTGGCGAGGAGCCCAAATCCGAACAGGAACTGCAGGAGCTTCGCAATCAGATCATGGAGCAGATGGTTTCGGATCGCCTGTTTCTGATCGCGGCTCGCAAGGATACTTCGATCGCCGTCCGTAGCGAAGAGATCGACGGTGCGCTGGATGAGCGAATCGCATCCGTTGTGAGTAATTTTCCAACCCACGACGCCTTTCTGGCGGCTCTGGAAACTGAGGAGATGACCCTTCGTGATCTGCGTCGCCGTTTTCGCGGTGAAGTCGAAAACCAGATGCTCAAGCAGCGTTTCATCCAAAGTAAACTCTATTCAGTCTCAGTCTCCCGTCACGAAGTCGAGCAATTCTTCGAGCGGTTTCGCGATTCTATCCCGGCCCAGCCGGAAGGGGTCAAACTAGCCCACGTGCTGTTGGCGGTGGAACCATCCAGCGGAGTTGAAGATTCGGTCCGGCAATTGGCCACCGAGTTGCGGCAGAGGATCTTGGATGGAGCCGATTTTGCCACGATTTCGGCGCAGTACTCCTCTCTGGGGGCAGGCGCCAATGGCGGTGATCTTGGTTATGTGTCGCGTGACGATGTGGTCGATGAATTCGCGCGGGCCGCTTTCGGCCTCGAAGTAGGTAGCATCTCTGGTGTCGTCCGGACCCAGTTCGGTTTTCACGTCATCAAGTGCGAAGGCAAGCAGGACGATCGGGCCTGGCTCAGACATGTCCTGCTGGCCATCCAACCGACCGCGGCTGACACGGTTCGCGTACGTCATCTGGCCGATTCGTTGATTCAGGTCGCGCGCGACGGAACCCGGTTCGAGGAATTGGCCAAGGCCTATTCTGATGACGACGAGACTCGCGCCCAGGGGGGCGAGCTGGGTTGGTTCGCTACCGCTCAAATGCCAACTGAGTTTGCTGAGGTTGTCAATGGGTGGCAAACTGCGGACGAAATCCGAGGCCCGGTAACCTCTCGCTTCGGCATGCATATCCTCAAACTGCTGGAATACCAGCCGGAAAAAGACTACACTATCGCCGAAGATTTCGACCGTCTCAAAGAACTTGCCCGGCAGGATAAGACCGGCCTCTTGGTCGATGACTGGATCGCCAAACTCAAGAGCACTACTCATATTGAATATCGTTGGGATAGCTGATGCGACTGGATGATTTTCTCTCCACGGTAGGGGTCATCAAGCGGCGTACGATCGCCAAGGAAATGGCGGCCAACGGCTTGGTGCTTGTCGGTGATAAGCGCGCCAAACCGGCCTACTCCGTCAAGTTGGGCGATATCATCGAGATCAAAGGCACCCGGCCGGCAAAGATTGAAGTGCTGGCGATTCCAGGTGGCTCGGTCTCCAAAGAGAAGCGCGACGATTGTTTCAAGCTGTTGACCAGCTGATCTTGTTTCCGATTGTTTTTCAGAAAGTTATTGATGCCAGGGCTTGTCTGCAGCCATATTATGGCATGGCTTCCTAACCGGTGTCATTGAAAGAACCACGACGATGTCGCTGCAGAGAGAACACAAGACGAGCTTACCGGATCTTCCCTGGCGCAAGGCGACGTGCGAAGTATGCGGCTCGACTTTTGACTTCCTCAAGAGACGCGCACCCCACACCTGCAACGATGGTGAGTGTCGCTATAAGTATCAGCATGGCATTGAACGTACTTCGTGGGCCAACTACCAACCGACCCTGTTTGACCCGGTGGAGTAGAAGCGCCACTATGCCTCGATAATCCCCTCTCTTTCCAAGACCTTACGAATTTCCTCGAAGCAGGCGCTGATCTTGTCCTTCGGGAATGGAATATGAGTAAGCCCCGCGATATTGCTGAATTCCGAGCATCCCTCTTCAAGCAGAATCACAGCCTTGCGCCATCCAAGTCGTCCCTGAAACAAACCGACCTCGTGAATCACATTCTCTCTCGCATGAATGGAATCATCGGCGTGCTGGTTCTCACCAGTCATTATCAGGAACGCGAAACAAGCCTGGTCAAGCATGGACTGAAGGCGTTCCGTAGATGTAATGCCCGCTGTTGGTACGCGATTGAATTCATCCGACTCCAGCGATAGTCGTTCCTTCAGGAAGTCCTTCAGCTCTCGCCACAGGGGAGAACCGCCGTGACCTATGAAGACCTTTGAGCCGACCGTTGCGGGGTTGTGTTCGATGAGGTCACGCATTTCCATATACCTCCGTAGTTTGTCTGCTTCTGCATATAGCTTGGAAAGGCTTTGGAAAGGGCTATAGGCGGCCATATGCCATGCCTCCAGTGTCACATGCGGTGGAACGCAAACGCCTTCCGACACCGCACCTGAATCACGAGACATCATTAGCGTGGGGGTCATGAACTTGACGACATCCTGACGCGGTATGCTTCCCTTGATCTTAGATACTCGCTCGCACAAGTCCTCGAGCATCTTGGTAGAACTCGATTCTATCATCACGGCGAGAAGCGTCTCAATTCCCCTCTGTGCGTCTTGAAATGCAGACTTGGCGGTCTCCGATATCCGACCCAATCTTGTTTCATATTCTGAGTCAACCCCTTGCATCGCCGCTGAACGAACCATTTGGGCGGTTACCTCAACCCAATTGCCGGATGTAAAGCGCTTGTGACCCCACTCAGCATTGAAACCGTCTCCAGGGGCCGGTGTGTTAAATCTCTTGTAATACGTTCTGGCGTGGTAGCCCAACCACGAGCCACTGAATGCCGCCGACACTCCATTCAGGTTATTGCTCACCTGGGCGCGGTTTGCGCTGATGTAGGTCTGATGCTCAAGCCGCATGGCTTCTTCCGCAATGGAGATGAGGCTGAGAATCTGCTCCGTGATCTTCTGCTTGTTCATTGTTCGCCCTCGCTATCCACCAGTCCTCGATACCTCCCCCGGTTCATCGAACCTATTGTGCTGCGTTGTCGACCGAAATGTAAGAATCTACCGGCTCAAACGCAAGTTTCAGGTCCGGCGGCCTGATTGGCACAAGAGGTCATTTCCCCTCCGGAACTCTCGTTCCAACAAACTTGTTTATCCTTGCAATCAATGTATAATCCCTCTGACTAACACATGAGGAAGAGGCATGCCTTGTGAGACGTGCGTGACCAAAGAGCCCAAGGGACTCGGTTTCTTCGAGAAGAATCTGACGATATGGGTTATCCTGTGTATCGTTGCCGGGATCATCCTCGGCAAGACCGCGCCGGGTTTCGCTGCCTATCTGGATCAACTTGCGATCACTGTCGATGGTGCCCCGGTGGTGTCGATTCCAATCGCGATTTGCCTGTTCTTCATGATGTTCCCGATCATGGTCAAAATAGACTTCGCCGAAGTGGTCAAAGCGGGCAAAAGTCTCAAGCCGGTCGGTCTTACGCTCGTAATCAACTGGGCCATCAAGCCCTTCACCATGTACGCGATCTCCGCCTTCTTTCTGGGTGGACTTTTTCTGGCGTTTATCGGGCCCGACGCTGTTGACCTGGTGAAGATGCCGCTGGGACTGGATCTACCCGCCGGGTCAATCCACGGCGAGGGGACCGTTGTGCTGGTGGACGGTATCAAGATGCTGCAGGTGCCGCTCTGGCGCTCTTATCTCGCTGGTTGCATCCTGCTTGGCATTGCGCCCTGCACGGCGATGGTGCTCGTGTGGGGTTTTCTGGCGAAGGGCAACGATGGTCATACGCTGGTAATGGTTGCGATCAACTCGTTGGCGATGCTCTTTCTATACGGTCCGCTCGGCGGTTTTCTGCTCGGCGTGGGCCGGCTCCCCGTTCCGTGGCAAGCGCTCTTGCTTTCGGTCGGCACTTATGTCGCCCTGCCGCTGGCGGCTGGTTTCCTGGTTCGCAAGGGGATCATCAGTGCCAGGGGTGAGAAATGGTTCAACGAGAAGTTTCTACATGTTCTCACGCCAGTTACGATCATCGCTCTTTTGGTTACTCTGATCCTGCTGTTTTCATTCAAGGGAGAGACCATTCTATCCAACCCTCTCACGATCATCTGGATCGCAGTACCACTGTTCATTCAGACGGTGGTGATTTTCGGTCTTGGTTATGTCGCGGCCCGGATGATGAAGCTCTCCTACGAGGATGCGGCGCCGTCGGCCATGATTGGTGCCTCAAATCATTTCGAGGTCGCTATTGCCACCGCTACGATGCTCTTCGGATTATCCTCCGGGGCAGCCTTGGCCACAGTCGTTGGAGTCTTGATCGAGGTTCCCGTGATGCTGATGTTGGTGCGAGTGTGTCGTCACACGCAAGGTTGGTTCCCGAACACAACAGCTCTGGAGAACTGAAGTATGGATGAGATGTTCTGGGAAGTTCACTCCGGCCTGCCACAGGAAGGCCCCGGTTCCGATGCAGCGACCACCAAAGCCCTGAGAATGATCCCAGACCTGCCCGACCAGCCCAGAATCCTAGATATGGGCTGTGGACCTGGCCGGCAAACGATGGTGCTAGCCCGCCACACTGCGGGGCAGATCATTGCTCTCGATAACCACCAGCCGTTCCTTGATGACTTGAACCGCCGGGCTCAAGCTGGCAACATGCAGGGCCGGATTACGACCACCAACGGCTCCATGACCGCGATGGAATTCGCCCCCGAGAGTTTCGATTTGGTGTGGTCGGAGGGCGCTATCTTCATCATGGGTTTTGAACTCGGGCTGCGAGTGTTCTGGCCATTACTGAAACCCGGCGGCACCGTCGTCGTGAGCGAGTTGGCCTGGTTCACTGATCAACCTTCGGCGGAAGCGAGGGAGTTTTGGGGCGAGGGTTATCCTGGCATGTCAACCGTGCCGAGCAATCTTGATACGATCAGGAACATCGGTTACGAGCTGACCGGTCACTTCCCGTTGCCTGATTCCGCTTGGCTGGATGGCTACTACGGGCCGGTCGAGAAGCGGGTTGCTGAGCTTCGCCGCAAACACGAAGGGCATCCCGACAAACTCGCTTACCTCGACACGGAAGAGCGCGAGATCGAAATGTTTCGCAAATACTCAGCCGAGTACGGCTACGTCTTCTTTGTAATGCGCAAGCCGCTAGCCTGAGCGGCAAGTGACCGCAATTGTCAAAAATGTACGCGTAACTCTACGTCCTCAGTCTCGTATGCGATGACAAAGACTATTGACCAAAGCAGAGAGCGTCTCTCGTGAGTTATCGCATTGCCTTTCCGATTCTATCCGTGATTGTCATGGCCTTTGGGTTGGCCGGTTGCTCTGGTCAATCTGAGTCAATCGATCCGACCGCCCGCTTTTCTCGTGAACAGCTGCAGGCTGATATGCAGCAAATGGAGTCGCTAATCCGCCAGCGCCATCCAGGCACTTTCACTGACTGGTCCGAATTCGGAGCTGCCTATACTCGTCAGTATGAGCTTCTGGCCGACAGCCTGGACATCGTGGAGTTCCATCGTCTGGTCGCACCGGTCGTGAGCGCCGCGCGATGTGGTCACACCCGCTTGTCGTTCCATACCGAAGTCTATGAGTATCTTCGTGAGCAGGGCAACTTCCTGCCTTTTGACTTGAGGGCCGTCGGGGAGAGCCTGTTCGTCTATCAGAAGTATACTGATCAGACTGATATGGCGCGCGGAAGCACTATCCTGGCCATCAATGGCCAACCGGCGAACGAAATTGTGGCCGCGCTCAAGGATGGCATGTGGGCCGACGGAACGGCGGAAGGATACAAGTACTACAACATCAACATGAGCCTGAAGGGTCGTTATCTTCTGAGTATTGCCGACCCGGAGCGGTTTGAGATGATCTACCTTGAACCAGGGGCCGCTACGCCCAAGAGATCCACAGTCACTGCCCTGAGCACCAACGAGATCAAGGAATACGAACGCGAGCACGACCTTGCCGAATCGGATAAGCCGCTTGTGGAGCCGTTCTTTGCCGACGACAGCAGCTACGCCAGTTTGACCATTCGTTTCTTTGATTATTGTGACGACCCAACCGAATACCGATCGATCCTCGATTCCTTCTTCGTGCAGGTGTCCGAGTGTGGGATTACTGATCTTGTCCTCGATTTGCGGCAAAACGACGGGGGAGATCCGCACGGCTCGGCTCATTTGCTGACATACTTGCTTCCCCGTCCGTTTCGCTACTTCACCTCAGTCTCACACAAGTACTATCCCGATTTGGTCATCGAGCAGGATTTGGCGCCCAATGCTTTTGCCGGCAACCTGTATGTCCTGGTTGATGGCGGCAGCTACTCCACTACGGGACATCTGTGTGCTATTCTCAAGGCGTACGATGTCGCTACATTCATCGGCACCGAGACAGGCGGATCATTCATTTGCAATGGCGTCTATGAGGATTTCACGCTCGACCACACCGGTCTTATAATCATGATCCCGAGCACGACCTTTGCCGTCGATGTGGAAGGGTTGGAGCCGGGAATCGGTATTGCCCCGGACTTTGTTGTTCAGGCGACCATTACAGATATGGTTGAGAACCGTGATCCTGTGCGAGACAAGGCGGTGGAGTTGATTTCCGCGACAGCTCCGTGAGCTATCTGCGAGTCTTCAGCTTCTTCCTCAGAACGTGATAGCAGCAGGAATAATAGAATCCCCCCGCCCATGACCCCAGGCCAAAGGTCGAAATTGCCAGTCTGGAGTTATGTCCCACCAGCACGTTCCAGCCGTACAGCTCATCGTACAAGGCTACCGCTGCGAGGCCGCAGACGATCGCCGCCACGCATCCACCGATCCAGAAAGCGACCTTGCGTCCCGGTGGCCGGGCCGGACGAGTTCTGGTCGGCCGCGGAACATGGCGCGAGCGAAAGAGGAAGAATACCATCATAGTGCCACCCCAGAGCGTGGATAGATGCTGCAACCACCGGCAGACCGGGCGCGTGGCCCCGAAAAGTGTCACCGGTTCACGAAGCAGGGGCCAGGCGAGGGCTGCTTCGCCCGAAAGGTGAGTGAAAGAATCCCACAGAAAGTGACTCAGGGCACCAAGCAGCACTGATCCAATGAGCGTTATCCATGCTGAAGCAGAACTGACTGCGAATTCGGATTCGGCCAGGCCGGAGAACCTCCGTTCCAAAAACCAGGGCAGATGGTCAATCACTGGCTTCTTGAACAGCCGGTGAAACACAAATGAAAACACCAATCCGGCGGGAACGCAGAACCACAGGAGTCCTGTCCAGCTGTGGCTGATACCTCGATCGGCCGTATCGCACAGCAGGAAATAAAGCAGATCTGGCGACAGAGCGCCGGCGATCAAGCCAGTCAGAGAAAATCTGTGTGGCCAGAGCTGTTTGAGAGGCAGGACTATGGCCGGATGCGAAACGGTAAAAGGCATAGACTATAATACCCCGATGGGAGCGAATGGTTCAAGCTTTAACCTAGTGTTGTAACGTTATTGGATCGGAGGGTGGTGTCTTCATCCCGCTGGCGATCGGGGGAAATCGGTCTGCCGTGATGACAAGAAATCATCAAAACTGGATGAACCTTGTGCCGGTGCCGATGTTAGCCTTCGCAAGAGCATTGATGTCATTGAACCTGATAGGGCCTATTTTTGGTTGACGATGATCACTGTGGTCGGCATTTAGCGAGTGGAGGCTGCCTGCGTGGGCACTGCCACTCTTCAGATTTGAATGTGTGAAGTAGAAATTTCTTTTTGGAGGAAGCAGAAATGGGAATGATGAAGGAGTTCAAGGAGTTTGCCGTTAAGGGCAATGTCATGGACATGGCGATTGGTATTATCATTGGGGCCGCCTTTGGTACCATCGTAAAGTCCTTCGTGGCCGATGTAATCATGCCACCGATTGGCCTGCTGTTGGGCGGAGTCGATTTTTCGAACCTATTCGTCCTTCTGAAGGACGGCGCTGATGGTTTGGGCGCGTACGCCACTCTGGCCGAGGCCAACGCCGCCGGAGCGGTTACGCTCAACTATGGTGCCTTTATCAATACGATCATAAGCTTCCTGATAGTCGCGATCGCGGTCTTCATGGTGATCAAGAATATCAACAGGATGAAGAAGGAAGAGCCGGCTCCGAAGGCCGCACCGACGACCAAGGACTGCTCGTTCTGTTTCACGTCCATTCCGATCAAGGCCGTGCGCTGCCCCAGCTGCACCTCTGAGCTGAAGTCCGAATAGACGTTGCCCGGCGCTCATTATATGTATGAGCAAAAGACGAAAAGGCGCGGGAAATGTCCCGCGCCTTCTTTTTGGGCGATATTCTTCACTCTTGCTAGGCATCATTCGCCGGAGATCTTCATTTTACGAGGCTGCGCAGTTTCTTGAGGTTTTCGACATCTTCGTCGAGCTCGTCACCCTTGGGGGTCTCGATAATCATCGGGATATGCTTCAACCGTTCATCGTTGACAAGATTGCGGAAACCCTCAAGTCCAATGTGACCCTCGCCGATGTGCTCGTGGCGGTCGATTTTACTCCCTAACTCTCGACGGCTATCGTTTACGTGGATGATCTTCAGACGATCCAGGCCGACCGTATCATCCAGCGACTTGATCGTCTGACGGTATTCCTTTGGGTCTTCCAGCGGATAGCCAGCCGCAAAAATGTGACAGGTGTCCATGCAGATGCCGACATGAGCCTGGTCCTCTATGCCATCAATAATCTCGGCCACTTGCTCGAATTTGTATCCCAGGTTGGAGCCTTGCCCGGCCGTCAATTCGAGCAGCAGCGTGACCTCGTTGTTATCCAGCCGATCGAATAGCGTATTGATGTTCTTGACGATTTTTGCGATTCCGGTCTCCTCGCCGCTTCCCACGTGCGATCCGGGGTGCATGACCAGGTTTGGGATCTTCAGGAGATTGCAGCGTTCCATCTCGATTTGCAAGGCATCGAGCGATTTGTCCTCCAGATCCGGCTTGGGCGAAGCGATATTGATCAGGTAGCTGGTATGCGACACCGAGACCGTGACGCCGGTCTCCTCAATAGTGCTGAAGAAAAGCTCTACATCCTTGTCGGTCAGCGCTTTGGCCCGCCATTGGTTATTGGATTTATTGAAAACCTGGATTGTCTGGCAAGTGGCTTTCTTGCCCCGCTCGACAGCCAAATACATTCCCCCCGCGATTGATTCGTGGGCACCAAAGAGCATTGTTTCCTCTTCTCTGTCGGACTATTGACGCTTATTGCACGCTCGCTTCCGCACGAACGGGCCACCGGCTGGCCTAAGGAACAGCGGTAGCGTTGATCTGGGAACAAGGTAATAGATGCCGGGTTCCCCGTCAAGTAGGCCTGGGAACCCGAATAAGGAATTTGCCTGATACTTTTCCCTGACAGCCCCTGACAGTCCCCCCCCCGATATTGGTGGCAAGGAGCCCGCAAAGGGGAGATGCCCGCGGGTCGGATTAGCCGCTGAAATCGGAGGAACTAGCATGAAGGGCGAAGATCACAACGAAGCCAACCATCAAGCAGGCCCGGCGGAGAACAGCCGGTCGATTCTGATTCGCAATACTGGCCTGAGAGTAACCGATGTGCTCGACCTGATTGCACAGGGGTACTCCTACTACCAGATACTCCTGAATCATCCGCAACTGAATCTCTCCGACATCATGGTGTCCGCCCGAGTCGCGGAGCAGTTGATTCAGGAGTTGATTACGGTGAAAGGAACGGTCATGATCGAGGGTGATATCGAGGTAACCTGTCACAACGGCCGCCTGCTCAATCTGACAGGCATGCGACGCCAGTTCCCCCGAGCCTTTGAGCCCTGGAGCCGACAGGAGGAAGAGGATCTTGCCGGACAGTTTCACGAGGGGCTATCGGCGGCTGAGATGGCGGCGCTTCACGGACGCAAACGGGGGGCGATTCGGACCCGACTGAAGAAACTGGGCTTGATCGAGGCAAGAAGCGATGACCGGCCAGACTAGCTGACGAGGCATACGGCCTCCCTCGACAACGCCTAACCCGCTCTCTCTGGTCTGTCGCAAACTCCTTGCAACAATGGAGGAAGAGGACTATATTCATGTTAGCAGACATTGCGTTGCGACTAATCAATACAGGGAGTGCACCTATGACTCAGAGAATTCTCCTCACTGCGGTTTTGATGGTGTGTTGGCTCTTCACTACCGCCACCGCCACCGTCCCAGACACCATACGAGTAGGATACAATGAAGTCTACTACGTCGGTGAAGGCCGCGTCCGTGTGCCACTGGTCTATTTCAATGACAACGACTCAGTTGGAGCCGTGCAATTCCCGCTGCGCTACGCCTGTTCGAGCGGGCTTCTCACCCCTGATTCCGTCACTCGGGCCGGACGAACTTACGGTACTCAGATCTTCAACCTGATCTTGGGTATGCAGGGCGGCGGTGAGACTAATCCGGATTCGACCTGCGTAACTCTGGTTACGTTGTGGGAGAGCCTACCGCCGGGCGATGGGATTATCGCCAATCTCTGGTTCACTGGCGCCTATCCGGGTGATGTTATCTCATTTCTCCCAGTAAACGACACTCTTGGGCCGAATTGCTACCTGTTGGCACAGCCGCCCGACCCGGACGGCGGTCCGATTCACGTGCGCAATGACATCATAGTTACCGATGGCGGCGTGGATATTGTCGCCGGCAGTGAATTTACGATAGAGGCTCTCAACGAACTAAGGTTCCCGGTTGACGTCTATAGTGGCACCGCTCCTTACACCCTCCAGGTTGTATCGCTGGTGGGGCCCAACATGGTCTACCCGATTCCGTCCATTGCGGGAAGCGGACCATGGGAGTTCCGCTGGCGCCCCGGATCGGCCAACAGCGGTGACTACACCCTGACTCTCGGTGCCACTGACAGTGCCGGGCTCTATACTGACCATCGGACGACGATACACGTTACACCGGCACCTCCAGATGAGTGTGATATTGTCAGGGGAGACATGACCTGCGACTCCGTCATTGATATTGCCGACCTGGTGTATCTCGCCAGTTGGATGTTCACCGGCGGTCCTCCCCCTGATTGCCCGGGAACCAAGTTCTCCAGCGCCGATCAAGCTGTGGCTGATACCATCCGGTTTGGCTGGGAGGGAGTGCAGTATATTGGTGCGGGGCATGTAATCGTCCCGATCTACTACTATAACGACAACGAGCCAATAGCTGGGGTGCAGTTCCCGTTCAAATACGAAAGCACCGGTGATTCTCTGTATCCCGATTCGCTCACCCATGCCGGACGTTCGTTCGGTGGGGCGGCGTTCGATCTGGGAATGTTCGTTCCCAATCCTGCCGATGGCAACAACCCTGACTCAACCTGCATCGGGATGATTTCGCTAACCAAGTCCTTGCCCGCTGGGGCCGGGGTGGTTGGTGAGTTGTGGTTCAGCGGTGTGGCTCCCGAAGATACGATATCGTTCTCCGGCATTGCCTTCAGTCCCCCCTACTGCTATTTTGAAAGTTCCCCCCCTGATCCCGAGGGCGGTCCCATTATTGTTGAGTCCAGCCATGCGGTAGGCGATCCGGCCGGTATGTATCTTTCCTGCGGATTCAATTTCGGCGTCGGCGCCTTCCAAGACCTGAACTTCCCGATCTCGATCTTCGGCGGAGAGGCGCCCCATACCCTGGAGATATTATCTTTCACCGGACCTTCCAACCCTATCGGAGAAGGCACTCTGACGGGCGACGGGCCATGGGAGTTTTCGTGGACGCCCAATAACGGCGACGCTGGTGTCAACATCCTCACCCTGCGTGCAAGCGATGACTCCGGACTGTCGGTTGAACGGGAAATCTTCATCTGGGTGGAAGAAGTGACCGCCTCTCACTGTGATTTCTTGCGCGGTGACACTGACTGTGATGGTCAGGTGACGATCTCCGACTTGATCTTCGAGGTGACTCACATGTTCAACGGGGGACCAGAGCCGGACTGCGGCCAATAACCCAACCCAACAGATAGACCTTACGGCGACCGCTTCGGCGGTCGCCTTTTTTCGTTCCATTCCGACTTCAAACTCATCAAATATCCCCCCCAGCGGTGTTGGCAGCTCCCCATACTCTATTGGACCAAGCAACAGTGAAAGACCGGATTGATGATCAGGGGGAAGTCCGGTTAGGGCTCTCCTGACGTCGAACAGCCCCTGATCCGGACTTCTAACGAGTTGATGCACTGCAAGATAGAGATGAGGCGGAGCTACTGTGGGCGAGCTTACCCGGCTGGCACGATATTTGAGTAACATCTCACAAATGCGAGGAATTGGATTATGAGAAAACTATCTAGAAAAGTAACTAACCGTGACGGAGTGTCGATCTTAGAGGTTCTGGTGGCGATGATCATCATGTCGGTCTCGCTGCTGCTACTTCTGAACCTGGCTATGATCGCTCTTGACGGAAACGACTGGTCCAACAACACGACCAGAATTACTCAGCTTCTGCAGGAAAAACTGGAGCAGGCTCGAGCGACCAATCCGGCTCCAGGCTCATACGTTGACACGGCCGGGGACTATGTACGGACCTGTCAAGTCGACAGTGTGGACACCTTCCTAAAGCAAGTCGTTGTCCAAATAGCCTGGACTGATATCAGGGGACACGATAAGGCCTACTCAATGTCGGCGCTGTTGAAAACGCCGTGACCGTTGGATCCACCTGCATCAAGCTAGAGGTATCACTTATGAAAACTATATCTGCCAAACTGAGAAGCCGTCGCGGCGCATCTCTCCTGGAACTCTTGATTGCTCTGGCCATGACCGGAATCATCACGGTTGCCATCTTCAAGACCTACGCGACGCAGCACCAGAACTATCTCGTCCAGGAAGATATTACGGACATCCAGCAAAACGCGCGGGCCTCAATCGAAGAATTAGCCCGCCATATTAGGATGGGTGGGTACGACCTTCCCGATGGCCTTTCCGCCATAACGCCATCGAACACCAATCCCGATACGATCACTATCACTTATCGTATGAACAGCTGCGATACTTATCTCTCGGCACCCATGCCGCAGCCATCGGCCGAGCTGAAGTGTGCCACTGATGTGTCGTGCTTCTCCGACGGCGACTGGGTCTACATTTTCGAACCCGATTCCGGTGGTGGCGAGTGGTTCGAGATAAGTCATGTTCAACCGGCGGCTTTGCATATTCAGCACAATACAATGGCCTTATCCAAGAAGTACGGTGCTGACGCTATTGTCGTGTCCATGCAGCAGGTGAAGTTCTACGTAGACACGACAACCGACGCGGATCATCCGACCCTCATGATAAAGCTTCCGGGTAAGTCCGCCCAGATCTTCGCCGACAATATCAGTGACCTTCAGTTTGACTATCGCCTGAAGAACGACTCCGTGTACGCCCAGCCGGTCGTGCTGGACAACATTCGCGAAGTCATGATTTCCGTGACCGGACGGTCGAATATAGCTGATCCTGACAATGACGATAATCCGTACCGGGAAAGAACGTTCACGACCTCGGTCTACTTGAGAAATATCGAGGGCTAGGAGAGTATTCCATGAAACAGCTTCTGAAATCACAAGATGGCTTCGCGGCCCTCATCGCGCTGCTGCTGATAGGGATGCTGACCCTGCTCGGTATCGTAGCCTTGTCCACCTCCGAGGACGAAATGAATATTGCCGGCAATCAGATGCGCGAGGTGCGTGCTTTCTATGCCGCCGAAGCCGGCTTAGAACAGGCGGCGGCCCAGCTTCAGGATGAATACACCCAGACTGGTCGACCGCCGACAACAATGCCGTCCGGGACAGACTCTCTGAACGGTTGTGTCGTCAATTTTGCCACCGTCCAGGACTCTGCCGCCAGCGGCAACCGTACCCTAACGAGCGGCACTCTAGAAGGTCTGCACGCCCTGGTGACATCGTTCCGCGTTACTGATACGGCGGTCAATGTTGATGACCGGTCGCGCGTGGCCATGTCCCAGTCGTTTGAGACGGCCCTGGTACCCATCTTCCAATTCGCCATCTTCTACGGTACTGAGCTGGAGATTGCGCCAGGACCTACCATGAATCTGTTGGGCCGGGTTCACACGAATGGAGATCTCTTTCTTCAGGCCGGCAACACTCTGAATGTTGACAGTTATATGACCGCTGCCGGAGAGATCTTCCATGGTCGTAAGCCTGGTTGTCCGGCAGGTACCAGCAACGGCGATGTCAATATCAAGGACACCGACGGCAGCTACATCACTATGCGTGACGGCGGCGGCTGGCTCGATGCTAACGATGGCTATTGGTACGATACATCAGTGTCCCGTTGGGGCGGGCGCGTGCAGGATTCAAATCACGGCCAGGAGGAGCTGAATGTTCCGCTCAATGGCGCCGAGGACGATGCTCACAAACTGATTGAGCCGGGGGATGGCAATCCTGACTCATATGAGCACAAGTCCACTCTCAAGATAGTGAACGACACCGCTTGGATGGCCTTTGATACCACCTGGGTAGATGTCACCGACAGCCTCATCGACCGGGGTATTCTTACCGTTACGGCGAACAAGTTCTATGATACTCGCCAGGCAGTGTGGGTCGATTCCTACGACCTCAACCTGGAACGAATGTACGACTCGACTTTCACACCCTCAATTACCGGCACATCACAGAACTTCGAGCCGAGTAATGGTGTCATATACTTTTCCTCCGATGACACCGCCAGCAATTATCCGGCCCTGCGCCTGTGGGGTGCTGACGAGCTGGATGACGGTCTGACGGTGGTGAGTTATAACCCAATGTACACATGGGGTGACTACAACAGTGTAAACAAGCAGCCGGCGGCAATAATGGCGGATGCTATCACCTTCCTGTCCGACCAATGGGATGACAACAAGAGCTCCTGGTCACTCAATAGTCGCAACCTGCCCGTCGCGACGACTGTGAATACATGTTATCTGACCGGAAATACGGTGACTTCGAACACGGCCTACAATGGCGGCTTTGAGAACCTACCTCGGTTTCTGGAGAACTGGTCCGGCAGGGATTTCAACTGGCTGGGCTCGGCCGTTAATCTCTGGCAATCACGCATTGCAGACGAAAGATGGGGCAAGAGCAACGTCTACAATCCGCCGAACCGTAACTGGTTCTATGACCCTGATCTTGATGATCCGAGCAACTTGCCGCCTGAGACGCCGGTGGTGAGAATCTTCCAGCGTACTGGATGGATCCAAGAATACGTAGGCTACGACGGCTGAGCCGTCCACCCCGTACCATTATAGAGGAGCCCGCCGGATGGCGGGCTTCTTCTATGGGAATCACTATGGACGTTATCGATAACTTACTCGATCGATAAGTCGTAGGGCATGCGGGCGTAGATGCCATCCACCCAAACCGGGGAAACTTCCTCAAGCAACTTCTCGCCGGTGCCGAAACCCAGCCACGACGCCAGCTGCCGAAAGACTGATCCACCCGGAAGCTGGAACCAGGATCGGTTGCGCGGGAAGATCTCGACGTCGTAGTCCTCGAGATGCAACCGTCTGGCGGTATCATCCAAAGCCTGCTTGAGGCCGCCCAACTCATCCACCAATCCAATCTCCAACGCTTCCCGACCAGTCCAGACTTTCCCCTGGGCTAGTTCGCCCACAGAGTCAACAGTCATCGGGCGGTTCTCGGCTACTTCCTCGAGAAATCTATCGTAAAACGACTCCAGGTGGTCATAGTACTTGGCCCGTTCATCATCGGTGAAGGGACGCATCCAGGTGAGCATTCCAGCGTATTGGCCTCGTGTGTATAGTTCTTTGCCAAGGTCGATCTTGTCATACAATCCGGCCAGATTAGGTTTCCCGCCGAAGATGCCAATCGATCCGGTGATAGAGGCCGGATTGGCGAATAGTCGAGAGCTTGGCGTCGCGATATGGTAACCACCCGAAGCGGCCACATTGGCCATCGATACGACCAAAGGAAAGCGTTGAGCGATCTTTCGTCCAGCCCTTGAGATATCGGCTCCAGCCACGGCCAGTCCTCCGGGCGACTCGATCCGGAGCAGAATTCCCCTCACTCCACGAGTAGCGGCGACCTGATCGTAAGCGAGTTGCATACCCATGACGGTGACGCGGTCGGCCGATGAGCCTGGCATGGAAGGACTACTGCCACTGATCTCGCCATCCGCAACAACCACGGCCAGAACCGGTGGGCGCGGCCAGCCATCGTTCAGCAGCGTATCTGACAGGTACCGGCGAAACGACAGCGTCGGCGTCCCGGCAAGACTGAGCCGATCAGAATCATCGCTGTAGCACAGTCCATCAACCAGACCATACTTCATCGCCTCCGCAGAAGTAAACGGTCCCCGATCAATGAGGTTCGCCATGGAATCAGAAGACACCACGCGCCCATCCGCGAGGGCTGTTACAAACTGCTCGAAGAGATTATCCAGGAGTCGATTGACTTGCTCCTGATTGGCCTCGGTCGATGATCGTCGGCTGTATGTTTCCGCTGCCGTTTTGTAGTCGCCGATTTGAACAATATCCGATTGAGCGCCTATCTTTTCCAGCGTTCCACCGTAGAACGTCAGCTCGGCGCGTAGGCCCACCAGGCGCAGTTGGCTTGCCGGCGACATCAGGATCCGGTCAGCTGCGCTGGCCAGGTAATAGTCGAGGTTGCTGCCGTGATGTATGTGGCAGGTCACCTGCTTGCCCTGGGAGCGAAAAGCCTGCAGGGCGGCTCGAAGTTCCTGCGTGCGGCCAAAGCCGTATCCGATCCCGTCCAGGTTAACGACGATCTCGCTGATGGATGGATCCTCGCTGGCGCGATAGATATTCAGGAGCAGGTCGGCGAAGGCCATGGACCGCGAACCAAACACCGGCCGGGCCGGATTTTCCTGCAATGATCGGGGCAGATCCAACTCCATGCTTCGCGCTCGGGCCGGTATTACGGAGGCTTGCCGACCGGAACTGGAGCCCACAATCATAGTCGTGCGCAGATGATCACGCTGGCGACTGAATTCCGACCGGGACCCTACGAAGTGGTTCAACAGGTTGACTCGAAAACCAACTTGGAAGTTGCGGTCCGAGTCCACAGAGCCATTGACATATATACCATTGCGCGTACTGTACTCGGCGTGATAGATATAGTGAGCATCGGCTGCTCGCATGCCGGTGGATAGACGCATGTCGGCTGCAACCGTTAGCCTCTTTCCAACAGGTCGATAAGCCAGGGAGTAGGTCATCTCAGTTTCGGTGCGATCACCATCCTGGTTCACGGCGTGATTCAGGTTGGAGAATACCGCCCCCCATCGCCAGGTCCCGCGTCCGCTGCCCATCAGTCCCGCGGTCCAGAAATGTTGCTTGTACAAGTGGTCTGGAGCCGCTTTGTAGTGACGATATGAAATCCCAGTCCGCACGGCGTCGCTCAGGGCGAAACCGGAGGCAAACAGATACTCTTGATAGTCGTCGCCATCGGGTACTTCGAGACGGCGATAGGCCGTTGCCATGCGTTCGCTATTGGCCACCCAGCCCCAGGATCGGGCAATCTCATCATCGTAGTAATCGGCCATCAGTTGGACGCTTGGTACGCGGTAGGCGGACAGGCTGGCCGGATTGATCCAGGCCCCTTCGGCACCAAAGACCGAGGCCGCTGGCTGATAATAGAAAACTCCCGGGGGCAGGTCGATTCGGTGGGCTTCAACTCCTGAGGTCATGATCACCGCTTGCAAAGCGATGACAACAAGCAGGCGCACGCTATGTCGATTCAATCAGATTCTCCTTGGTCATGTCCTCGCAGGTGGATAGTACCATCCCCTTGAATTGTGGCCCGAATCAGGCTACGGCCATCACCGGTGACCAGGTTCAAACGATTGGGTTGCACCATCTGGGGTTTGAATTCCATGTCGCTAACTTCAATCTTGCCCTCCTGATCAACAGCCAGGGCCAGCGTGGCATCGCATCTTGCCGGTATCATGAGATCAATGTCTTCGAACCGATTGTTAACCAGAATACGGCACTCGGCGAGCTCGGCGATCGTCACTGACACGGGGCCCGAATTGCCACGGATGATACTGCTGCGACCCCGGGGTCGAAAATCTTCAACATCTATGCGGCCATACTCGGTGGATACATTCAGCCCGCCCAGAATACCAATCACCGTGATATCGCCTTCCTCGTTGCGGAGGGTGGCCTCGCTTTCTTCGCAGAAGAGGTTGCGGGCGGTGAGGGAGGCGTTGCTGGTTGTAACTGAAATCTCGCCACTGATATTCTCGATCATGACGCGCCGGTTGGCCGTCAACAGCTTGAGGCGCTGAGTGACGTCGGAGATTTGCTGGCGCCCCAGTGACGAAGTATTCTCCATTTCGAGTATTGGCCCCTGGGCCTTGACGTCAAAGTAGGTCGCGTCGATTTCAATGGAGCAATCATGGGGCAAAGTCAGCTGGGCGGAGACAAGGCCGGACTCATCGCGATCCCATGGCGCCGGATTGGGTGCCCTCAGCTCGATCCGAACTCCTTCGGCCGTCTTCGTGATGCCCACGGAAATCAAGTCAATGTAGTCGATCGCCTTTGCTTTGGACGCGGTGCGGGCCCGTTTGGTATAGTCCAGGACGACTATGTCGCTCTCACCGACAACAATATCCAGCTCCCCGCGCAAATTGGTGGCGGCCTTGATGACAACCAGCTTCTTGCCACCGATGGTCGATTTCGCCTTCAAGAGGCCGGTCGTGTAAAGTCCGTCTTCCTCTAAGGTGATCTCCTGCCCGCCAACCGAGGCGACCAGGGCAAGCGTGAAGAGAGCCGCCAGACATAACGACGAACCGTTTCTCATATTATCCTCGACTCGCAGTGTAGATTCTATTCATCAGTATGGACCCGGCCACAGCTGCATTGAGAGACTCGACCTGAATGGTCTGCTCCAGCCGCCAGCGCCATTTAGTCACTTCCAATATCTCAGGCGAAACGCCCTCGGCCTCAGAGCCGATTGCCAATATGAGCCGGCCGTTCCCCATTCGACGCACGATGGTCTCAGAGAAGGTTGTTCCATGTAGATCGCCAGCAACCATGGCCAGGCCGTGCTTCTCCACCAGATTGATCGCCTCGGCAACGTCTCCACGGGCCGTCTTCAGACCGAAAATCGCTCCAGCCGACGCCCGGACAACTTTGGGCGAATACCCATCAGCGCAGGCACCACACAACAACATGCCCGTAAAGCCAAAGGCGAGCGCTGATCGCATCAGCGTGCCCAAATTACCCGGGTCGGCGATTCCATCACACAGTAGTAACCTACGATGGCGTTGCCGGCAAAGTTCGCTCAGATCTAGGTCGAGCAGGGGATACAAGCCAACAATCCCGGGCGTGGTGGTGGTTCCGCTGATAGCCTCAAGGTCGTGCCGGGACACTTCTCTCAAATCGATTCGGCCGCGCCCCAGTCGCGAAATCAGCTTTTGGCCCCGCTGGCTGAGACTATCCGGGTGATATAGGACCTGCTCCAAGCTCGCCCGATGGCGATGAGCTTCCTCGATCAAGCGCACCCCCTCAGCAAGGAAGGTTTTTTTTGACCTTCGCCCTTTCTTGGTGTGTAGAGATCTTATATCTTTGATCTCGCGCTTGGTTAAGGATGTCATCAAAGTGCCTTTGTTGTCGAGAATGTCTGAACTTATGAACCACCAGACGGATCGGATTGGCAAGTGAAAACTGCCTCTATCACAATCCTGCTGTACCTGCTCCTGTCGGGAGTGGTCATGGCCGAGACGGTGGTCATTGGTGGACTAAACGGCCTTGATCCGGCCGATAGCGTCCGTACCTATCCCGTGGCACTGGCATTATCTGGGGGAGGAGCCCGCGGCCTTTCTGCAATCGGTGTTCTGAAGGCCTTTGAAGAGAAGAACATTCGGGTCAAAGCCATTGCCGGGACCTCCATTGGAGGCATCATCGGCGGACTCTACGCCTGCGGCTACCGATCAAAAGATCTTGAGTACTTGATCGAGCACTTTGACCTCTCCGACATCTTCTCCAACCAACCCAATCGCCACAGCATGTTCCTGACCCAGAGGCGCGAACACGATCGCCATGTGCTCTCACTTCGTTTCGATGGCTTTCGACCGGTTGTGCCGCGAGCGCTTACGGCCGGGCAAAAGCTGATTGATCTGCTCACGGTTCTGACCGCTGCCGCCGGGTATCGCTCCGGAGGAGTTTTTGACAAGCTGGAAATTCCCTTTCGCACCGTAGCTACCGACATCCTCACCGGTGAAGCCGTGGTCCTCGACAGTGGTTCGATGGTCGACGCTCTGCGAGCCACGATGGCTTACCCGCTGGCCTTCACGCCCCAGGAAACGGGCTCGCAGTTGCTGATGGACGGCGGCATGCTGGTGCCAATCCCGGTCGATCTGGCGCGCGAGCTGTCCCGGGGCGAAGTTCCGGTCGTTGCCATCAATACTGCCAGTCCATTGTTACCCCGCGAAGGCCTCAACGACCCGGTCGGAATTGCCAACCAGGTGACCACTATCATGAGCGCCAACCAACTGGCCGCACAATTGGAGCGAGCCGATCTCGTCGTAACCCCACTGATCAATGGCGCTGGAACGGCAGACTTCGGTCCGGCCGACAGCCTGATCGAGGTTGGCTACCAGGCCGGGATCGAGGCCGCCGCAGCGATTGTGCAGCGGGCTCACGCTAGGCGAGGCGACGATGAGATGAGCATATCCGAAGTTCGTATGGGATGGACCTCATCCAACGCAGACTCGTGCTTTGTGGCTTACGATATCAGCCGGATAGCGACCCGCACCGACCTTGTCATCTGGCTGCGAGAATGCGCCCGCCAGCGGGGGATGCTGCAACTCCAAGCTACGTTGATTCCCGACGGGGCGAGTCAGGCTGGTGGTCCTGCATACGCGTTAAGTCTTTCAATGATCCCTCGTGTGGATTTGTCCACGACAGAACTAATGTTCACAGGCAAAACGGCTTTCTCAGACTCAGTCCTCAAGGAGGACCTGATCGGTGATGCGACAGGTCTGGGCTCTGTCGAACTGCGTGAGGGTGTCGAGAGAATTCGAGAACGCTATCGCCAGGCCGGTTATGACCTGTTTCATGTTACCGGGTATGAGATTTCCGAGAGCTACTCACGCCTGACTCTTCACATTGATGAAGGAATCATTGCCTCGGTCGAGGTCCGAGGTTCTGAACGCACGAGACCGTGGTTGATCAGATCATATTGCAGCTTGGACGAGGGCGAGGCCGTTTCCATACGTGGGATTCGAAGCAGCTTGGGCAATATCTACGGCACCGACTTGTTCGATCAAGCAAGTCTTGACTTGATGTCGTCGGACTCAGGCGCGGTTCTGAGGATTGAAGTATCCGAGAAGAACTATCGGCAAGTCCGGCTGGGCTGGCACTGGGACGATGAATACCAATCGGAAGAGTTCATTGAGTTGCTCGATGACAATCTTCTGGGGGCTGGGTTAGAGGGCTTGGTGCATGGTCGCTACGGCCAGGATCACCAGCGTTACCACGCTTCAGTGAGGACCAACCGCATTTCTTCAACCTATTTTATGGGCAAGTTGAACGCCTACCATGACCGTCTCACGCGCAGCATTTTCGATGCCGCTGGCGACCATCTGGGTAATCGCACAGAACTGCGTACCGGGCTGGAGTTTCGTCTGGGCCAACAGATCTCTCGGCTGGGCACGGTTAGCGCTGGCATCGTGATCGATCATCTGGAGTACCGCCATCCAGTGGAGATCCCCAATCAGGATTTAGAACTGCGCATTTTTCGTCTGGAATCATTGGTCGAAACTTTCGACCGGGTGCCGTTTCCGGAATCCGGCCAGAAGCACCTCTTTGAGTTGCAGTTTGCCGGTGAGTATCTTGGGGGAGAAACTGAGTACACGCGCTTTTACTCCTCGCTGGAGGGTTACTGGCAGCTCGGCCCCTGGCTGAACTACCATCCCCGCGTGGCTGTCGGTATCTCGCGCTCAGGCCTGCCCATGTCGGAAAAATTCTATCTGGGAGGAGCGCGATCGTTTGCAGGTTTTCGCACCAACGAACTTGTGGGTGACAAGGTGCTGCAAATCTCCAACGAATTCCGATTCGCATTGCCCTACCGATTCTATGTTGTGGGTCGATATGACGTGGGAAATGTGTTCGAGAGCGTCGAGGAAATTCGGTTGGCCGATGTACGGCATGGCATGGCTGGCTTCATTGCCCACGACTCACCTTTTGGTCCCCTGGAATTCGGTTATGGTTTCTCGAAGGACTCCAAGCGTTTCTACTTCAACGCAGGCTTCCAGTTCTAGTGGGCCAATGAAGAGGATGAAGACTTGATACTCTGGCCATACCTGAAACACC
>CAZHDS010000024.1:0-9761 GCA_964531495.1 uncultured Ignavibacteriales bacterium
TGCAAAATGGGCGAACGGCTTACTCAGTTTGCTCAACGTAGCGTTCAACTCATCCGGCACCGGACTGAACTCAACACCAGCATAGAGGTCTTCGGTGTTTTCGCGGAACACCACGAGGTCGATTCCCTCTTTGTAGTTGATCGTATTTCCGGGGTAGGCTTTGCAGGGCCGCAAACAAGTATAGAGGTCAAACATCTGACGCATGCGCACGATGGGACTCCGGTACGTCATGCCCTTGCCCTTCAGTTCCGGGATGAGTTCGCGCTCAGCATCCTTGGAAGGCTTGGATGTAATAGCACCAAACATGGCCGCGTCACTAGCGTGCAAGAGATCGATAGTTCTCTGAGGGAATGACTCCCCTTCCTTGCACCAAAACTCCCAGCCGATATCACCATGAGTGTATGCGGCATCAAATTTGAGCGTATCAAGGCAGATTCTTGCGGCTTCCATTACCTCGATACCCACGCCGTCACCCGGCAACCATGCAATCTTGTACGCGCTCATAAGACCTCCGATATTATAGCGATTAGTATTTGACTCAGCTTGGTCCGACGATTCCGATTTAGCGTTTCAGACATCATCATTATGCCATTCAGGAATGCACTTGGCTCAAAACGATATCGACAATTCTAACTTCCGCATCGCCATTATCGCTTGCATATTATCGACTAATGTCGTATTACTTAGCAAAATAGCAAGCGATTATTTCGTAGGAGTTCATTCCCAAAACTCATGACCACCAGACGCGTTCTTCCTTCAATGACCTCGCTCCAGTTTTTTGAGGCCGCCGTACGGCACATGAGCTTCACCCGGGCAGCGCAGGAGCTGAATGTCACTCAGAGCGCCGTTAGCCGCCAGATTCGACAGCTTGAGGAATACATCGGCCAGCCCCTTTTCCGGCGACTCAAGCAGCGGCTATATCTGACAGAGCCGGGAGAGGCATATTTCAACTCCATCGGTGATATCCTCGATCAAACGGAAACGGCGACTCTCCAGGTCATGGCCTATGGCGGTGGAGGAGGTTTGCTGACCATTGCCCTGCTTCCAACCTTCGGCTCTCGATGGCTCGTCCCCCGTTTGGGCGATTTCACCGCCCGGCATCCCGACGTACAGCTCAACTTGGTGGCCGAGGTGAAGCCGTTCGAATTTGCCGGTAGTGAGATCGACGCCGCGATCCATTTCGGCAGCGAGTCATGGCCTGGGGCGGTCTGTCACCGCCTGATGGGGGAAGAAGTCGTGCCGGTCGCATCGCCATCGATGCTGGCGGAACACGACAGAATCACCCGCCCCGAAGATTTGAAGAACCTCGTACTTTTGCAGCATGTCACACGGCCTCAAGCCTGGCATGAATGGCTACGATCTTCCGGCGATGAGAACGTTGATGGCCGACAAGGTCCCCGGTTCGAGCAGTTCTACATGGTTATCCAGGCGGCCATCGCCGGCCTTGGAGTCGCCCTGCTGCCCCGTTTTCTGATCCAGGAAGAGCTCGCCAGCGGCCGACTGGTGGTGGCCATTGACCACCCCGTAACAAGCGAGTACGCCTACTATCTGGTGTATCCTGAGCGCATGGCCGGACTCCATCGCCTTATCGTGTTTCGCGATTGGCTCCTTGATCAGTGCGCATCGCACAAACCAAGCATCTAACGCGTCGGTGAAGCCCTATTGCATCAACGACCGTTTTGAAGTCGGTATGTTACACGAAGCCGTTCTCAAGATGCAGGCACTATTCCTTCATGATATTCGCTAGCCTGTAGCACGGCGGATATGAGTCGAAATCAGTGTGAAGATCTACCGATAGCTGATGCTAATCTGATAGTAGCGCGCGCCGTAGAAATCCGCAAAATCGAACGCGAGGTCGAGGTGATCAGGAATAAGCGAGCCAAAACCCACAGAGCTCACACCGAAGCCCCAGGTTTTCTCGCCAGCTTCTTCCGGGTTGCCACCAATCCTAAACGCCACTGTCTGCAGCGCTTGGAGCTCAAGGCCAATTATCACTTGGCCCTCGCGGCTGCCAGCCTGCTGTTTGTGATACTCGGCAGAAAGCAACGCCGACCAGGCTTGCGGGAAACCACCTTCCCTCTTGGCCGAGGCGCACTCCAACGACATCCCGACACGAACCGTTCGAGGTAGGGGATAAGTATTCCCAGTCATCTTCAGATCTCTGCCAAGATTCGTAAGACTCATACCAACCAGTGAGTTGATATCAAGGGCGCCCAATACTGGAACCCTGCGGTTGCGTCCCATTTGCCGTCTGATGATACCGCCAAAATCGAAAGCCAGACTTTCATACGCGCGGTCGTTGGCTATTCCGTTCGTCGTTCCCTTATCTACTTCTCTGACCAGCTTGGTAGCTAGACCGGCTGCAAACTGGATTCTGTCACAGTTGTGTCCTATTCCGCACGATAGCCCGTAGATCTCGTCACGCCAGTCAAACGTATGGCGGTCACCCGGTCCGCTGAGGTACTCAATCTGCTCGTCAATGTCGAGCCGGATCGCATAAGCGCCAACCCCAAGCACGAAGGACTCGACACCGAGCAGCCCACCAAATCCGGGACAGAGGGCGGAGTAGTTATTGAGCCATGGGCTATCATAAGGCCCGGAGGCACCTTCTGGAGAAAGGGACAGCCGGCAGCGCGAATCATCCACACTCATGCCCAAGACCGCCGGATTCCAGTAGACATCGCTGTAGCTCCCTGTCGAGACTGCGATGCCGCCCATCCCCGCCGACCGAGCCTCTGGCACCATATTCAGAACGGGCGCTCCAGTCGTCCCCACTTTTGCCTGCCCGAAGCAGGTCGAAGCTATCAATAAGCTCAGGAGTCCTGCCGTGACTATTCTGGTCATGATCCATTTCCTCCAGCATGTGCGAAAACATCTGCGTAGCCAAGTATGCACTATGGCGGAACATTTCGCAATCGAAAACCGGCTCGGCACCAATCGAGCAAGCTCACATTCCTGTTGGGCCCTTTATCGTCTCCGGCAATGCCTCGCGGCACGAAGGATGTACTCGTGCTGACAGGAACTCGGAGAGCTATTTTCTGGGTTCGATTTTGTACACTTTGTCGTTCCTGCGAACGCCTGTGATTGCGATGCCGACCAAATCCCCCTTGCGAGCCCTTGTCACAGCCTTACTCTCGACTTCCATCGAGGATACCGTAGCCTTTTCAATCCCCGTTTTATGGCCAATGACTACGATACTGTCGCCGATTGCAAGGTCCGTCTCCAACTGGATAGAGGCAACCTGGTTCTTCGGATAGTAGTTGACGACGCTCCCCAGGGATCGTTTCACCTCTGTGGCAGCGCTATTCTCAGTTGTCGAAAAATCATGGATAGTCGGTTGGCCGAGGAAGAACCCTGCCGAGAACTGCCGGTTGAAGACCTTTTCGAGTTCCTTGATTTCGGCCTGGACCTCATCCGGACTCATATTGCCATCAAGCGCCTTTCGGTAGACCGATGTTACAACATCGACATACCGCGCGTCCCGACCTCGCCCTTCAATCTTGAAACTCATCACTCCCGCTTCCTTCATCTTCTCGATGAAGGGCAGCATACACAAATCCTTAGCCGACAGGATCCGCGAGTTTTCGACCATCAGTTCATGTCCGCTATCATCGGTTACAGTGTAACTTCGACGGCAGTTCTGATTGCACTCCCCTCGATTGGCCGACTTGTCGTACGTGAACTGCGACATAAAGCATCGCCCGGAGATCGCCACGCACATCGCCCCATGAACAAAACACTCGACATCAATGATCCGGGATATCTTTCTGATTTGTTCAAGGTTGAGCTCACGAGCCAGTACTACCCTCTGCGCACCGAGTTTCTTATAGTACTCAGCCGCCCTGGTATTGGCGACCGATGCTTGAGTGGAGATGAAAAAAGGCACTCCGTGTTTTTTGCACAGCAGCATGACTGCGTGGTCCCAACAAATAACAGCATCGACTTTGCCTTTGACCCGCTCTATGATCTCCTCGAGATGCACCATGTCCTCGTCGTAGATGATTGTATTCAGAGTCAGGTACATCTTCACGCTTCTCGGTGAAGAGTCGCAGAGGGTTCGCATCTCGTCCAGTTCAGCCATCGTGACGCCTTTCGCCGAGGCTCGCATGGAGAACTCGTCGAGCCCAAAGTAGACCGCGTCTGCTCCGGCCTTCACGGCCGCAACGAACATGGCCGCATCACCCGCCGGAGCCATTAGTTCATATCTTGGTTTCATCTGCCTTGGGCACTTCCGATTTTGGTTCACCTTGTAAGCCGGAAGGTAAGCATCTACCAGAATGAATCGCTAACAGATAATTGCCTTTTGCAGGATTGTCTGATTTCCCCAGACGACAGACTGAGCCTGGTGTTAGCGGTTAGCGCTTCTGCTTGAGGAGGGAAGTTACCAAGGGCCCGGCAAGTGAGAATGTCACTCGCCGCTCCCAGTGTAGGCTCGAGAAGAGTGGCAAGAGGCCGAAGGTTTGGATGCCAGCGGCATGTCCTGGAACATGGACAAGCAGCCGGGGTCTCATACTAGACTAGTCTAGTGATCGAAACTGGGCCAGGGAGAATCTCCGTCCTGGAACATGTAGCTTGCCAGTATAATCAGGTCGGCGATATCTATGTCTTCATTGCCGTCAATATCGCCCGCCCTCAGGGAAAGAACGGGGGGATTGGCCCCTTGGAACATAAATTGTACCAGCCCGATCAGATCGGCGATATCGATATTGCCGGAGTTGTCGAAGTCGCCTCGGGTCCAGGCCAGACCGGCATGAAAGGCATCCAGGCACCCATTGCCAAGATATGGGTCGGGCCAACTGTGGGTACCGGTTGCCAGCCTGGTACGGGCCGACCCACAAATAGTCGCCTTGACCTGGGCCGGAGTTAGGTCAGGATTGCTACTAAGCAGCAGGGCGCAAGCGCCAGCCACTAACGGAGCCGAGAACGAAGTCCCGCTCGCTGTACCCCACTCGTATTCGCCAGCCAGGGAGCTGTACACATTTACGCCGGGCGCACAAATGTCCACATAAGTACCACCATTCGAGTACGATGCGGCTGTCTCAAGGCTGTCCATGGACGAGACGGCGATGACTGGGGAATATGCCGCCGGATAGGTCGATACGGTCGTGGCTTCGTTGCCGACCGAAGCAACCATCACGATCCCAGCCTCGTTGGCTTTGGCCACAGCGCCGGCGATGGCCGTGCTGGAAGCGTGCAAACCGAAGCTCATATTGATCACATCGGCGCCCTGATCGATAGCATAATAGATTGCTTCAGCAACGGCAAAATCGGTACCATGGCCGACCGAGTCGAAGGCTCTTATCGGCAAAATACTGCAATTACTGGCCGCGAGAAGGACGAGCCCGGTCACGAAAGTACCATGTCCCTTGTGAGGACCGGAGCCTTCGGACGGATCGTTGTCATTGTCCAGAAAGTCGTAACCCGTATTGAGTATAGACGACTCCAGCAGGGGATGACTGGCATCTATCCCGTTGTCGATAATTGCAACAACAACTGGGGCAGTGTGCGAGATCATCTGGGCCGAGTCAATTCCAGTTGATGCACTCCCGGGTTGAGAATAGAACGCCACGGGACTGGAATGATCTATGAAGATGGGCATCGATTCGTCCGGGAACGAGATGCTCATCTGATGTGACTCAGGAATAGTGAGCGTGTAGTTCGGCAGGACCGATATCACTCCCTCCTGCTCCGCGAGGCACGCTATCAGTTCCGTCTGCAGTAGTTTTCCCGGGAATTCAGCCAGATAGGTATTCGGCATGGCCAGGGTATCCATGACTTCTCCCCCAAGGACAACCACCACGGGATTGATATCGAAACCGGGCATCATTTGGATGAGAAGTTGCAGACGATTATCAGGATATTCGAAGGGCATGATGACATTCAAACGTACACAGCCGGCGGCCAGCGAGCAAGAGGACGGACAATCGAAATCGAGAATCCCGTCCACTATCACAGTATCGCCTGGACGAAAAGGGGCACTCCGCTCCAACTCATATAGCTCCGTAGGATAGTCAAACGGATGGAACAGGAGACATCCCAATGAGTCGATGAGTACTCCTCCGAAATGAATGCTCAGTCCGATAGGCGATCCATCGCCGTTAGTTGCCACATCCTGGCGGTCTCCTTCTTCCTGGGCCAAATTCCGGTCCAGATCGAAGGCGGCGGCAGACCAAGCCAGGGCAAACACCAAGCCCACCGCGCAGATTGTTCGTGTGATAATAACGGTTGTAATTCGTGTCATGACATTCGTCCTCTAAATACCGATCAGCGCAAAAGAACTCCAGAAGGCCGGATTGTCGTCAATAGCAGTTATATGTTCGACGGCCATGTGATAAGCGTATGTAATCTCAGATCCTAAACTCAGATGGCGATAAAACTCGACCATCATCTCCATGCTCAAGCGGTCTGAAACCGACCACAACGAGGCGAGGACATATCGTGCGCCGGCTTGATGGAAAGCTTTGGCAAGACTAAATGAGTCCCCGTAATATAGTCCAGGAGCGGCAGTTAAGCAACCGGAAAGACTCACCAGGCGGGCATTAACGCCGGTTCCGAAGAGATCAAAAGGAAAGAACGGGCCATCCTTCATCAGCAGCCGGGAAAATAGCGGATTCTCCGAGGAACGGGCGGCGTGGGTAGCCACGTGCAGAAACGAAGCCCGGCGACCAAGATCGGATCGCAGCTGGACGCTGGTGGCATCATCCCCGATCCGCAACCGAGAACGTTCGAAAAGTTCGTTGATCTTCTGACCTTCTTTGGCCACCGAGGGCAGATAGTCCGAAGCCACTGCGAATATGGTTCCCTGGCTGCGATCACTGAATTGCGGCGGCCGACGCCGATGATTGAGATCAGCCGGCGATGATATCAGACGAATTTGGCAACGATCCTTCAAGTAAACGAGATCGGAATCCGCTAAGGCCAGCCAGGGTACTTGGGCGAAAGGTCCGTCGGCGACAACAATCAGCTCGGTGCCAGTGATTATGTTCATCAGCGGCTCCACCAGCAAGCCGTGGAGTCGATTCAAGTAGAAGTCAACGGCCGCCCGTCCGCTAGTGCCGAGACTGCTGTCCAGGACCGGTCGCTCCATGACAAACTGCAACTCCCTGAGAATACTCTGAAACTCGGGCTTGCTTAGGTTGAGGTTGTGGTAGGAGACGGAATTGCGCTGGTTGACAAAAACACCGACCTTGCCGTCCATGAAAGTATAGACCAAAGCCGTCTCGTCCCTTTTCAGAGATTCGGCCAGTGAGCTGCTCGGCACGGCGATGACTGGACGCTTGTATTTGCGGTAGTGACTGGTTCTTATCTTCCGTTCCACTTGCCACAATTGCTGCTCAACCGCTCGAGCATCGCCAGGGCCAGAGGCAGAGCGATGCGAAGTACGCGGCGTTGTCTCCATCCGCCGCAGAGAACTTCGCAACATCTCGCGCTTGCTGAGAAGCTCCGGGGGAATTCGTTCGGCACTGACTCGATCCTGATCCACGCGATAGTTGACCACTGCCAGACCTCGGGCAAACCGATCAAAGGACTCCGAAATCTCGCCTTCACGCAACAAACACTCGGCGGCTCCCAAATAAGTAGACATCTTATCGATGGCAAAAAAGAACCTCATCTCATCCGGATAGAGCCCTTCCAGCATGCGTTCCACTTTTTCTGCAGCCTTCTCAAAGTATCTCAGCGCCTCTGTATTGTGCCCCAGAGTCTGACTGCAATTGCCCTGCAAGAAGCTCAGCCGGTGTTCCTGCGAGATCAGCAGCTTTCTCCGGGCCAGGACTTTGGCTCGCCGGGCGGCACCGGCGACATCTCCCGCGCTCATCATTGTCTCCAGGATGACTATGTCAGCATCGATACGACGCCGCTCATCGCCACTGCGCCCAAACAGCCCGCGCGCCTCACGCGCCTGCTCAAGGGCCTTTCGATGACGGTTGGCCTGACACGAAAGCAGGCTGCGCTCCAGCCGAGCCATACCCTGCCAGAGCAGGTTTCCCTCGCGAAGGAACAGCCCTTCAGCCTTGCGCAATTGGAGGTCGGCTGGGCGACGATCGCCGCAACGGGCCAGCGCCTGAGCCACGAACAGGTTGGCCTTGCCTTGTTCATAAGTCATGCCGAGCTTCTTGAATTGCTCAGCAGCATCCTGACCGAGAGCTATAGCGGTTCCATATTGGTTCAGGTGGAGGTTGATTTCTGACAGGTCGAGCTGCGTAACCGCAATTGCTTTGGTATCACCCTGGCCCCGGAACTCATCGAGAACAGCCTCCAGCGTCAATAGAGCTTCGGTGTGTTTGTCGGCCAAGAAACTCAAATAACCGAGTGAATAGCGCGCCCGAGTATCGTAGAGATCTAGTCCGGCGACACGATAAGCCTCGGCGGCCTGGCGGTAGAGCTTTGCTGCCTGGGAGGTTTTTCCCAGATTGGCATAGATATTGGCCTGGTTGTACTGTACTATGGCCAACGGCACCCCCCCGTCGGAGAAGATTGCGGCCGCTTTGGCGTAGTAATCGAGAGCCACTCGGTTTTTGTCCAGACGATGGTAGATGTTGCCCAGGTTAGTCATCACCCGCGCCTCCTGGGGACTCATGCCTCGTCTGCGGAACCAGGTCAGAGCTTGACTTCCCGTTGCGATTGCCTCCTGATTCTGACCGAGATACATCTGCACGTCCATAAGGCCTTGCCGCATCTGGGCCACTCTCAGCCAATCTCTAAGCTTTCTAGAACCTTGAATGGCCCTAACATAGAGCTGGCGAGCTCTCGAGGCATGACCGGCGCGAAGCTCGTATCGTGCTTCCATGGCCAACAGGCGCGGTCCGAAGAGAGTCGGAAATACTCCCCGGACCCTTTTGAGGGCAGCAACCAGCCGGTTGGCCTCCTGCAAGTCGCTACCGAGCAGAGCATTCAGCGAACGACTCAACTCGGTCGCAAGGGCCTCAAAATCAGAGTCGTACTGATCCTTGACCAAGCGGCTCAGGTCGTCTGTGGTCTTCAGACCGGATATGTGGCTCAACGCAATCATAGTTCGAAAGTTAACTCACCTACTATAGAAGAACCTTCGGCCAGCTGGAGACAATAGGACTGAGCCGGAACCCGGTCAAAACGGTATATGGCAAACTGGTTGGCGGTAGTTGAGTAGCTCGAGGAACCACTCTTCAATGTCAATGATGGCGGCAGCTCATGCTGCCAGCCATCAACCTGTCCCATCACTTCATAGGTGCTCGCTGAGAGTGGATGACAGGACAGTTCAACCCGATAGGGTCCCAGATCATATTTCATGCGACAGATGCCAACACTGGCAGGACGGACGCCTTCCGGCAACGGCAGGAGGCGCGAATCGAAAGTAACCAGGCCAACGTAGGGAGGGCCATCACTTACGACTTTCCTGGCCTGCTCGACCATCTTCGAGACCAGATTGTGAACCGGATCGCGCAGGCTCCGCCACAGCCCGTTGTCAACCTGAGCAGAGATGTCCTTCATGTCCTCCAGAAGCTCAGACAACTCGGGATCAGTCTTCACTCGCTGCTCGAACTTTCGCTCCTGTTGCGGAGCCATCCTCCCGGCGAGATATTCCAGCACTTCATGGTACATGTCATCGCTCATGTTTCTTTGTTTCCCCTTTTGGACGATCTACTTGCTCGGCCTCCGGCCTTAGACTGGCTCTTCAGGATGTTACGCAATTTCTGAAGGGTGCGGGCTCGGGTCGGACCTATCGATGAAACGGGCATATTCAACCTGTTGGCTAACTCCTGATAACTGGTCTCGGTTTCCTC
>CAZHDS010000024.1:9861-21452 GCA_964531495.1 uncultured Ignavibacteriales bacterium
CGGCGGCAGATTGAAAGGATCACAGGTGCCACGACGTCGATCAAAGAGTGCCAGGCCATTTGATCGCCATCTTGGCATTTGTCGATTATCTCTCTCAATTCGGTGCGAATGCCTCTTTGCATAGATGCTGAATCCAACCTAACAGAGACGCCATGAACAACTTGCTCGCATTCCACCGATCGGCCTTTCGTCGTACAAGACTGATTATTCATTCCTACAGCCTTACCAAACGGGTGCCCTTCCTGAGCTTATGGGGGGCTTCCAGCCGCGTCAGCACCGTCTCGGCATATATTCCTTACAAGATACACTAAATTCCGATTTTGGGTACCAGAGATTCGTTGTCGAGGTATTTTGGGGCCGATTTGGAGCTTGGTGAGAATCACGTGCAATACCCGCTTTCACCATATCGTCCAACAACACAAGAACGGGAGCCCCTGGCCAGGGCTCCGTTCTCCGACTGCCAAGTCACGTTATTCAGGGAGTAGACCGCCGTCTACCAGCCTCGCAACGCTGTCTATTTCGGAACAGGGTCCAATTACTATATCTTGTTGCGAGTCAACACTGTAAGGCTGCTACCGTGGGCCCTAACGCCTGTTAGCAACCGGTTGACTCTCAGGAGCAGTGACTCTGGTGAGCGACGGCTCCGTCTTTCCAATGTACGGCCGCTCAGCCACGGTGCCAGACGTGTCGAATCAGCGCGTACAACCTAATAGAGGGATGAGACATCGAAAAAATACATCGAATATAGAAAAAGCTACCGGCGCCAAATCGAGCCACAATCCTGAGAATTGACCCTGTCGCGCCCGGGAGGGGCGGGAGTCCGTTTAAACTACCCTTCTTCCGTGGGCGCAACTTCATCCTGCTCAGGGCCCGGAAGTCGCAATTGCTGCGGGAACAAGTAATTAGCGTGACAACAAGGACTTGGTGCGCTATATTTGAATGTGCAACAAAACCGGCCGCCCCCGCGGGTGGAAGCACACAACACAGTGGTTTGGGAGCTCGTCATGAATTCAGGGAAATCGCTGACCATCGCGACCGTGCTACTCTTTGTCGCTCAGGTTGCGTACGCCACAACAATCCACGTGCCCTCTGAACAACCGGAACTTGCATCGGCACTCGAAACAGCCCAGGCCGGTGATACGGTGCTACTGGCACCAGACGTCTACGCCGGCCCCGGCTTTGGAGAATTGATTTGCGACAACCCGATACTAATCATGGGCGGTGGAGCTGCAGATGAAACGGTCATTCAGCTCGACGGGAACAACTTCATGAGAATTCCGTATTTCGGGTTCGCAGAATTCCGAAATCTTACGTTCGAGGGAGGCGGGACGGTTATACATGCCGAAGCTCATGGGAGTGCCACGGCTCGAAATTGTGTCTTCCGCGACAATTCCTTCGGCCTGACCGAGGATTGGTGGTTCGGGACCTTCACATTCGATTCGTGCTGGTTCGAGGGCAACAGCACCGCAATCCAGACCACGGAGTACGAGACATACCTTACCGTAACGAACTCGGTCTTTCTTGACAATTACTACGCAATCCACGCGCAGTCATATGACAATGATGTCATCGGAAATCTCTTCATCGACAACTTTTATGGCTTCGTCTGCTACGGCTATGCAGAGGGCTGTGATTGCTTGAGCACATGGTACGGCGCAAACATATCCAACAACTTATTCTATGATGGCGTGTTGCCGGTCTGGGGCTATGGATCAGGTTGCGAAAACGATGCCTTCACGTGCAACAACTTGTTCTTCAGCGGGCCAAAAGATACCCGGATTGACGACCTAATTGGCATCAACGGCAACATATCCGAGGACCCGCTATTCTGTGACACGAGTCTGGCCACGTTCGATGTGTACGCGGGCTCACCATTACTACCGGGAAACAACGCGTGCAGCACTCTGATCGGCATGGCCCAGTATGGATGTTTCGTGTGTGGCGATATTGACGGGTCTGCTGACGAGCCGAATATCGCCGATCTGATTTGTCTGGTAAGCTACATGTTCCAGGATGGCCCGGCCCCGCCCACTTTGGACGCGTGCAACGTTGACGGCGTGGGTACGCCTGAGCCTGACATCGCGGACCTGATCCATCTCGTGACTTTCATGTTCCAGGATGGCCCGGATTTGCAGTGTCCTTAGCCCCCAACGATGAAGGCAGTACTACCGTCACTGACGAAAGACCGGTGAAACCAGCGATCAGTCCTCCAAGTCATCAACGGTGTAGGAAAAGCTGTTACTGAATTTGTCGAATGGCTGGCCGTCTACCAGTATATATGGATACACGAGGTAATTCACCTCGTGCGACGAGTCGCCAGAGCGCAACTCAATATCTCTCCCGGTACTGAAGGCCACACGACGCCGGTCAAGATCCCCAAAGAAGTAGTCCTTCCGCTCCGGGTGTTTGATAGCTTCTGAAATATCCACCGGCACCCAGCCTTGGTCGTGAAGATAGAACTCGGCCCAGCAATGATAGCCAGAGATCGGCACTGTACCATCGCCTGGTGGCAGGGGGAAACCAATTACGAACCGCGCCGGGATATTCTGAGACCGAGCCATGCCGATAAAGAGTGAATGAATGTCGGTGCAATTTCCTTTTCGAATATCACAGGCATAGAGAGCATCACCTCTCCCCCAACCAACACCACTCTTGTCGTACTTCATTGTCTCAAACAGATGATAGTACAGCGCCTCCGCTTTTACGGCGGGGGTCATGGAATCATTGACGATGCGCTTCGCCTCGGCCATGACAGGTCCGTCGATGGGAACCAAGGAATCCGGCTGCAGATATCTCTCCAGATCGGGCTCGTCGCCTGGAACCCCAGTCGGAGTCAGAATCCAGCCATTCTGATCGCAACGTATGATATTGATATCCACCGTGATTTCCAAAGCATCGGGAATCTGTTCCGCCGACGAAAAACGTAGGATGCGGTTGCCATATTCGGGCTCAACATTCAACTCATAGGGCAACGCAGAGCTTACCTTGTAGCTCACAACCTGCTGGTATCCATTGTCAGCCGGCAACGGTAACCATATCTGGACGGACTGGGCTTCGTCGGGGATTTTGTCGATTGTCACTCTGTACGTGAAATTGAAATCAAGTCCTGTTTCAGCTTTGCTTCCCTGAGTCTCAGCTACGTCGAGCAGAAGCGCCAGGCTGGCCGCGCCCAACAGGATATTAATGACAGACTTACTAGCTCTAATCACAGCGGTTCGTCCTATCAGAGAGTGTGTCGCTTGTTCTCACGGACAATATGGAACTGGAATCTAAGCCATAGTCGTTGCTTTGGCAATTGACTTCATGGCGTTTCGTTGGTGCCTGACGCATGGCCCGCTGGCAAGTTAAACCAGCGCTTATACTGATTACAAATGTCTGGGGCGGGAGCCGCAGCATTCCACCCGACCGATTCGGCAGCAGAATGGATCTATCCCTTTTCGGGAGAGAGAATACAGACCACCTTCGCTTCATTGTTGATTTCGTCGCCGAGATACATTCTGAGGCTGGGTGAGTGCCGAATGAACCCATGCATCGGCAACCAATCAGCAATCTTGGCGGACGATTCGGGCAGGCCAATCGAAAGCACGCTCGATGGATGATCCTTGACAGCCTGCGACAACAGATCAATCGCCACCGAGCTCTCATTGCTCAAGAGTGGCCCCAACTGACGAGAGCTTTCAGCGATTGGACGGGCGCAAAGATAGGCATTTAGAGCATTGTTCGCGTCGAAGGCGCCGTAGAAACTGCTCGGAAACTCCTGGGCAACAATCTGAATCACGCGCGAGCGATCAAACCCGAGAGCCTCACGGTCGAATCGGATGACCTGCACGATATCGGCCAGGGCCAGAGCGCGGCATGCGCCACTCGGAGTGTCGCTTGCAAACTCAGCTTTCGTCGAGTTGGCCGGGCGCTGGAATCTCAGGGAGTGATACTTGTCCTTGAAGCCGAGGCGACGGTAGAGCGGCACCGCCGGCAATACACCATCCAGTTCAATCGTACTCACGTCTTTGCTTCTCAGGAAGTCGATCGCGTGGCGCATGAGCCGCTCCCCGATGCCATGACCGCGATACGACTCGAGGACAATCAGGGAACCAAGGAAACCGAACGATCCATACGCTACGGCCGAGATCATGCCTACACGTTGCTCATCAATGAGGACCACGAAGCATCCATCGGGCTGGATCTTCAGGAGTCGCCGAAAATCATTCTCGGAATTCCCCCACTGCTCGACGTCAGTCATTCTCTTAGCAAACGAGACATCGGCGGCGGTCCAAGTGCGTATTCCCAGAGTGCCTGTCATGAATCTACTTACCGAAATCAACGGTTACATGTTTCAAGGAACCTCCGTCACTCGACCTCAAACAGGCTCTTGTCATATAGCCGTTCCCAATCGCTTCTGAGAAGGGCCCAGCGGTACTCGTCCTCAAACTCTCCCCGTTCATTGCGGCCGAACTGCCTCAGAGTACCTTCGTACGTGAATCCCGCTGTCTTCTCGATAGAACGCCGCGAGGACTTGTTGGATACCAGACATCCCGTCTCAACCCGGTTCAGCCCCAATATTTCGAAGGCTAGATAGAACAAGTGCGGTTTGGTGTCAGGCGCCACGCCCTTGCCGCGCATGTTAGGAAGAGTGTCAGCGCCGGTGTATCCTCTGAGATGCGTCCAGCTACTGATGCCCAGAAGACACATCCCGGCCGGGGTATCACCCAGACTGGAGACGAAGCCATACTTGGTACGGCGGTCGGCATCGTCGAATCGAGGTAGATAGCTCGTCCCCAATTCTGCCTGCATCGCCTCGGTCCCTGCCATACTCTTCAGAAGTAAGCGGATTTCCTCAAGATTGGCGCTGGTAATCAGACGCAAGGTCAATGCGCCCGAACGGATCACCGTGAACTCGTTGTCCATCTTCTGGGTCTCACTCTCCGACATGTTCCGTCTGCTTCGACATCAACGATCACACCAACGGACGGTTTGGCGCCACATCTGTAGAATGCATGGATACGTTGAGATAGAATCTACGCCGTGGTCGGGGCTTTGGCAAACGACATTCTCGGAGTACTCAATTCGAGACCGGTAGCTTTCCATGATGAGTATCGACCTGCTCGTGGTGATCTGTCCACGCACCTGTTCTAGTTGGTTTTAAGCACAGGCGTCGCGATTTTCGTCGGCGATTGGGCGATGGCGCAGTTGTGGCTATTCTGGGTAGCGCCTATGGTCGGCGCTGTGCTCGGCGCCTTGGTCTATCGCTATATCGGACGCACCGAGGACTGATAAGACTCGGCCAGGCCTCGAAGATACTGCGTTCCAGCTCTAAACAATCGGGCATATCCCTCGCGGTATGATGATCTACATCTGCTGATTTAGCCCGATTGTCCCAATATTCGATCCCATAAGCCCGCTCACCCAGGATATCTTGCTGCAGACAATAGAAAGACCCTCGGCTTGGTGAATATTTCGGTCAATCGACCGAAACATACAACAGCGGGCAACCTTGCAGCATCGAGCCACTTCCGGCCCGTTATACACGTTCTGAGGAGATCCCTGACGATTCGGGCGTGAAGCAGCACGGAGGTTTGCCCTTTGGACAGGTATGATGCAAAACCGAGCGGAACGCTGGCGAGTGGGGGCCTGCATTTGCGGCCCAGACGACCCCAGCCACTCCATTGCCGAGAGTTGCTAATGATAGAGACCAGTGCTCAACGGAACCAGCGGCTCCCCCAGATCGATCTGAAGCAGTCCCAAGGTGCGCCAAGTAGGCTTCCTAGGTCACCCAGGCCTGCCAGCCAACGAACGGCCGTGCAGTCACTTGCATGCCCATTCTGGGAGCTGAAGTGACAGGCAAGAAGCAACGACAAGAATCTTCGAGCCACGGCGACCTATGCCCTGTCAGTAGAAACACAGCTTGTCCGGTCGTCACGGCAGTGCTCGACGAAAACGGTTTTCAGCTGGCCATCACGGACTTCGCGCCAGGGGCACCTGAGATCGTGGCCAATACCGACCTATACGCGCTTTTCGTAAAAGATACATCCGTCTGTGAACTGCTCGACAAATACGCTGAAATAGTGGCAGATCTTTGGCTAGGAGATGGGGAGCGGTGGAGTCGGTGTGCTCACAAACTCGACAGTTCCGAACTGAGCTCCTCCCTGGTCGAGCGTCTGCAGAGTAAGTCCAAAGATACCAAGGTGTTCATCACTTCCAAGAAGGTCGTACCCCCCGAGATTCGGGTGGCTTCCCGGAGATACGTTGAGGCTTTGTGCGATGCCCTCTCCATGTCGCCGGGAGACAAGGATACAGTCCAGGGAGCCGCCGAAGTTTTTGGCCTGGCAAGACTCTGGCATCCAAGTCACGAGCACGGCGGATCAAAATTGGCCACTGATCGGCTGGGCAAAGTACTCGGACGCCTAAGCATGTTGCCGATGACAGCGAGGATTCTCGGCTCGCTATACCGTCGCCCGCAAGAGGAAGGGACAGACGGACCGACCCTGGAATGGATTGGCGCCAGTATCATCACCATTGTCGACTTGCTCAGCGAAAGCCACGGAAGCGCTGAGCCGCTATCGCGTAGCAATCTGCAAGTAGTCGGCCAAGGTCTTCAGATACTCAGCGGGCACATTGTTGCCGACAGGGTTGTAACAGCCTGTCTGAAGATCCTGGAACAAGAAGTTGAGGAGCAGGAGGCTCGCGAAGGCCCCAGCCGCGTAGTGGTATACAGTGACAAAGCCCACGGAGTCTACGCCCTGAGGACCAAACTGCAGGCCGCCGAATTTGAAGTAGCTCAGCCAGAATCGCTCGAGTCGCTCATTGGCATGTGCCGGCGTCGCCCCCCCACGGCAATTGTCATGCGTCTTAACGCCTTGCCGTTGCAGGTCATCAAGACCCTTCAGATAATCATCAGTAGCGGCATCCCGCTGGGAGAGGTGCCGGCATTTCTAATGGTTCGAAGCAACGTAGTCAATCGCTTGGTGTCGTTGCTGGATATGGGCATTGAGGACATAGTTGACATTGATGGTTCAATGGACATGCTGATCACCAAGATCAAGAAGGCCAGTGCTCGAAAGGACCTCTCGATAAATGAGGCTCTCGCGAGTTCCGAAAAGGGCTCTACTTCTGGAGGTAGACTCTCCGATATGGACTTGGTTGATTTACTTCAGGCTCTTGGTCCCAGCCGCCGGACTGTGCGCATAACAATTGACTCCAAGTCCGCAGACACACTGCCACTGGTCATGTGCCTGGATCACGGACGGTTGACGTATGCAAAAATGGGCAAGATTGAAGGTCAGGACGCAGTTAGCGAAGCCATGTCATGGCGGGACGGCACCTGGCAGATAGAACAAGTCACCTTCGAAGATCTCCCCGAGCCCAACAATCATACTCCAAATGAAGCCATCCTGATGGAGGGCTGCCGAAGGCTCGACGAATCGGGCAGAATGGCGCCGGCTGCTAATTCTTTCTAGATCATTCTGATAGGCGGCGCTACCGCGTCTTCAGTCCGCCCTGCGAGAATACTCGCCTCTCTCCGGACGTGCGGTTCAACTAGTACCCTCCGGCTGGCCCATCATCTGCGTGAAACATTTGAGCAGTCTCTTATCGAAATCCCCCTGGGCAGAGAACATTTCGGTCAACGCCGGAAATGAGTCCACGGCTTTGCGGTAGGCCCGCTTCGTGGTCATGGCATCAAAGACATCGGCAATTGCTACGATTTTTGAGAACGGGTGGATCTCATCCGCCATGATGCCGTGGGGGTACCCTGAGCCGCACTCCCGTTCATGGTGCTGCAGAATAGGGTGGTATGATTCATGCGGTATGACATCGGATTCGAGGGCAATCTCAAACCCCCACTGGGGATGATTGCGTACCAGTCGCCACTCTTCCGATGTCAATGGACCCTGCTTGTTGAGAACTGTTTCTGGAATTCTGGTCTTACCAATGTCGTGCAAAAGGGCACCGACGCCGAGCCGCTTGAGCTCCAGGGCATCGTCGATGCCGCTAGCCTGAGCGAGAGCGATTGAGAAGGTGCAAACGTTCACACTGTGAGTATAGGTTGTATAGTCAAACGCCATGACCCGAATCAGATTGTGGAGAGCGTTTTTGTGCATCAGGCTGTGCATGACCGTCGTCTCTACCAACGCCATGCTCCGTCTAACGTTCTCGACGTTGGTCGGCCTGCTCAGGACGTCCAACACCAACATTTTGGCTGTATCGTAGAGGATGTTCGTGCGGACGACTTCAGGAACGGACTCGTCGTTGATGATCTCGCTGAGATGATTTTCTATGTACTGTTGGTAGCCGTGACTTCCGTCTGATGATACGTAGAGTTCTGTCACCTGATGTTCCGCCAACAACCGCCGCGTCTTCTCGGAGAACAGCATGTTGGAGGCTCGATACAGAACAAACTCTCCATCGACCTTTATGAACAGGTCAAAGCTGAGATCAGTATCGACTCGCAATGACTCTAGTGAAATCGGGACGAATCTTGCGGCGCGCCTGTGGGCCGCTTCATTGTTGAGCACTTAAGTTCCTCCGGCTACTCCAGCATATCGGTAGACGGAACGAGTTGTTTAGTCAGCTGGCAGATCAGCACTCCCCCCCCTGGCCTGCCTGGCTGCCGTGAGCCAGGTCGGACCGATCCTCCCTTGCCAGCAGTTTAAGAGAGGCTACTCGCCCTTTTTCTTCTCTCTCTTCGCCTGCTTCTTCTCCTTGGGGCTCTTCTGAGCTTTCTTCTTATTTTCCTTCTTGCCCTTATCCTTACTTCCCTTGTCAGCCATGACCATGCCTCCTTGACGATGATGGACCTGCCTAGACCGCTGCAGATCTCACTTTCTTCCATACCATTATCAGAACCACACGTCCGAGTAGCCTCATCCCAGGCCCGACCCGATTGTGCCGACACGCGCCTGTACCCTTGCGGTCACGACCGTGTGATGAGAAAGATAGAGTACATTATACCCGACGGCAACGGCTTTTTGGTCCTTGCGGTCACCTTCACAACGGGGGTTCGAACCATGCATCCCCTATAAGACCGTCTTTATCCACGATACCGGACGGCGATGCATATTTCTTGTTGACGATCGCCCGATCGCACTGTAGTTTGGGTGGAAGAGGGCGACTTCGCCATGCTATCACTTAGCTGAGTATTTGCGAACCATCTGTAATCTACAGGCCTTTGAGGATCTGCATTTCACCGCCTATCCCGCGATCCGTTCTGGCCGACCCAAAAACCGCCATTTTCGGGCAGAAAGGAGTCACTTTCCGCGACCGGTTTCGCGCCTGCTCGTGAAATTTCTGGTTGCCAACGAGGTTCATTGGGAAACCCAACACAAAATTATCTTCTCACCGGAGGATGTATGAAACGCACTGCGACTTTATTCCTGATCACATTTCTGCTGATCGCTGCCGCCGTGTCGGCTGATGGGATCAAGCAAGTCAACCGTCCCACGGGAGCCCCCTCATTCCTCGGCTATGTTCCAGACAGGCTCATCGTGGTCATGCGTTCCGATGCAGGTTCTCTAAACCCGCAAATGTCCGCCAACGCCGTACCCCATGTCGGCGAATCAACTTTCGACCAAATCTCCGATCGTTTCAATGTCTCGAGCATGAAGAAGCAATTTGCTGGTGCTCAGGCCGGCGCTTTCTCGAAGACGGCGGAGATGGCCAGGTACTACAAAATTCAGATTGATAAGGGTACGCTTGATGAGGCTGTCGAAGCCTATAGCAAGCACCCGATGGTTGAACGCGTCGAGAAGGTTGGTATGCATTTGATGCACGCCACGCCGAATGACAGCTATTTCGATCCCTATCAGTGGTATCACAATCAAACCAACGATGACGATATTGACTCGCCCGAGGCCTGGAACATCCAGACCGGGGCGTCGTCAGTGACTCTGGCCATCTTGGACTCGGGCACGCGCTATTACCATCGCGATCTCGGCGGCGCCAATGCCTCCCCGACCAATGTCGGCGCCTCCCGCGGCAATATGTGGATCAACAACGCCGAACTGAACGGATCCTCAGGCGTCGACGACGATGGCAATGGCTATACCGACGACTGGATTGGCTACGACTTCATCTCGAGCACAACCAACTGCTGGTCAGGTGAAGACTGCAATACTCAGGACAATGATCCGCGCGACTTCAACGGACACGGTACGCACACGGCCGGTATTGTCGGCATGATCACCAACAACAGCTATGGTATGGCTGGCGTTGCCGGTGGCTGGGGCAATGGCTCGGAGCAGGAATACGGTAACGGCGTGAAGGTCATGGCATGCCGCATGGGTTTCTCGTACAACTACGGTGGCCAGGAATATGGCGTTGTCTATATGGATGCGGCCGCGGAAGCGTTTTATTATGCTGCCGACAACGGCGCTTCCATCGCGTCATGTTCCTGGGGTTCCTCCAATACCGGTGGAATCGGCGCGGCTGTCGACTACTTCCTCAATGCTGGCGGCCTGATTTTTGTGGCGGCAGGCAATGATGGCTCCCAGACAGCTGACTATCTTAATGGCCGCAGCGACATCATCAGTGTTGCTGCTACCGACCAGAATGACGCCGCCGCCAGCTTCACGACCTATGGCACATGGGTTGACATTTCCGCTCCGGGCGTAGGTATCTACTCGACCCTGCATGACCATACCGACCCCAATACTGACTATTGGGCTTCCATGGACGGTACTTCGATGGCTACCCCCATGGCCGCCGCGGTTGGTGCCATGATCTGGTCGCAGAATCCGACCTGGAGTGCGTCGCAAGTGAAGACTCAGCTCTACGCCAGCGCTGACGATATTGAGGCCGAGCTCAGCACGACCTATAAGGGCAAGATGGGCGCTGGCCGAGTCAACCTCTACAACGCCGTCAACACCGGCCCGCCACCAGCCCCGGTGGCTGACTTCTCCGGCTCGCCCACCTCCGGCACGGTGCCGCTCAATGTTAGCTTCTCGGATCTCTCAACCGGAAGTATCACCAACTGGAGTTGGACCTTCGGCGACGGTGGTACCGCGACTTCTCAGAATCCGACGCATACCTACAACTCTGCCGGCACCTACAATGTCAGCTTGACTGTTACCGGCCCCGGTGGCAGTGACGGCGAAACCAAGAGCGGCTACATCACGGTCGACCCGTGCGATCCTCCCGTTGCTGGCTTCTCCGGTTCACCTACTTCGGGCGAAGTGCCGCTCCTAGTGAGCTTCTCCAATAGCTCAACCGGCGCCACGTCCTATTCGTGGACGTTCGGCGACGGCGGGACCTCTACCGCGACCAATCCGAGCTATACGTACAACTCGGCTGGGACGTACACTGTCGAACTGACCGCCACGAACTCCTGTGGCGATGACGTGTACACTCGGACTGGTTACATCACTGTGACCTGCACCGCCCCGACGGCCGGCTTCTCCGGTTCGCCTACTTCGGGCGAAGTGCCGCTCCTAGTGAGTTTCTCCAACAGCTCTACCGGTGCCACGTCGTATTCGTGGACTTTCGGCGATGGCGGGACTTCGACCGCGACCAACCCGAGCTATACGTACAACTCGGCCGGGACGTTCACTGTCGAACTGACCGCCACGAACTCCTGTGGCGATGACGTGTACACTCGGACT
>CAZHDS010000024.1:21552-26936 GCA_964531495.1 uncultured Ignavibacteriales bacterium
GGTTACATCACTGTGACCTGCACCGCCCCGACGGCTGGCTTCGTCGGTTCGCCAACCAGCGGTGATTATCCGCTGGATGTTAGTTTCACCGACCAATCGACCGGCGCCACGTCCTATAGCTGGACCTTCGGCGACGGAGGCACATCAACCGCAGCCAGTCCTTCGTACACTTACGCGACGGCTGGCATTTTCACGGTCACTCAGACTGTGACGAATTCCTGCGGAACTGATGACTTGGTACGAACCAGCTACATCACGGTCACCACACCTCCCTGCGATGCTCCTGTGGCCGACTTCAGTGGTTCGCCGCTGTCCGGTGACTACGATCTCACGGTTGACTTCTCCGACTTGTCGACCAATACGCCAACCTCCTGGAGCTGGACCTTTGGTGACGGCGGTACATCCACCGCTCAGAGTCCTTCGTACACCTACACCGCTGCTGGTACTTACGAGGTCTCGCTGACTGCGACCAACGGCTGCGGCTCGGACGGCGTGACGAAAGTCGATTATGTCACTGTGACCGATCCTCCGGCGGCCGACAAGGCCTACGCTCAGTCGGAGACAACCGCTCTCGGATCGGCGACAGGATCCTATACAAATACCTCCGTGAGTGACAATTCATACGAGATTATCACCGAGGCCGCCTCGACGGGTCATCCCCGCAAGGTCACGAGCAATGCGGAGCACACTTGGACTTTCAATGTCGGCGGAGGAAGCACGGTGACCTTCTTCCTGGAGGCCTATCGTCCGTCTAACTCTGATGGTGATGATTTCATCTTCGAGTACTCCACCGACGGCGCCACGTTCCTCTCTCTGGTCACGGTAGCTTCTGCTGCTGAACAGGTGTACTCGGTCTCATTACCGGCCAACACTTCCGGGACCGTGTACGTGCGAGTGCATGACAGCAATCGCTCGTGGGGGCTGGTCAGCCTCGACCCGGTATACATTGATGAGATGTACATTGAATTCGAGTCAACTCCTGGTCCGCCGGTGGCCGAATTCTCTGGCGCACCAACTGGTGGCGAATATCCGCTGGCGGTTAGCTTCGCCGACGTTTCTACGGGCAACCCCACTTCCTGGAGTTGGACCTTCGGCGATGGTGGCACTGCCACGACCCAAAACCCGTCGCATACGTACACCGCTGCTGGATCCTACACCGTGAGCCTTGCGGCAACAAATGCCTATGGTTCGGATGTTGCAACCAAAGTCGGCTATATCACAGTTACAGAGCCTGGTGTGAATGCTTCGCACGTTCACAATATGGTCGTTGGAAGGGCCAAGTCTGCCGCCAACTATTACGGTACCTGCGCCGTGACTATATATGATCAGGCAAATCAGGCATTGTCTGGGGCAACGGTTTTCGTGACTTACACTGGACCTACTTCCGGCAGCCTTAATGGTACAACCGGCGCGGATGGAACAGTCTCATTCTCCACTACTTCAATGAAGAAACCGTCCGGCGAATGGTGCTTCGAGGTGACCGACGTCATGCACGCTACGTACAACTACGATGCCGCTGCGAACAACATGACGCAGACATGCGAGAGCGGAGTTGTGTACAGCGCCGGCAAGGGAAATCAGGTTGTTGTTCCGACTGAGTTCTCGCTCGGGAGCAACTATCCAAACCCGTTTAACCCGTCCACGACCATCGAGTTTGGTCTGCCGACCGCTTCGGACGCCTCCATAACGATCTATAACATCACCGGGCAGCAGGTAGCTCGCGTCGCCGATGGTTATTACGCCGCCGGACGGCACACTGTCACCTGGGATGCCGATCGTCACGCCAGTGGCGTCTATTTCTATCGTCTGGAGACCTCTGCTTATGTTGAGACCAGGAAGATGGTGCTATTGAAATAGACTGGCATCGATGGGTATGAAATACCCGCTTGTTCTGACCCGGTGGTGCCCTCGTTGCGCCACCGGGTTTCTTATGAGGGAAATTGTCACCGTCAGCGATCGTGGGGGTGGTCCCGCCCACCATCCGCCCTGATCCTTGGAGAACGCCCTCTCTATTGTAGTCGTGGTCTTTCGGATCATGGATCCGATGTAGCGGATGACATACATCGATCATCAGGCTGGTTGGTGGCCATCAGGGGTGGTTCCTTCCGTGTCGCGCAACTCAGTGTCCCGCAAGTAGTTGCAGTGCGGCAATAATGACAGGCTTCGGGCGCAATATTGGACTATGAAAAAAACCGGAAAAATCCGTTACAAACCTATTGACAATGAGAAATGCGTCGATAACTTCATAGTGTAACCCTTATTGTGCTGGTGTAGTTTTGTCTAAGTATCGTTCATCAAGTCGATTACCCGAAAAAACTCAATCCGGCTATTGAGCGCAATATTGCGCAGAAACGAGTTTATCTGACAAGTGTCGGTGAGTGCTGTAAGTACAAACCGATTACCGGATGAACGAAATTGGAAGGTAGATATGAACATCTACGTAGGCAACCTGTCTTTCGATACTTCGGAAGACGATCTTCGCAACGCTTTCGCCGCCCACGGCGAAGTGTCGACCGTCAAACTGATCTCTGATCAGTACACCGGCAAGTCCCGTGGTTTCGGGTTTGTCGAAATGCCGAGCTCAGAAGAAGCTCAGGCCGCAATCGCCGGCTTGAATGGCACTGATCTTCAGGGCCGGGCTCTGAACGTCAACGAAGCCAAGCCCCGCGCCGACAATCGCGGTGGTGGCGGCGGCGGCGGCAATCGTGGCGGTGGCGGCGGTGGCCGTGGTCGCGATGGCGGCGGCGGTGGTGGTCGCGATCGCTGGTAGATCGTTGCCTTATGCTACGCCCTTAACGTAGCAGCAAACGCAAAGGACCGGCTTCATGCCGGTCCTTTTTTTGTGCCATTTCGATTTCGGGCTGCACGAGGGGGGCCGACTACGGACACGGAGCGAGCGGTTCACCCTCCTGGAACATGACGCTAACGAGATGGATCAGATCCGCAATGTCGGGTCCGGTCCCATCGCCGTTTACGTCGGCCGACTCCAGGCATTCTGGCGGCGCTCCTTCCTGAAACATGTATGTCACCAGGAATATCAAGTCGGATATGTCGGGAGCCGCCTCGCCGCTGTGGTTAACATCACCAAAAACACTGGACTAGGCAACCTTGGTTGTATAGCATATGGCTATGGATATTGACATCGTCGAACGCATCAAGAAAATCGCCGTTAAGGCCATCGTATCGGACGATCTGCTCATGGAGAAATTGGTGCTGAAGGGTGGAAATGCGATAGACTTATTCCACCACGCGGCTGGAAGAGCGTCGCTCGATCTTGACTTCTCCATGGACGGTGATTTCAGTTCGAGCGAGCTGCCACTCGTGGAAAGAAACCTAAGAAAGAACTTTGAGGTTGTCTTCAGTAAGGAGGGATTTCGAGTACATGACCTGACGTTCGTAGAAAAACCCAAGGTTATAAAGGAAGAGCTTGCTGACTTCTGGGGCGGGTACAAAATCGAGTTCAAAGTCTTGCGACAGGGAGATTACGACCGCCTTGGTGATGACCAAGAAGCAATGCGACGTGAGTCGATACCACATTTGGGCAAGAAAGGTAGCACCAAGTTCTGCGTCGAGATATCGAAGCACGAATTCTGCGACCATAAGGAGCCCAAGGACATTGACGGCTACACGGTCTTTGTTTACCAACCTCTGCTAATCGTCATTGAAAAGCTGCGATCGATCTGTCAACAGCTACCAGGCTATTGCAATGTCGTCCCCACGTTCAACAGGAAACCAAGGGCACGAGATTTCTTCGATATCTACATGTTGCATTCTGAACTTTGCATTGATCTGTCCTCAAGAGAGAGCTCAAGTCTGATTCACTCTGTCTTCACCGCTAAGCGCGTCCCACTTGAGTATATTCAGCAGATTGGCGGCCAACGCGAGTATCACCGGTCAGACTTCAATTCGCTCTATGACACGGTGAAGCTGGGCGTCGATCTCAGGGACTTCGATTTCTACTTCGACTACGTCATGGACCTTTTCCGCGACCTACATTCCCCGGGGATAATACAGCCGCCATCGTTCTGAGTACTCTGGATCTGACATGTTGTGCGTTAAGTAGAAGTCATGTACCTTGGGAATTCGATCCACTAGGTCAATCTGGATGTCCTTGTAAGCGCCAGCGTTCTCCAGATAGAAGCCAATAACTTGATGGTACGGGTAAGCATAGTCGATACCTCCCAACATCGCTACAAGCGTATTTACTGACACCACCTCGCTGGCTCTCCGGTATGCTTCCAGCACCTGATGAACTCCACCCGCGTATACCGGTCGAACGGCAATGTCAATCAAAGTGCGCTCGACTCCGGTAGTGCGAATCTTCTCCCCAACACCAGACGGGTCTTCCACGGTTCCGCGCGCACCTGTGTGCATTCCGGAGAGCAAACAGACCCTGCGATCACGGAATGGCGCTACGGTACGCGAGCTCCTACACGGTCGCCGAAATGCTAAGTCAATCCTGTCCTGGGCCAGTTCTCTCTCACGGTTTCGCTTTGGCGTCTGCTCCACGTTTAAGTAGATTGTCTTCGGAATCTGCAAAGTCAGGCCGTGGGTGTACATGGCAGTGTAATGACTGAAGTAGCCATTCGGGCGAAGTGTCTGAACTATCTCCATGTCACTGGCGTCTGCCCAACTGTACCTGACCTCTGCGCGGCTCGGAAACTTGAACCTGTGCTCCACTAGGCGTCCCGTCTCGATCAGGAAGTCTATGAGTTGCTTTGCGGATGCCCGAGTTGTCAGTCTCCAAAAATCTCGCTGCTGATGGAAGAGCTCCTCGATGTCAGACCGGCGAAAAGCCTTTGAATCCAGTTGATCAAAGGCTGAGAAGATATCCGCTTTTGCAATCTCCAGTCTTACCAAATTGTCCATGACTATAGTATATATACCTCATAGATTAACGTCAATAGCAAAATGTAACTTATGTGTGGAACAAACATCCCATCGGTAGCGATGCATCCCAACAATCCAACTTATTGTCCTTTCACCGGTTACGTTGATTTTCGTGCTTCTGTATTCGTACTCTGTGACCTCTTCTTATCTCCGAACGACTAGAGTATATATACTATAGTCGGCTTACGATCCTAAATCTTTATAGTATTGTCGTAAAAAGAGATAGGTGCTACAAGAGTAAAGATGAGCGTCGGTACTATGTAGTATATATACTACATAGTACCCATACGAGACGCTCTCTTGCGTTGGCCCAAGCATTTCGTCCTTGACAATCTGGCCGCTGAAGACGTTGCTAAGGCAGGTATGAATGAGCCCGAAACCAAAGCGCTGCCGACTCTCCAAGAGTTTCTCGCCGGGACCGATTCGCTGATGGTTTACCGCGGTGGTGAGCTGATTTTTCGATCCCAAGCCAGCGACCTGAAGCCTCTCGTCGA
>CAZHDS010000025.1:0-26562 GCA_964531495.1 uncultured Ignavibacteriales bacterium
GCCCAAGTTACGCCGGTCATCGACCGTTTGATAGTGTTTGCGGAGGCCCTCAAGGGCTGAGGCATCGCAATTGGGCTGGGTGGCCCGGGGCTTGCCCCGGGTTTCTCCAAGGATTAGACGGTCTGCCTCGATTTCCGTGGGGGGCAGACGCCCTCGTCTGCCCCAGCATGACGATCTGTTTTGCTCTTTCAGGTGGGTCCAGAATCAGAAAACCTATGCCGGATGAACCCAGCCCTTGAATCAACGATCATACTCGTCCCAGCCAAACTCGGCTCCCACTTCCGTGGGGGCGACATGTGTCGCAGGACTTCTGCCGATTGCTTGACATATCTCTAACCTTGAGTGACTTCCAGCCCGGTCCCGGAACCTCGGCCAAATACCGCTGTTTCCACTATAAATGAGCAGAAATTGCTCTTGACGCTGGATAGTTGGACTGCTATTATGAGCGTCTTGGTCCAGCGGGCCCTTAGCTCAGTTGGTTAGAGCAGCTGACTCATAATCAGCGGGTCGCAGGTTCGAGTCCTGCAGGGCCCAGAAAATTGACAACTTTGCTGACTGCGGGCAATTAGCTCAGTTGGTTAGAGCGTTCGGTTCACATCCGAGAGGTCACTGGTTCGAATCCAGTATTGCCCAGTGAGAAAGATGATTAGGTTTCGACACCAGAAATTCATGACGCTGCCACTCAAGAGTCTGCCCAAATGGGCTCTCATGAGTGAGGGCAGAACAAAGACAACAATCGCGCATCCCTTCGTGAACTCGAAGGGGTGCGTTTTTGGTCTGGGGAGGAACCATGAGTAATAGTATTGTTCAGGAGGTGCGGATGTCCAACGATCTCGAGATGCTGTTGAGGCTACAGGTTATTGATTACGATCTTGGTGAGTTAGAGCGATCAAAAGAGTATCTACCAGATATGATGCAGAACCTGAGTCAGGAGATCAAGGAAGTTCAGGAGAAACTCCAGGGGAATAGCCAGGGCCTTGAGGAAAACAAGGTCCGCCAGAAGGCCCTGGAGCTGGAGTTGGCCACCAAGGAGTCAGAGCTCCAACATTTCCAGCAGAAGATGATGTCGATCAAGACCAACAAAGAGTATGATGCCCTGGTGTCGGAGATCGACGCGGTCAAAGAGGTAATATCGGCTCGCGAGTCCGAGTTGATCGAGACTATCGACGTTGTCTCCAAACTCGAAGCGGGTATTGCTGACGTGGGAAAGAAGGTCGAGGAGATCGAGGCGAACAATTCCCGTCAGTTGAAGGTTTTACAAGAGAAGATCGATTCCATCGGTGACAAGGTTGCTGGGAAGCAGGAAGAACGGGTCCAGGTCAGTGCCGAGATCCCGCGCCCGACGCTCACGATTTATGAGCGTGTACGGCGAGGCAAAGGCGGCACGGCGGTTGTGGTGGTGAAGAAGCGCGCCTGCGGCTCCTGCCACAAAGCTCTTACGCCTCAGATGGTCCAGCTGATCCGACGGGGTGGCAAGATCCACACCTGCGAAAGCTGCGGCTCCCTCCTGTTTTGGGATAAGGATCTCTCTGACTGAGTATATGAATTCGAGACCGGATGACCCCGTAAGGATTAGGATATAGACGCGTATGGCGAAGATCCTTGACCAGGAAGCTTTGACTTTTGATGACGTGCTGCTGGTGCCGGCATATTCCGACGTGTTGCCAAGGCAGGTGGACATCGCAACTCGAATTGCGCCTGGGTTTGAACTCAATATCCCGGTCGTTTCAGCGGCCATGGATACGGTCACCGAATCGCGCCTGGCGATAAGTCTCGCTCGGCAGGGCGGTATGGGCGTTATCCATAAGAATTTTCCGATCGACCAGCAAGCGGCCGAAGTAGATAAGGTCAAACGATCCGAGTACGGCTGGATTGTCGATCCGATCACCCTCCCCCCCGAAAGCACGGTTGGCGATGCTCTCGAAGTTATGCATCGTTTTTCGATTTCCGGTATTCCGATTACTAAGGATGGTCGCTTGGTGGGCATTCTCACCAATCGTGATCTGCGTTTCCATCGCGACCCCGCCCGGCCAATATCCGATGTCATGACTCACGAAAACCTGGTCACTGTGCCAGAAGGGACTGACCTTGACACGGCCAAAGATCTCTTGCACAAGCACCGCATCGAGAAGCTTCTCATTACCGATGACGAGGGCAACCTGGTCGGTATGATAACTGTAAAAGATATCAAAAAAAGCATTCAGTACCCGGCGGCCAGCAAGGACAAGCAGGGTCGGCTGCGAGTGGCAGCTGCCATAGGCGCGGGTCATGAACTACTGCCCCGAGCTCAGGCTCTGGTCAAGGCCGGCGTTGATATGCTGTGTATCGATAGCTCACACGGGCACAGCCAGGGAATCCTGGATGCCGTCAAAATGATAAAGGATGCCTATCCGACAGTACCAGTTATGGCTGGAAATGTCGCCACTGGCGAGGGCACTCGGGCTTTAATAAAAGCTGGCGCGGATTGCGTCAAAATTGGTATCGGCCCGGGCTCCATTTGCACGACCCGGATAGTTACGGGAGCAGGCGTTCCTCAGGTCACGGCAATACAAGATTCTGTCGCGGTCGCGAAGGAGACCGGGACCTCCCTCATCGCTGATGGAGGCATTCGTTACTCCGGTGATATCGTCAAGGCCCTGGCCTGTGGCGCGGAGGCGGTTATGATCGGGTCATTGTTCGCCGGAGTCGAAGAATCGCCTGGCGAGACAGTTCTTTTTGAGGGTCGGTCATACAAGACATACCGTGGCATGGGCTCTTTGGGTGCCATGCAGAAGGGTAGCAAGGATCGCTACTTCCAGGAAGAGGAGGATGAAGCCTCCAAACTGGTACCCGAGGGTGTTGAGGGACGGACACCATACAAGGGACCGCTGGCCGATTCGATCCACCAACTCATGGGTGGCCTGCGGGCCGGCATGGGTCTGTGCGGCGCTCGCAACCTTGATGAATTGGCCGAGAAGGCAGTGATGACGCGGATTACTTCCGCCGGAATGACTGAGTCTCATCCGCACTCGATTCCGATCACTAAAGAAGCGCCCAATTATCGGCGGATGGTTTAAACAGATTGTAGTTGTGTTTTTGGTATAAAACGATGGCTTGTTTGTGTAGGAGAAACAGTCGCGCTTTAGATGCATATTTAGAGTGAGGAAAGTCCGAGCTCCACAGAATTATGGCGCCCGGTAACACCGGGGCGGAGTAATCCGACGGAAAGTGCCACAGAAACTATACCGCCCGCCTATGGCGGGTAAGGGTGAAAACGTGGTGTAAGAGACCACGGTCGCTCTCAGAGATGGGAGTGACGGGTAAACCCCGCCTGGAGCAAGGCCAAATAGGGGAAGAGGGGTTGATTCGCCCCGCTATCATTCCCGGGTAGGCCGCTGGAGCGTTCGGGTAACCGAGCGCCAAGACAAATGACTGTTGGGCCGCTACGGCGGTTTACAGAACTCGGCTTATTTCCTACCGAACAAGCCTCTGAAGACTCGGAGGCTTACATGAGCTGGACCAACCGGGCGGCATCCGCCAAGTGGGTGGTACCTGAGCAACCGGATCAGGTCCTCGTGAGTGATCTGGCCGCGGCCACGGAATTATCGATTCCGGCGGTGAAGATTCTCTGCAATCGTGGTTTCACTAATGCCGAGGATATCTCGCGGTTTCTGGATCCCCAGCTAACGGATTTGCGGGATCCCTTTGATATGGTCGGCATGAAGGCGGCGATCGAGCGTATCACCGTGGCCTTCTTCGAAAATGAGAAGATGGTCATCTATGGTGACTATGATGTCGATGGTATCACAGCCACCTCGCTGCTTTACATGGTCATGAACAAGTTGGGCGGGCAGGTATCGTACTATCTACCCAATCGTCTGGTGGAGGGATACGGACTCTCCGAGAAGGGGATCAACGAGGCCAAAGAAAAGGGTGTCTCACTGATAATCACCGTCGATACCGGGGTCACGGCCATAGCTGAAATCGAGTACGCCCGCAGCCTGGGTATTGATGTCATTGTGACTGACCACCATGAACAGGGGGCCAGTCTTCCCAAGGCCGTCGCCATCGTCGATCCCAAGCAGGAGGGGTGCATCTACCCCGATGAGCTATCCGGGGTTGGTGTGGCCTTCAAGGTGGCCCAAGCTCTCTATCGCTCATTGAACCAGGACGAACACGAGCTGGAAGAACATCTCGATCTGGTCGCCCTGGGTACTGCGGCCGACATCGTGCCCTTGATCGGTGAGAATCGTGTCTTCACGCGTTTTGGGATCAGACAAATAGCGCGCACCACCAAACCCGGGCTCAAGTCTCTAACTTTTGTCGCCGGACTGATGGGCAAGGACATATCAACCGGACAGGTTGTGTTCATCCTTGCTCCCCGGATCAACGCCTTGGGACGCCTCGGTGACGCTGGCGAAGCGGTCCGGCTGTTGTCGACACGTGACGAGCGTGCCGCATCGACCATCGCGCGGAAGCTTGACTCCGAAAACCGTCGCCGCAAAGAAATCGACACCCAGACTCTTCGTGAGGCTCTGGTACAGATGGAAGAAGTTGTGGATATCGGCACTGATCGGGCTATCGTTCTCGCGGGCGAGGGCTGGCATCAAGGCGTGATCGGAATCGTAGCCAGCCGCCTGGTGGAAAGATACCACCTGCCGACGATCATGATTTCCATAAAGGACGGCGAAGGCAAGGGCTCGGCTCGATCGATCCCGGGCTTTCACCTGTGTGATGCCCTGAAGCAATGTGAAGATCTTCTCATCAAGTACGGCGGTCATAAATATGCGGCCGGACTTTCGATCAAGGCCGAGGACATTCCGGCATTTCGAGAGAGATTCAAGGCCGTCTCCTATCAGGATCTGACAAGCGAAGATATTACGGCCAAACTCAATGTCGATCTTGAGCTGGAACTGAGCGACATCGATGATGCTTTCATGGATGCGATCGAGGCGTTTGCGCCATTCGGTCCGCAGAACATGCGACCGGTCTTTATCACACGCAACTGTGAAATCGTCGGTCAGCCGTACACGGTTGGCAAGAACCACCTCAAGATGCGGGTACGCAAGGGTGATGCCGTATTTGATGTCATTGGTTTTGGTTTTGGTGACTGGACGCGGATGATTGCCTCTGAAGGTTGTCTGATCGACATAGTTTACGTGGTTGAGTATAACACTTACAATGATATCACGCGCAAGCAGATCCGGCTGAAGGACCTGCGCCTGACGGCCAGTTGCATACCGGCCAATAGGTAGGAAGCACACGGGACAGTCCCGTCAGCGGATGAGCGGTAGATGGTGACTCTACTTCAGAGATTCAACCAAGGCGATATTCGAGCCCTGTCACGGGCGATTTCGCTTGTCGAGGATCGTCGTGATGGCTATCGCGATCTTCTCGGCCAATTGTACAAGGACGTTGGTAAGGCTCTGCGAATCGGCATCACCGGGCCGCCCGGAGCAGGCAAGTCAACTCTTGTCAACTGCCTCGCCCACGAGTTTTTGGATGCTGGCAAACGGGTAGGGATCATCGCGGTCGATCCTACGTCCCCGTTCACGGGCGGAGCTCTTCTCGGCGATCGGGTTCGCATGAACGAATTCCCCACCGGCGGCCAGGTCTATTTTCGTTCCATGGCCACTCGAGGGGCGACCGGTGGTCTGTCCTGGGCCACCAACAATGTCTCGGTGGTGCTGGATGCATTCGGATTCGACATCACGCTGATCGAAACGGTTGGCGTGGGTCAGATTGAGTTGGATATTATCAACGCCTGCGATGTTATCGTGGTGGCGGTCGTACCAGAGTCGGGCGATGCGGTCCAGACGATGAAGGCTGGCCTGATGGAAATCGCTGACCTAATGGTGGTCAACAAAGCTGATCGTCCTGGGGCTGAAACCGTGGTCGCCGAGTTGCGTCACGCTTTCCGACTGCGCAAGTCAGAGAAAGGGAATTGGCAGGCCCCGGTTCTGCCAACGGAGGCGGTCAACAAGGTCGGCATCAGCAAACTGGTCGCACAAATCGAGGCCTTCGTAGAACACCAGCGGAGCTCCGGCGACTTCGACGCCAGGCGCCAGGCCCGTATCCGGGAAATGATCCTGGCCATTCTGACAAATCGGTTTCAGCGGGAGTTTCTGGAGCGATTGTCGGAATCGATCGACTTCGATCAGACAGTCGAGGACATCCTGAATGGGAAGACGAATCCTTACCGGATCAGCGAAGAGCTGTATGATACATATGCTCGTCGACGCTGAGACTCCATTGGACACGGTCCAACGCGTATGAGAGTTGCCCTCCACGCCCTCCTGTTAACGCTAATCATACTGACCTTGAACCTCAATCTGAATACGATGATAACGCAGGATGAGGCTACTTGGGACCGCACGCTGGAAATGCACGTTCAGGAAGCTCCCTTCTCGCTGCGCCCCTTAACAAACCTGACCAGCCAGTTTCTCGTCGCGTCGCTGGGGCTTCCGGGGTGGCGAGCCTTCGCGGTTGGTCAATATGTCCTGGTGTTCATCCTCTTGATTTCGTTTGCCTATCTTCTCAGAACGTTGGGGTTCGGACCGCGGAATCGTATCTACGGGATATGGATGCTGGCCTTTTCCTTTCCTCTGTTGTGCGTTCACTTCATCCCCAACTTCACGTGGGACGATCTCTGGGCCTATATTGGGCTCGTCTGGATGACCGTGTTCCTGGTCAAGGAGAGGATCTGGCTCGCTTCGGCCTGCCTGGCATTCGCCGCCCTGAGCCGAGAAAATGTCCTCATCGCCGTGCCCCTGATGTATGTGTTCCGAAGGCCGGGCTGCTCATGGAGAAGCTGGCTTTTTGCGGCGTTGGTACCGGTCGGGCTATACGCCGCTTATCGGTACGCCCTGTTTCCGGAGATTCTCGCGGGGCGCTTCTCGCTTCTGGCGGTCAATTTCGCAGACATAGGCGAAACACGGCAGTCACTTCACTCTCTATTCGTGAGTTTTGGCTGGCTCTGGGCTCTGGCTGGAATAGGCATCTGGAAGGTTGTGAAGAACAGATCGGGACAGAGCCAACGACTGGCCCACAGGCTCAGCCTGGGGTCTCTTACTGTTGGCGGATTGTGTGTGGCTCTCACTCTGTGTGCCGCGCTAGCCAGGGAGACGCGCTTGTTCTTCACGCCGTTCGTCGTCCTGATACCGTTGGCGCTGCTGGAATTTGACGCCCTCCAGAATGCCTGGATTGACCTGAAGGCACGCTCTTCGCTGTTGTCGCTCATTCTAGGCGCAGCTGGACTGATCGCGTTGTGTATCATCATCTCGATACTCATCTTCCCATCCTACCCCTATTTGCCGATGAAGGACTTCCACCGAGTATTTCTTGCACTGCACCTGGCTGCCTCCGCCGCAGCCATCGTTTTGCACAACCTCGCCCACCAGACACGGCGTGAAGCTGCCGAGGGCTGACACCAATCCGCCGGCGACCACTCGAAGCTTGCCGCGCCCTCCTGGCCGCCGCCCCGATCTCCCCGTCGGCGCGTGCGATGAAGTCACTCACTGACATCGTTTTAGGCGTGCAGCGACGCTGCCCAAAAAACATTGCCGCAACTTGCTTTTCACTCCCGTGTTGCTTATGTTACGGACTGTTTTTAGCTTAGCTGGAAAGGCGAGAGTGTATCAAAAAGAACTCATAGATAAACTGCGTGGAGGATTGTCCACGTGGGATGAAACGGCCGCAAAAACACGTCATCGCAGGTCAAAACCCCGCTTCTTCACAGTCTCGGGCGTAGACATCGACGAGCTCTACACCCCGCTTTCGGTGGACGGTCAGAATGATCCCGAGTACTACTGGACCAATATCGGCCTGCCAGGTGAATTTCCGTTTACGCGGGGGGTGCATCATACCATGTATCGCACCCGCATGTGGACCATGCGCCAGTTCGCTGGCATGGGCACGCCGAGACAGACCAACGAGCGTTTTCACTACCTGCTGAAGGCGGGTGGTACCGGCCTATCGACTGCGTTCGACCTGCCCACGCTCATGGGGTATGATTCTGATCACACCCGTTCCATGGGTGAGGTCGGCAAGTGTGGCGTCGCTGTAGATACGCTGGCCGATATGGAGATCATCTTCGATGGCATTGAGCTGGACAAGGTTTCTACTTCGATGACTATCAACTCCCCCGCTTCGATATTGCTGGCGATGTATCTTTGTGTGGCCGAGAAACAGAATGTCCCGTTTGACAAGGTGCGCGGTACGCTTCAGAATGATATCCTCAAAGAGTATATCGCCCAAAAGGAATTCATCTATCCCCCACGCCCATCGATTCGGCTTATCACTGACATGATGGATTACTGCACGAAGAATGTGCCCCAGTGGAATACGATTTCGATTTCGGGTTACCATATTCGCGAAGCTGGCGCCACAGCGGTGCAGGAGTTGGCTTTCACGCTGGCGGATGGTTTTCAGTATATCGAATCTGCGATCGAAGCGGGCCAGAATGTCGATGACTTCGCGCCCCGGTTGTCGCATTTCTTCAACGCTCATAGTGATTTCTTCGAAGAAGTTGCAAAGTACCGCGCCGCGCGCCGGATTCATGCCAAACGGATGCGTTACAAGTATGGCGCCAAGGATCCCAAGTCGTGGCTGCTGCGTTTTCATACCCAGACAGCAGGCTGCTCACTGACGGCACAACAACCGGAGAATAATATCGTCCGCGTAGCGCTTCAGGCTCTGTCCGGCGTCCTGGGGGGCACCCAGTCGCTGCACACCAATTCGATGGACGAAACGCTGGCGCTGCCGTCCGAAAAGGCGGTCAAGATAGCTCTGCGCACGCAACAGATCATCGCGCACGAAACAGGCGTTCCAAATACAGTCGATCCGCTGGCTGGATCGTACTTTGTCGAGGCCCTGACCGACCAGATGGAAGCGGAGGCTGAGAAGTACTTCGAGGAAATCGAGCGCCGGGGCGGCATGATCGCCTGTGTCGAGGAAGGTTACCCGCAACGCGAAATCGCTAAGGCGGCATACGAGTTCCAGAAGGAAATCGAAGATGACCAACGCGTGATTGTTGGCGTCAATGATTACGTCGAAGAGGACGAAGTGGTTGATATCCCGGTTCTGCGGATTGATCCTGACACCGAGATCCAACAATGTGCCGCGCTTAAGAGCGTACGTGAGAAACGTGATGAGGTCGAGGTGAAGCGGACTTTGGAGGTATTGCGCAAGGTTGCGCGCGGATCCGGCAATACTTTTGAGGCGATATTGGATTGTGCGCGGGCGTACGGTTCGCTGGGTGAGATGTGCGATGTGCTTCGCGAAGAGTGGGGCGAGTATGTCGAGCCACCCTCAGCGATGGTGGCGTCTTAGGGGACTCAATTGGATTATGCTTGACGTTTGGAGTGATAGATAAAGAGTATGGCAGAGAAAATTAGAGTACTACTGGCAAAACCGGGCTTGGATGGCCATGACCGCGGTATAAAAGTTATCGCGGCCGCCTTTCGCGATGCCGGAATGGAAGTGATCTACACCGGCTTGCGGCAGACCCCCGAGATGATCGTCGATGCGGCCATCCAGGAGGATGTCCATGCTATTGGGGTCTCGATTCTCTCGGGCGCGCACATGACGCTCTTCCCGGCTATCCTGGATGAGATGAAAGCCAAAGGGGCCGACGATATCATTCTGTTCGGCGGCGGCATTATCCCGGCCGATGAAAAAGCCGAGCTGGAGAAGGCGGGCGTGGCTAAAATCTTCACGCCGGGCGCCACGACGACGGAAGCTATTACGTTCCTTCGCGGAGCGGTGAAGCCCCGCACTTAGACGACGAGAAAATATGGACATTGGAATAGTAGCACATTGGAAGGAGTAAAAGATCAATGGCTAGGAACATTGATGAGCGTCAACAGGCTGTCCGTGATGAAGTCAAGGCGTTTGCGGAAAAGGAAATCCTCCCGGTCAGCGAAGAGCTGGATCGGATGCCCGAACCACGTAAGTTTCCAACCGAGCTCTACAAAAAGATAGGCGCGGCCGGTTTTATCGGTTACGCCATTCCGAAAGAGTTCGGCGGTAGTGGCAAAACCCATCTGGAATATGTCACGCTGGTAGAAGAGCTCTGCTATCACGATGCCGGCATCGGCCTGCTTTGTGCCGTCGGCGAGCTGGCTACTCATCCGATCCTGCATTTTGGATCCGATGCTCTCAAGGCTAAGTATGTCAAGGACTGCGCAATCGGCAAGATCATCCCGGCTTTTGTTCTGACCGAGCCGAACGCCGGTTCGGACGCCGCCAATCAGCAGACCGAAGCGGTCGAGACCGACGACGGTTTTGTGCTGAACGGTGAGAAGACATTCATCATGCATGGTGATGTAGCCGACATCGGCGTGGTTTTCTGCAAGGTCAAAGACCAGCCCAAGCTGTCCGGCATCGTGGTCGAAACCAACCAGCCTGGATGGGAAGCACGCACACTCAGGAACAAGATGGGCATGCGGGCCGCAACGACCGGCGGTATCATCCTGAAGGACGTCAAGGCTCCCAGAGAGAACCTGTTGGGTGATTTTGGCAAGGGCTTCCGCTACGCCATGACAACCCTCGACTCCGCTCGCGTGGGTGTCGCGGCTCAGGGTGTCGGTATTGCCCAACGCGCTCTTGATGAGTCTGTCGCCTATGCCAAGAAGCGGGTCCAGTTCGGCGCTCCAATCGCCAAGCTGCAAGCTATCCAGTGGATGATCGCCGACATGGCGACGCGTCTGGAAGCTGCTCGCGGCCTGTGTTATAGTACTGCTCAGCTGCAGGACCGCGGTGAGCGGTTCAGCAAAGAAGCCGCCATGGCCAAGCTGTTCTGCTCTGAGACGGCCAACTTCTGTGTCGATCGCGCCATGCAGATCCACGGCGGTTACGGCTATATTGGCGAATTCTCCGTGATCGAAAAACTGTACCGCGATCAGCGTGTGCTGGAGATTTACGAAGGCACTTCCGAAGTCCAGCGGCTGGTTATTGCGGGCAACGTAATCGGACGTTGATGAAGTTCGGGCAGTTTGAAATTCATACCTTCGTCGAGCAGGAATTCCGGCTCGACGGAGGTACTATGTTTGGGGTGATCCCCAAGGTCATCTGGGAAAAGCTGATTCCGGCCGACGAGCATAACCTCCTGCCGATGGTGAACAATCTCTTTGTCTTGAAGGCCCATGGAGAGCATTTCATTTTCGATACCGGCCTAGGTGACGCCCTGACCGATCGGGAGAAGAAGATCTACCATGCGCCAGGCCGCACGCGGATCGAATCCGGCCTGAGTGATTTGGGGTTGAAGCCGGAAGATATCGACGGAGTCATCCTTACGCATTTGCACTCTGATCACTCCGGGGGCGCGGTGAAGCACACCAGCGATGACTATGGACCACGCTTCCCTAACGCCGTGCACTATGTCAGTGAAGCCGAGTGGGATGTGGCGATGGCTCCAAACGAGAGAACCTCGGCCGTGTACGCTCCCAAACGACTCCGGACTTTGAAGGACAACGGGTCGCTTGAGCTACTCACGGGTGATACCGAGATTCGGCCCGGGATCAAGGCTGTATTCACTGGCGGTCACACTAGCGGGCATTTCGCGCTGGAGATCACTTCTGAGAAGAAGAGCGTGTTTTATTACGCCGACATTTTCTGCACTACGGCTCATATGAAAGTACCTTATGTGCCGGGCGCTGATTTGTTTCCGATGGAAACGATGGCGATAAAGCGCGATACGCTTCCCCGGATTGTGGATCATGACGTTGTCATGGCTTTTGATCACGATACGCAAACTCCGCTGGCCCGTATCTCCCAGAAGAACGGGCATCTGGTCGCGGAGCCGGTCGACAGCAAAGCAAAATAGCATTGGCGAGCAGCATGGCTAGCGCATACGGCAAAGAACAGTAACCAACTTACCAAGGGTACGACATTGTCATTCGAAGAGAATCTGGACCGATTGGAGAAGCTGCGGACCGAGGCCGGACTTGGCGGCGGACAGGCGCGCATCGATGCTCAGCACAAAAAGGGCAAACTGACGGCGCGTGAGCGGATCGCGTTGCTTATCGACCCGAACTCATTCGAGGAGTTCGACACTTTCGTTACGCATCGCTCGCACGACTTCGGATTGGACAAACAACGTCCCATGGGGGATGGTGTCGTAACCGGCTGCGGACGTATCAATGGCCGTCTCGTGTTTGTTTTCTCACAGGACTTCACGGTCTTTGGCGGTTCTCTTTCCGAGGCTCACGCCGAAAAGATTTGCAAGATCATGAAGATGGCCATGAAGATCGGCGCGCCTGTGATCGGCCTGAACGACTCCGGTGGTGCCCGTATCCAGGAGGGCGTCGTATCCCTCGGCGGTTATGCTGATATCTTCCTTCTGAATACCATGGCTTCGGGCGTAGTGCCGCAAATCTCATTGATCCTCGGTCCCTGCGCCGGGGGAGCGGTGTACAGTCCGGCGATCACCGATTTTGTCTTCATGACCAAGGGCACCTCGTATATGTTTGTGACCGGTCCGAATGTTGTCAAGACGGTGACCCACGAGGAAGTATCCTCCGAGGAGCTGGGCGGCGCGATGACGCATGCCAGCAAATCCGGCGTGGCGCATTTTGCCTGTGAGAACGAAGCCGAGACAATCACGGCTCTCAAGAAACTTCTGAAGTACATCCCTCAGAACAACTGCGAGGATCCGCCCTGGGCCGAATGCACCGATCCGCTCGACCGCGAGGACGAGTCCCTCAACAAAGTCGTGCCGGACAATCCCAATCATCCGTATGACATGAAAGATGTCATCAATACCATCGTCGACAAGGGATCGTTCTTTGAAGTGCATGAAGAGTTTGCGCAGAGTATCCTCGTTGGGTTCGCCCATTTGGGGGGCCGCTCAATCGGTATCATTGCCAACCAACCGGCGGTGCTGGCGGGGGTGCTGAGTATCGAATCATCTATCAAGGGCGCGCGTTTCATCCGTTTTTGCGACGCATTCAATATCCCGATCCTCACGCTCGAGGACGTCCCCGGGTTCCTGCCCGGAACCGATCAAGAGCATCGTGGTATCATCCGTAGCGGGGCCAAGTTGCTGTATGCTTACTGCGAGGCGACGGTGCCAAAAGTCACCGTGATCACTCGCAAAGCTTACGGTGGTGCTTACGACGTCATGAACTCGAAACATGTCCGGGGCGACATGAATTATGCCTGGCCGTCGGCTGAGATCGCGGTCATGGGTTCGGGCGGTGCCGTCGAGATCATCTTCAAGAAAGAGATCGCCGCGGCTGACGACCCGGAAGCAGCTTTGAAGCAGCGGACCGATGAGTTCCGCGAGAAGTTTGCCAACCCGTATATTGCTGCCGCCCGGGGTTATGTTGACGATATTATTGAGCCGAAGACAACTCGTCCGCGTCTGATTCGAGCGTTCCAGATGCTGGAGACCAAAAAGGACCAGAATCCTCCCAAGAAGCACGGGAATATCCCGCTCTAAGAGCGATGAGCAGAGAACTATGACTAAAAGCATCAAGAAGATTCTCATCGCCAATAGAGGTGAGATCGCCGTGCGAGTGATCAGGGCCTGTCGCGACCTCGGCATCCGCTCGGTCGCTGTCTACTCCGATTGCGATCGCGCCGCCTTCCATGTCCGGTTGGCCGACGAAGCCTATCACGTGGGCCCTTCCCCTTCATCCGAGAGCTATCTGGTTCATGACAATATCATCGCGGCGGCCAAGGAGTCGGGTGCTGACGCTATCCATCCAGGGTACGGCTTTCTGTCCGAGAATGCCGTGTTTGCGAAGCGCTGCGACGACGAGAAGATCATTTTTATCGGCCCCAGGCCAGATACGATCACTCTACTCGGTGACAAATTGCAGGCACGAGCGGCGGCCCTGGAAGCCGGCCTGCCAGTGGTGCCGGGAGCAACGATCGACGGTGATCCGCTGGAGAAAGCGATTGAGAAGGCCAACGGGGTCGGCTATCCGGTGCTGATTAAGGCCGCCGCCGGTGGTGGCGGCAAGGGTATGCGGGTTGTGGAGCGAGCCGAAGACTTCCAGGAGGCGCTGGAACGAGCTTCGAGCGAAGCAACCAACGCTTTTGGCGATGGTCGCGTGTTCCTGGAACGGTTTCTCCAGCGTCCCCGGCATATCGAGATTCAGATCATGTGCGACGAGCATGGCCATGCCGTTCATCTTGGTGAGCGCGAATGTTCGATCCAGCGTCGCCACCAAAAAGTAATCGAAGAGTCCCCCTCCCCCGTCGTAACGCCGGAACTGCGTGAGAAGATGGGTGCGGCGGCTATCTCGATTGCGAAGAAAACCAACTATGTGGGCGCCGGTACTGTCGAGTTTATGGTGGCACAGGATTTGTCGTTCTATTTCCTGGAAGTGAATACGCGCCTGCAGGTGGAACATCCCGTCACCGAGATGGTGACCGGCATCGATCTCGTGAAAGAACAGATTGCCGTGGCAGAGGGCCAGGAGTTGTCCTTTGCACAGGAAGACGTTGTGCAGCATGGCTGGGCGATTGAGTGTCGCATCTACGCCGAGAATCCGGAAGAGGGCTTTGTTCCCTCGACAGGGACCCTCAAGAACTATCGTATTCCGGCCGGACCGGGGGTGCGAGTCGATTCGGGGGTAGTGATTTTCAACGAGATTCCGATCTACTACGACCCCATGATTGCCAAGCTGGCTGTTTGGGGCAAGGATCGAGCCGAAGCGATCAGCCGCACGAAGCGCGCGCTCGAAGAGTACCGTGTCGCCGGGCTCAGCACTACGATTGCCTTTCATCGCGTGATCATGGACAACGCCAAATTCATCGCCGGAGACATCTCGACGAGTTTCCTGACCGAAGAGTACCCGGACAACAAGTATCATGTGATAACTGACGAAGAGGCTGAGACAGCTGCCATCGCCGCGGCCCTGCACAAATTCACGCACGAGCGAAAGATCGATGTCGGTACAGCAAGCGATACTGTCAAGAACGAATCCACTTGGCGGTCGGTTCACAGACGCGACAATCTTCGTCCGTTTGGAGGGAGTCGGTAATGGCACGTTATTTGGTCAAAGTCGATGACAGGGAATTCGATGTCGATATCGAGTACCGCCAGAAGGGACACAAAATCTCTCTCAACGGCAAGACGATATTGGCAACGACCAGCGAGCTGGGCGGTTCGCGCTCCGAGCTGCTGATCAACCACAACTCGTATGAAGTTGATATTCGTTCTGACGGCCACGACAATCAGCGCACGGTCTTCATGCTCGGAGTAGAGATCCCGGTTGAGATCGAGGACTACAATCTGGCTCAGCTACGCAAGACGGCTGGCATGTCATCCGGTACGACCGTCGCCAAACAGGTCAAGGCTCCCATGCCGGGGCTGATCCTGGAGGTAAAAGTCGCAGCCGGCGACAAAGTCGCCAAGGGAGCACCGCTGATGATCATCGAGGCAATGAAAATGGAAAATGTGATCAAAGCCCCGGCCGATGCAGTGGTGGCGAAAGTCCCGGTCGAAGTCGGCGCATCGGTGGAGCGTCACGATATCCTGGTGGAGTTCGAGTGACTACCGAACGCAAAACGACCTCGGGGATTGACCTGCCCAAGGTACTGACGCGGAGCGATACGGATAATGAGACCGCTTCGCTGCCGGGTGAGTACCCGTACACGCGCGGCGTGTATCCTGACATGTACCGCGGCCGGCTTTGGACCATGCGGCAGTATGCGGGCTTTGGCACTGCCACCGAGACCAATCAGAGATTCAAGTATCTTCTTGATCAGGGCCAAACTGGACTCTCGGTGGCCTTTGATCTGGCGACCCAGATTGGATACGACTCCGACCACCCGATGGCCCGTGGCGAAGTGGGTCGCACGGGGGTCGCGATCGATACCCTAGCGGACATGGATGCCCTGTTCGAGGGTATCCCGCTGGACAAAGTGTCGACGTCGATGACGATCAACTCCCCGGCCGTAGTCCTCCTGGCCATGTATATCGCAGTAGGCAAGAGACAGGGCGTCTCTGAGGACAGGCTGAAGGGGACAATTCAGAACGATGTCCTCAAGGAATTCATCGCTCGGGGGACTTATATTTACCCGCCGACACCATCGATGCGCATCATCACCGATATCTTCTCATACAGTCGCGAGCACCTGCCCCACTTCAACACTATCTCAATCTCCGGCTACCACATTCGTGAAGCTGGCTCGACAGCCGCGCAGGAAATAGCCTTCACTCTCTCCAATGCCATTGCCTACTGCGAGGCCGCGCTGGCGGTGGGGATGGAGATTGACCAGTTTGCGCCGCGCCTATCGTTCTTCTTTGCGGCCCACAATGATCTTCTCGAGGAAGTCGCCAAGTTCCGAGCCGCTCGGACAATATGGTCCGGCATCGTCAAAAACAGATTCAAGGCTCGCAGCGAGAAAGCCATGCTTCTACGCTTTCACACCCAGACCGGCGGCTCTACCCTCACAGCACAACAACCGGAGAACAATATCGTGCGCACAGCAATCCAGGCCCTCGCGGCAGTCCTGGGCGGCACGCAATCGTTGCACACCAATTCGTTTGATGAGGCGTTGGGCCTGCCGACGGAAAAATCAGCTGCAATCGCTCTGCGTACGCAGCAACTCATAGGGTATGAGTCCGGGGTCACGGCCACAGCCGATCCCCTGGCAGGATCGTACACCGTAGAGCACTTGACGTCGGAGATGCAGGACAGAATCGTAACTATCATGGATGACATTGAGCGGTTGGGCGGCGCTGTACGCTGCATCGAAACCGGCTACTTTCGTGACGAGATCGCCCGATCGGCGTATAATTTCCAGAAGCAGGTTGAAGAGGGCGAGACGGTCGTGGTCGGGGTAAACAAGTTCACAACCGAGAAGGTCACCATACCGCAGGTGCTGAAAGTCGATCCTGACTTGGAGCGGCTCCAGGTTGAGCGTCTCGCCAAGATCAAGAATGAGCGAGACGGAGCAGCAGCCCAAACCGCCCTCGGCCGGGTGGAACAGGCTGCCAGGGATGGCGCGGACTTGGTGGCACCGGTGGTCGAGGCCGTCGAGGCATATGCCTCCGTGGGCGAGATTTCGGATGTATTCCGAGACCTCTGGGGTGAGTATCAGGAGAGGCTGTAGCCACGGATGGCGGTGTCAGTTTCCAGTTGACCGCCGAGTGTCGGAGCGCGATAATTGGGTGATGACGAATAGAAATAACGAGGTGCATGAGATGAGATCATATGTCCTGCTAAGCACGATAGCGTTGATGCTTTGTCTGTTGGTGAGCTGCGGCGGCGAAAAGGCGGATGACCCTGTCGCCACTCAGACCGACAATGATACCACTCGGGCTGTCAATATCGGTCCTGATTTCAGCCGGTTCGGGGAGCATGAGCAAGACGCCCATGAGATTTGGGCCAATGTCGATAACACCATCGAGCGGTTACGGTATGGCGACAAAACCGGTCTCTACGACAATGAATTCGCATACTTCCGCGAAGAAAAAACGATGGACGAGTACCTCACGCACGGTGAGATCACCTGGGCCAACGCCGACAGCCTGAGTCACATTGAGGTTCTCGATATCATATTCTATGATCGGGACTCAGCTCTGGTAGATGCCAACTTCCACATGCTCATGGCCAACGGCGTAGTGATGCCATCGTTTGTACGGTGGATTGCGTACTATCATGAAGGTCGCTGGATCAAACCGTACATGTCACGCATGAACCTCCAGATGGAATTCGAAGAATTACTGCGCCAGGCAGACGAAGCAGCCTCCGAGGATTTCTAGCGTGGCCGACCAGCTCATCTCGCACGTCGGTATCGCTGTCTCCGACCTTTCGGACGCCATCGCTCACTACCGATTGCTGACGGATTCTGAACCAGCCACTGGCGAAGTGGCTGACCAGAAGGTGAAGATCGCCATGTTTCCCGGTGATGATCATGATCGATCACGGATTGAGCTGCTGGCCGCGACATCCCCGGACAGTCCGATCGCAAAGCATATCGAGCGGCGGGGTGAAGGTCTGCATCACCTGTGTGTCTTCGTCGACGACATCGATAAGAAGCTCGCAGAGCTCAATGCGGCGGGAGTGCGCTTGATCGACCAGACTCCTCGTATCGGTGCCGACGGCAATCGCATTGCTTTCGTTCACCCGGCGGAGAGTCATGGTGTTCTGATCGAACTGGAAGAACGACCCCGATAATCTAGACGGTATCGGAAGACGCGGCCGGACTTGGTCCGGAGGCGATCACTCGACGGCGACGTTGTGAACGCTGTCTCTGGACCGTGGCGCGCAGCATCTGGGCGAAGCCAATACCGAGAAGAGGTATCGCCAGAAATTTCCAACTTAATTCTTGTCCGTCGCCGCCCAGGGCGTTTTGGTCGGCCTGCCCCAGATAGACGAAGCCGCCCTGCATAAACAGAATGTCATCAATGATCAGCGGCCACACCTGAGTCGCTGACCTGGCCCAGAGCGTGAACAGCAGTTGGTAGCCATCCGGGTGGTAGTACAGCACACCCGACAAGCGATGGCGACGGCCGCTCGGCAACCCGGGATCCTGGCTCTCGAACTCCAGGGCAAAAGCGGCCCAGTTGCCAGCCTGCATACCAGTGTTACTGAGCAGGCGTGCTTCGGGCAGATCGAGAATGAGACCGGATACGACACTGTCAACGGAGGCCTTAAGGTCAGCCTGGCTGGCGATGATATCATCACCCGACAAGATGGTCTGGTGGATTGTCATCTCAGCGGCTTCATCGATACATCCCAGGCGATACGGAAAACCTGACGCAGAATCGACGACTTCCCATCCATCGGCAATAGGAAGGGCGATGTCGCCGGATAACTCGGCGAAACGCATGCCATGAGCTGGGCTGCTGACCACCAACATGATGGCCAGGCCGGTGAGAAATCGTCGCATATACCATGAATATCGGCCGGAAGAGTCGGGTCCGTTAGCCGCCAATCGCGGTCAGTTTCCAGCCGTTTATCGGAGGGATTTGTTGAAATTCTGCGCAAGACAGGCTGACACTAGATCGAGGCGTTGCTTGATGTAGGTCTTGCGTTTGGTAGCAGGTGAGTAGACGAATACCCTTCCCTGGCGCTCGCGGCAGAGAAGGCCCTTCTGATAAAGTCGCGTGAGGATAGTCATCACCGTCGTGTATGCCGGGCGCATCTCTCCATCCCACAAAAAGAGCGCCCTCTTGACCGTCAACGATCCCTCGGACCAGGCCAGTTCCATCAGCCGGGCCTCGCTGGGACCCAAGAATACGCTCAGCCCAGTGCCATCGGGATCAAAATAGATCGAGCTCACTTTGAGGAATGGTTCTTGGAACGGTAAATCTCCGTAACGCCCAGAGCGATGATGGCCACCGGCCAGAAATATTCCCAGATGCCTCCGCGGATGATACCCACCTGCTGGAGGAGCATCAAAGCCCCGAGAACCAACAACAGCGCGCCAAAAAACATATGCACCTCCATCTCTTTGCCACAATCAATCGCCAGCCAGCAGACGAGTGGTCATCGTCCGCATCACCGCCGACGGTCTAACTTATCTCGATCCCTTTCGGACAGCCTTCGCCAGCACTGCGATTCCCTCGCCGTAGTACGGACAGGTTTTCATAAACCCGTCGAACTCCCGACCGAACGCATCATCGCTGCGATAATAGTAGATAGCTGATTTCGTTATCTCAAACCCGGTCTTGATCAGCAAAGTCTTGAGGGTAGTCGGCGAGAACCAGTAGTTGTGATCGGGGTGCACCAATTCCTGGAATTGGGGCAGAGCTGTGAAAGCCCGAAACGAAAAGGCATTGGGCACCGTGATCATGATATCACCATCGAATCCAGTCCGGTGGAGATTGCCCAGGGCCAGGCCCGGGTTGTTGAGATGCTCAAGCACTTCCGGAATGACGATCACATCAACCTGCTCGCTGAGCTCCCGCAGCAGTTCGAAGTCAGTTTCCAGATCCAACCGCTGGACCTCGTAACCCTGATCACGCATGACGGCCAGACCGGCGTCATCAACATCAACCCCGATCGCTCTCCTGGCCACTTGATTGATGTGGAAGTGCAAGAAACCGCCTTCGGCCTGGCGATGCTCCATCATGCCGGCGTCCACGCAACCGATATGCAGCACGCGGCGGCCTCGACAAGTGTCTATAGTCAGCTTCTTGCGATCCCCAACGACCACTACATCACGATCGAGAGGCTGGTAAAAATTGATCGGCGGCGCAGTCGGCTTCTTCTCGGCCGCTGCCTTCTCGGCTGCTGTTTTGGCTGTAGGCTGGCCTGCTGGTAGTGGGCGGGAGGCCATCACCGTAGAGCCCAGTTCTTGAATAGACTCTGGAAGGGGCTGCTCAGTCCTTTGGTGATGAACTTCGGCCAAGAAGTGATCAATTTGCGGCAAATTACTTTCGGCGCTGAAATGTTCTCCAGCATAGTCCCGATAGGCCCGCGAATCATAATGGTCGGAGGTCAACAGCTCGACGAACTCTTCGACCGTGTTGAACACCAGATCGCGTCCAAACAGCGTTGATGATCCCCGCCAATTGTGAACCAGCGGCTTGACTCCGCAGGCCATGGCCTCAATCACATTATTGGGACAACCTTCCCACGGACTGGTGGAAATTACATAGTCCATGTCCGCAAGAAAAACAGGCACGTCTCTTACCCAACCATGATAGGAAACAGCTTCGGTGAGCCCCATCTCCGCCAGCAGGTGCTTCATATAAACTTCAAAACGCGGTTCCTGAAAACTCCCGGCAATATGAAAATGATACGCGGCATTCTGGGCGACAGCCCGCTCAATACACTGGGTCAGTAGGGGGATGCCTTTCTTGTGGTTCAGGTAGCCAATGTACGCGATATTTCGACCCGGTTGTTTGTTGTAGAACGGGTAGCGATCTAGTTCCACACAGTTCAGCACCGTTCGCTGGCGACAGGAACGCAGCTGTTCCGGCCACATCTGGTTGGCAATGTCGCGAATATGATCGGCGACGAAGATGGCGCCGTCAACATGACTCCAGTCCACATTCGTCATGAGCTGGGGAGTCAGAATTTCGTAGGAGCGGATGTGTGTCACCATCGTCGCTCTGGGACTCTGGCGCGTCATCATGATCGCGGGCTCATTGCACCAGGTCGTCCAAATCAGGTCTGCCCAGTCGAGCAGCGGGCGCAGATCCTCTTCGGATTGCGGCACAACCAGTCGGACCTCATTGCGTCGGGCGAAATAGTCGCGGTAGATCTGGTTGAATTTGTTTTCGAAGGGATTTACGATCGCCAGACGAATGTCATGAAGCGTCGGAGATTCCTTGACCGGTTGAATTGCGGCCGCCGCCTGGCCCTGCCGCATGAACTTCAGATTTCGCCGGCAGTCTTCGAAATCAGGATCGATCTCCAGCGCTCGCGAGAAATGCTGCTCCGCTTCGGACTGTCGATTCGCCTGAAGAGCGACCACACCCAGGTTGTTGATCGCTTCCTTGTTGTCGGCGTCTGCCTCCACGATAGCCATGAAGCAGCGCCGGGCCTCGTCGAAGTGACCGTCGGCAAAGGCCTTCTCGCCTTGTTCTAACTTGTCGGTCAAGCATGGTCTCCTGGGCCAATTCATTCATCCAGAATCAAGCTATCGGCCCCCGTGCGCGGTGACAAGTTTTAACTCCGTTCGCGTTCTGCCGCAAGACCTTGTGTCACCCATCCCGAAATCTCTGCTTGGGATCGAGCTTCTTGAGCTGCCGCGAAAACGTGGCGATTCTTTTGCCCCAGTCCTTCTTGGCCTTATAGCGCGCACGTTGATCTTTGCGAACTTCCAGAAAGGCCGCCTCCTTCTGGAGTTTGAGATAGCTCAACCACCGGTCAAGCGTCAGGTCGCCCGCCTCAATGGCCTCTGAAACGGCGCAACCAGGATCACCGTCGTGGCGACAGTCGCGAAAACGGCAATTGCCGAAATGAGCTTCCACGTCCTCGAAAGTGCGACTGATTCCATCCCCATCGGTCCAGCTCATGATCCGCCGTAGACCGGGCGTGTCGATCACGGTTACGCCCTGCGGGAGCAGAAACATCTCCCGATGGGTGGTAGTGTGGCGACCACGTTGATCATCCTCGCGCACCGGGGTCGTCTTCATGCATTTTTCACCGGCCAGACAATTGACCAAGGACGATTTGCCGACTCCGGACGAGCCTAGAAAGACGGCTGTTGTGCCCGGTTTCAGGTAAGGCACAATAGCCTCGACTCCTTCACCGAGAATGGCACTTACGGCGTGTATGTCAACCCCTTGGGCAACACTTCTGGTCTGCTCTATACAGGCGGCCACATCGGGACAGAGATCAGCCTTATTCAGAATGATCACTGGTGTGGCGCCACTCTCCCAGGCAATCGAGACGTAGCGCTCGATGCGCCTGAGGTTGAAATCGTGATCCAGGCCGCTAACCAGGAAGGTGTAGTCAATATTGGCCGCCAGGACTTGTTCGTCGGAACGACCGCCCGTCTCCGGCATACCTCCAGCCGTGATCGCCTTGCGTGAAAAGCAACTCCGCCGAGGGAGCATGGCCACGATTATCGCTTCGGCCTGATTGGTGGGTGATACCGCCACCCAGTCGCCGACCGCCGGATACTCGCCCAGCATTTCGGCGTCGTGCATTAACTTCCCGGTCAGGCGCGCGGTCAGCTCACCTTGCTCGGAGAAGACGTGATAGAGATTGCGATGCTGAGCGCTGACTCGCGCCGGCACCAGTCTGTCATCGTTGAGAGAGGAGTAGCACTCCTCGAAATGGGGATTCCATCCCAGATCTATCAGATTCATGATACTTGGTATCCAATTTGGTTGGTTGTGCGCCGAACCTTCATTAGGGATGGCCCTGCCGAACTTCAGTCATGAAATTCTGGACAACAAAAAAGGCCACCCTATTGGGCAGCCTGAGGCAGCATCTCACAGAGGAGGAAAACCGCTCAGCCTGTCTCTCGAAGGCGTATTACGTCATTTACCATTTTTGTCACAACTTCCACTGAATACGCCTCCTTTCGCGTCAACACGTTATCGGTTACCTTTGCACTTGGATCCATGATACGCACAACCTGATATTTGTCAAGCTAATTTGCGGCGAGTGACTGCCCCTCGAACCGCGGAGTTTTTGTTGCCAGCTTCGGGTGGGGCACCCATTTTGTTGAAATCATGGAATTCATCAATACTATCCTCGGTGACACGGCCGATTTCCTTTGGGGCGTACCACTCGCCGTGATTCTGGTCGGGACCGGTATCTTCTTCACCGTACGGCTCCTGTTCATACAGGTACGCGGCTTCGCCCACGGCGTCGGCATCATGATGGGCAAGTATGATGATCCGGCCCACGCCGGCCAACTGACTCACTTCCAGGCTCTCTGTGCCGCCCTGTCGGCAACTATTGGCATCGGCAACATTTCCGGGGTGGCGCTGGCCATATACTGGGGGGGACCAGGAGCAATTTTCTGGATGTGGATCTCGGCCGCCTTCGGCATGGCGCTGAAATTTGCCTCGTGCACGCTGGCGATTAAGTACCGCAAGGTCGATGCCGACGGCAACATCCGGGGTGGACCGATGTACTTCATTGAGATGGGCATGAAGAAGGGTTGGCGACCGCTGGCCTATGTCTTTGCGGCCTGCACTGCCCTGGCCGCCCTCGGAACAGGCAACATGGCCCAATCTAATACTGTGGCTCATTCTTTGATCGATGCTTTTTCGGTATCACCCGAAATGGAAGGCTGGGTCCGTTGGGGGATCGGGATCGTCATCACAGCACTGGTTGGAATTGTGATCATCGGCGGCATCAAGCGGATCGGTCAGGTGGCCTCGTACCTGGTACCTATCATGTCGGTGATCTATGTTGCATCGGCCATGGTGATCCTGTTTATCCAGTCGGATCAAGTCATCCCGGCCTTTCAGTTGATCGTCCATCATGCCTTCAACTCAACTGCCGCAACAGGTGGATTTGCCGGCGCGACAGTCTGGCTGACTATTTCATGGGGGCTTCGGCGAGGGCTGTTCTCCAATGAATCCGGCCTGGGTTCAGCCCCGATGGCCCACTCGACCGCCAAGGTTGATGAGCCGGTCCGCGAAGGTTTGGTGGCGATGCTGGGACCGTTCATTGACACTATCGTAATTTGCACCATGACGGCTCTTGTGATAATCACGACCGGACAGTGGGACAGCGGTGTCAATGGCGTCCCGCTGACGATGGCCTCGTTCAATTACGCCCTGCCCGAATATGGACGCTGGATGATCGTGCTTGGCGTACTGCTCTTCGCCTACTCGACCATGATCAGCTGGTCGTACTACGGCGAGAAGGGGATCGAATATCTGTTCGGTACGGCCGCCAAAGCACCGTACCGCTGGGTATTCTTGTTGTTTGTCCTGCTCGGTGCCCGCCTGAAACTGGCGGCCGTCTGGAGTTTTTCTGATATTGCCAACGCTTTGATGGCCATCCCGAACCTGGTGGCATTGATCGGTCTTTCCGGCGCGCTGGCGGCAATTACTAAGAAGTACATGGACGAAAAGGCCAAGGGACTGCACCGGCCATATTCGGGGTAGGGTTCTACGACCGATAGCTATCAGTTTCTGCGGAATGGACCAATCCTGGCCGCCCGTCTGGTATTGCTCAGGCCAAAACCGGTTGCGGATTGAGGTTGTATGTGCTCATTTATATACCAATATTGTCGATATAGGTCAAAAAGACCGTCGATACAGCCATAGGAACCACGATGAGATATTTGATTACTGGCGGAGCAGGGTTTATCGGCTCCAATATTGCCACCAAGTTAGTCGAACAGGGCCAGCAGGTCCGGATCCTGGACAATTTTTCTTCCGGAAAACGCGAGAATATTGCCAACCTACCGGACAGCGTCGAAATTATCGACGGCGACATTCGCGACCACTGGGTTACCGTTCAGGCCGTACGAGAAGTTGACTATGTGCTGCATCAGGCGGCGCTGCCATCGGTTCCTCGCTCGGTCAAAAATCCGTTGACGTCCAACGCGGTCAATATTGACGGGACATTGAACGTCCTTGAGGCGGCCCGGCTGGCCGGGGTGAAGAAATTCGTCATGGCTTCGTCGTCGTCCGTGTATGGCGAGTCGGTGGAGCTGCCCAAACATGAGGCTATGGTACCGAGTCCTCTGTCACCATACGCCGTAACAAAGCTAACTGCGGAATACTACCTCAAAGTCTACTGGGAGCTCTATCGCTTTCCGACCGTGGCGCTGAGGTATTTCAATATCTTTGGCCCACGCCAGGACCCGAACTCTGAGTACGCGGCGGTCGTTCCGAAGTTCATCACCTGCCTGATGAACGGACAACAGCCGGTTGTGTTCGGTGATGGTGAGCAATCGCGCGATTTCACCTACATTGACAATTGTGTTCAGATCAATATCCTGGCTGCTACCAACGAAGCCATGGTCGGCGACCAATACAACGTGGCCTGTGGCGGACAATTCACGCTCAATGACCTGCTCGAAAAGTTACGCAAGATCATCGGCTCCAATACCAAGGCGGTCTATACAGAGCCTCGTCAGGGTGATATCATGCACTCGTTTGCCTCGATCGACAAAGCCAAGGCGTTCGGCTATGATCCCAAAATCGGCTTCGAGGAAGGCCTCCACCACACAGTTGAGTTCTTCAAGCAGAAAATAGACGCCAAAACGGACTCCCAGCCCGTTCCGAACAAAGCCTGACAGGCACGGCCTGTCTCTTCGCACAGGTTAGGGCACCAATCCTCACCGCGAGCAATCTTGATATCTTGCGGCCTGTTTTGCCTCTTCGTATATTCCTCTTACAAGAACGAGAGTCTGTTGCTGTCTGCGGATCACCTGCGGGCGGCGAGCTATAGGAGATGGTCGCAATGATAGTACTGAGAGTGGTTCTGATTGGTCTGGTTGTTGTGCTGATAGCATCTTGCGGCAAGAAGGCTGATAGCGACAGTGATGCCACGGCTGCGGCTGGAAACATTGAGAAGGCCGACAAAACAACGTCCGCCGCTGCGAATGTCGAAGAGCCAATCATGCGCCGGGAGTTTGAGGGCGAGTTGAGCCAGATTCAGGCTGGCGTGCACCTCCAGTTGAACTACGATGCGGAAGCTGACGCATTCGTCGGAGTGATGCGGAACGCTACGATGCTGCCAGTCGAGGGAGCGCAGGTCACGGTTAAGCTGAGCGACGGAACCACCTTCGGTCCGACCGACCCCATGGATTTGGAGCCCAGCCGTCCCCACGAGATAAGTATATCAGCCGAAGGTTCCGAGGTCACTGCCTGGTCAGTGCAAATCACCGCGAATACAAACCAGGCTGTCGGAAAAGCCAAGACTGAATAGCCGGACGGCTACTCGCCCGCCTCCAGTACGAGTACACTGGCAGCGCGGGATTTGACTTTCTCATAGTGGATAGGAACTGTCCATCGCTCGCCTGAACGGTATCTATCAAAGAAATCGAAAAAGTGATCGCTCATTGGGTTGCCGGAGTTTCCGCTCGGCAGCACTATCGTGGCCGCGTCAATATCCGCAAAGTCGATTACGAATCGCCAACTGGCCCCGACGACCGTATGGAAAGAACCCTCGGCGTCCATTCTGGCGAACGAGGCGTTGACCGTGCCGGGGGTACCGCTCCATGGCCATGGACCACGGGTAAGCCCCA
>CAZHDS010000026.1:0-26257 GCA_964531495.1 uncultured Ignavibacteriales bacterium
GGTTTCCACTTAAAAAACACGCCGGCCGATGAGGCCGAGCCGGTTGATAATCGTCCGCCGTGGGAGATCGCCTTTGAGAAACTGGCCTTGCTGAAGGAACAGCGTTTGCCCGACGGCGGAAAATTCAAGCAGCACTATCTGGCGCTAACTGACGTTGCGCGCGAGTATTTCGGTCGCATGTACATGGTCGATGTCATGGAGATGACAACGGAGGAATTTCTCGATCGTTTCCGAGATGTGCCGCTGCCCGGATCGTTGTACGAACGTTGCCAGAAATTCTTCCCTCACGCCGATCTAGTCAAGTTCGCCCGGCATATTCCGGAGATAGATCGACCTCAGATCGATTTCGACCTGGTTCATAATATGATTGAACTGATCCGCTCAGATTTCGACCGCCAGAACGCCGCGTCCCAGAATAGTGACCTGCCCCGACCGACTCCCCAGACCGCTGACGAGGAGGTACCGTCATGAGCCTCGAATTCGCCGGTTTGCATGTCTCGATGTTCGATGTGATAGATGTTACGATTCCGGCTCTGGCGATATTTATAGCGGGCGCCGTGGTGATAGCGGCCGTTATGTATCATCACTTGCGGCATCGCCGATTCAAGTCAGCTGCGATCAAATTCTCAGATATCCGAATTGTCAAACGGGCTGCCCGCTCAGGGCGCCAGCGCTACCGCTTCGTGCTGGTCGTCTTGAGAGTTCTGGCGGTTGTCTTTCTGGTGGTGGCTTTGGCCCGACCGCGCAGTCGCACCGAGTATACCGAAGTGAATTCCGAGGGTATCGACATCATGCTGGCGGTGGACGTTTCCTCGTCGATGCAGGCCGAAGATTTCAAGCCAAACAATCGCCTCTTCGTTGCCAAAGAGGAAATCAAGAAATTCGTCTCAAAGCGGATCAATGATCGTATTGGTCTGGTGGTCTTCGCGCGGCACTCATTTACCCAGTGTCCGCTGACAACCGACTATGGCGTACTGCTTAGTTTTATCGATCAGGTCGATTTTGGCATGGTCGAAGATGGTACCGCCATCGGTATGGCTTTGGCCAACAGTATCAACCGGCTGCGCGATTCTGAATCGAAGTCAAAAATAATAGTGCTGCTGACCGACGGTGACAACAATGCCGGTGAGATCGATCCCCTGACCGCCGCCAATCTGGCGGCGACTTTTGATATAAAGATCTATACTATCGGCGCTGGCAAGACCGGCAATGCCATGTATCCCTACCAGGATCCGATTTTTGGCAAACGGTACGTCTACCAGCCGACCAAAATCGATGAAGCCTCGCTGAAGGAGATTGCCTCTCGTACCGATGGACAGTATTTTAGGGCTCGTTCGGGAGAAGAGTTGGAGCAGATTTATATCCTGATTGACGAGTTGGAGACGACTGAAGTGAAGACCTCCCTGCATGTACAGTTCCAGGAGTTGTTCCACTGGGCTACCTTCCTGGGCCTGATTTTGCTGGCTCTGGAGGTGCTTCTGGCTCAAACATATCTGCGGAAGCTCCCGTAAGGAGAATGAGAAGCGACCATGCGATTTGCTGAACCATTCAATTTTGTACTTCTTTTGGGCGTAGCGCTTCTGGCGATTTTCGTCTTCTGGGCCTTGAGCCGCAAGAAGAAGCTGCTGGCCCGTTTTAGCGATATTCCCCTGGTCATGAAGAATGCGCCGTACATCTCCTTTGCCCGGCAGCGGACGAAGGGACTGATTCTGCTGGCAGCCATGATTCTGATTGTGGCGGCTCTGGCGCGCCTACAGTTTGGAACTCATCTGGAGCTGATGCAGCGCGAGGGAATTGACATAATCGTGGCCATCGATCTGTCCTATTCCATGCTGGCGACTGACCTGAAGCCCAATCGGCTGGAGAAAGCCAAACAGGAGCTACGAAGCATCGTCGATCGTCTGCGCGGGGATAGGATCGGTCTGGTCGCCTTCGCTGGCGAGGCATTCGTGCAGTGTCCTCTCACTCTTGATTATGCCGCAGCCCATTTCTTGTTGGCTGCTATGGATCAGTCTACGGTCAGCGTTCAGGGTACGTCTTTGTCGTCGGCGATTCAGGCGGCCCAGCGATCTTTCAGTGATCAGGAGAAGAAGCACAAGGTTCTGCTGCTGCTTACTGACGGTGAAGATCACGAGGGCGGGGCGCTGGAAGCGGCCGAGGAAGCCCGTAGCCAGGGAATCAAGATCTACACCGTCGGCATCGGCAATCCTGCAGGAGAGCCGATCCCCATGACTGATCGCAACGGCAATCAGCTCGGATTCCGCAAGGATTCTGAGGGAGAAGTGATCATGAGTCGCCTTGATGAAGTAACGCTGCAGAAGATTGCTCTCACAACTGGTGGCAAGTACTACCACGCGACGTCCGGGGAGATGGAACTAGACCGCATCTTCGAAGAGATCGCCACCATGGAGAAGAAGGATCTGGAGGGCTCGTTGGTTACGCGCTACGATGATCGTTATCAGTGGCCGTTGTTGTTTGCGATCCTTCTGATTGTGGGCGAATTCTTTGTTTCGGAAAGGAAAAAGAAAACCTATGCTGCCTCTGATGCGTAAACCCGCTATGAGACTCTCTTTCCCGCTCGTCGCCGTTTTTCTGTGCAGCTCGGTGGCCGCAGAGTCATACCGCGATCAAGTCGCGGCCGGAAATGAGGCCTTTCGGGTCGGGAACTACAGTGAAGCCTTGGACTACTATCACGTGGCCGAGACAGAGATTCCGGAGTCCCCCGAATTGGAGTACAACATTGCCTCCACGCTTCACGAACAGGGTGCTTACGAGGAAGCGGTTGACAAGTTTAGGAAGGCTCTCAATACCACCGACCTCCTGCAGGAAGCCAAAGCTCACTACAATCTGGGCAGCACCCATTTCCGGATGGAGGACTATCAGAAGGCGATCGAGCATTATCAGCGCGCCGTCGAGATAGACCCTGACGACATGGACGCCAAGTACAACCTGGAGCTCGCCCGTCGCAAGCTCAAGGACCAGATGGAGCAGCAGCAGGAGAAGCAGGAGGAGCAGCAGGATCAGCAGCAAGAAGAGCAGCAGAAGCAGCAAGAAGAAGAGCAGGACAAGCAGGAAGAAAACCAGGAGCAAGAAGAGCAGCAGCAACCTCAGGAGCAGCAAAACGACGAACAGCAACAGCAAGAGCAGCCCCAGCCTCAAGAGCCGAGCGAGGAAGAGCTGTCGAAAGAGGATGCTGAGCGAATTCTCAATGCCCTGCGTGATGACGAGCAGGAAATGCAGGAGAATCGCAAGAAGATTCAGGCGCGCGGAAATTACATCGGGAAGGATTGGTAGTCGATCACTATGTTACGTGCGCTAATCATATCGCTCGCCATCGCTATCGTCGTTTGCCCTCAGATTCCGTATGCGGCTGATGAGATCAGTGTCTCGGTGTCTCTGAATCGTGACAAGATCGGTCTTGACGAAACCGCCGTGCTCGAAGTCGAAGTATCAGGTACGGAACAGAACCTGCCGGCGCCGCAACTGCCCACCCTCCCGGCCTTTGAGGTTTACTCTCAGGGCCGTTCCAGCAATCTGAGTATCGTCAATGGGGCCGTCTCATCTTCGGTCACGCATCGCTACCTGCTTATCCCTCAAAAAGCCGGTAGCTTCCCAATTGATCGCATCGCCGTTGTTCATGGTAACCGTCGCTTCAAGGGCAATTCGGTGGTGCTGACGGTTCTGGCGCAGGGCACGCAGGGTGCCAATGATCTGGGAAACAAAATGAACGCCGGCCAGGGCAACAGTCGAGATTACATGCTTCACGCCGAGGTTTCGTCGAAGAATCCATACGTTAACCAGCAAGTTACGCTGACGCTAAAATTTCTGACGGCTGTCAAGTACTATGGTAGCCCGGAACTTACCGAACCAGCGACGACCGGGTTCTGGACCGAGGTCATCGGCAACAAGACTCCGTACTTCCAGCAAATAAACGATCGCCGCTACAAGGTGATCGAGCGCAAGTATGCCTTGTTCCCGACCCAAACCGGTGAGTTGACTATCGGTCGGGCCGCGATTACTGCCACCATGGCCTCATCGAGTGGTCAGACTCGCAATCCCCTGGGAGCTTTTGACAACTTTTTCGGCCGGGGCAAAGAGGTTACCGTCCGTAGCCAGCCAGTGTCGATTGAGGTCAAACCGTTGCCCAGAGACGGGAGACCGAAGGATTACACCGGCTCAATAGGCAAATATCAGATGACGGTCAGACCTGACAAGACCGATGTCGAGGTCAACCAGCCCGTCACATTGACGATTAACATCACCGGCACGGGAAATATCAAAGCGGTCGCGGAACCAGTCATCCCGGAGCTTGATGATTTTCGAATCTACCGAGCCTCGGCTAACGAGAATGCTTCTACCCAAGGAGACAAACTTGGCGGGAGCAAGATTTTCGAGGAAGTATTCGTCCCTCGCCGTCCCGGCGACCTTGAGATTCCGGCCTTGAGTTTTTCGTTCTTTGATCCCGAAACGGGTCGCTATCGTACCGTCACATCAAAGGCGATCAAATTGCACGTTACTAAACCGGAAGGGTTCATTGCATCGGCTGATTTGCCCTACGCCGGGGCCGACATGACCATCAGCAGCCAGTCCCAGGATATTCGCCACATTCGTACGGATCTTGGTGATCTCCAACCGGTCAACCAAATCGTGCTGTTCACGCCGACCTACATAATTGTGAATGCTCTCCCGACGCTGGCTTTCGTCGGACTACTGGTGGCTCGCCGCCGGCGCGAAAGCCTGGCCACAAATACCGGCCTGGCCCGGTCGCGAGCGGCCACCAAGATGGCCCGAAAACGACTCGCTCAAGCCCAAGCACTGGCCAATCCTGAAAAAGTCGAAGAGTTCTACGCCGAGATCTATAATGCCCTCACATCCTACCTGGCTGACAAACTCAATATCTCTCCGCATGGCTTGACGTCTGAGCGGATAGAGGAGATCATGAGCAGCCGGACTCCGGACCAAGACCTGATCGACGGAGTTCTGAGTATCCTCCAGGAGTGCGATTTCGCTCGCTACGCCACGGCCACAATCTCGCAGGAAGTCATAGAGACTTCCCTGAGGCAGGTGGAGCAGCTCATGGTGAAGATGGAGGGTATCCGCTTTGCTTAGTCGCGTATTCATATTACTTGCTCTCTTGATGGTGTCCGTTAGCGCCATCGCGGCTGACGGCCCTGATGTAAACGAAGAGTTTGTCATGGCCAATCAGTTCTACGAGGAGCGAGATTTCGAAAGCGCCATCCGCATGTACGAGGGCATAATTGCTCAGGGAGTGGAATCGGCTCCATTGTATTTCAACCTCGGCAATGCCCATTTCAAGAGTGGCGACCTGGGGCATGCAGTTCAGAATTACATCTATGCCCGCCGACTGGCTCCCGCCGACGAGGACATTTTGGCCAACCTGGAATTTGCCCAGCGCTTCACAAGCGTTCGCATGGAGGGCGTACAGCTCAACCCCATTGAGACTTTCATGAGCTCGCTGGTTGCTGAGTACAGTGTGACGACGCTGGCTTGGCTTTCGACAGCTCTCCTTATCCTGGTCCTGACAATCATGACTCTGCGATACGTGTATCGCCGACGAAATCCCGCTCTGAGGGGAGTTCTTATTGCCCTGCTAATCGTCATGCATGCGGCCATGGCTCTGACCTCCTTCAAGTACCGTGAGGACTACCTTACCGAGCGAGCCGTGATCATTGCCGAGGATGCTCCGGTATACACCGGCCCTTCAGAGAACTCCGATGTCGAGTTGCAGGGCGCTCCCGGGTTGGTCATCGAGATCCTCGACCATCAGGATGGGTTTCTACAAGTCATCTTCGAAAACAAGCGCCGGGGTTGGATTCAGCAGGATCTAGTCGCTGAAATCTAACGACTTACCGGTTCTGGCGCCGCCTTAATTTGTTTGACACACCTCCGGCAAGCCTCTATCTTCTAAAATTGGGCTACTTTCGGCTAAGGGAATTATGGTGAAGGTGTTGAAAAACAAGCGGTTCTGGGGCACGGTTATTGCCGTTGCGCTATTGGCGTATTGCGTCAAGGACATCCGCTTGGTTGACCTCGAGTCTCTGGGCGGAAGGATTGACATATGGTACCTCATTCCCGCTCTCGTCTGCGCCTTCCTATTTGTGATTACAAAAGCTCTCAGGTGGCGTCTGCTGGTCAGCCAGCACAAGGCGATCGGCAGAATCAGGTCCGTTACGCTTTACTCGGCCGGGCAGATCCTGAATATCGTTATGCCGGCCTTGACGGGTCAAGTAGGCCGCATGTTCTTGTTCGCGCGTCGCGAGAACATGCGCAAGACGTTTGTATTTTCGACCATTGTCCTTGAGGTAATGTTCGATGCTATGAGCCTTGTCGGCTTTCTGCTGCTGACGTCGGTGGCCTTTGTATTCCCTGAAAGATATCGCTATCTAAGCATAGTACTGGCCGTGGTGACGACCTCGGCGATGATCTTGCTATACTTGATCTTGCGCTATCAGGCCCATCTTGAAGAGCACGGCCGACGGCGTCTTCGAGATCGCTGGCCCAGCGTATACATTGGGATCAAGAAATTCATCCGTTCTTTTACGAAAGGGATGGAGGCTCTTCGTTCCAGCCAGCAGTTTTTCGGGAGCCTGTTCTATTCGATGTTCTCCTGGCTGGTCCACATGCTGGTGGTGTGGTTCCTGCTGAAATCTTTTGGGTACAACTTGCCGCTGGCAGCGGCCGCCTCGGTGATGATAATCAACACTCTGGCGCTCATGATTCCGGTGACGCCGGGTAATGCCGGAACTTTTGAGGTTGCGGTGAGCACATCCCTGGCCGCCTTTTCTGTCGGGCGAACCGATGCGGTCCTGTTTGCAGTGGCTTTGCACTTGATCGATTTGCTGCCCATTTTGGTGATGGGCGCGGCCTTCCTGCAGTCTGAGAAGGTCACCCTCAAGGAACTGAAATCCGGACACGAAGAAACCAGTATCCTCGACGAGGTCTCGGAGGAAGGGGTCTTGGTCCAGGAGGACTAGCCTATGATTCGCTCGTTCTTATATCTGCCCAATGAAGGCGTGAAGGTCGGCGAAGGAATCGACGATTTTCAGGCTATGGCAAAGCAGGAAGGGGCCCTGCTGTGGGTTGACCTGTGCAAACCGACCGACGAAGAGTCGTTCGTCCTAACCAATGACTTCAGCTTCCATCCCCTGGCTGTTGAGGACGTGATTTCAGAAAAACCACGGGCCAAGCTGGACAACTACGAGCGCTATCTATTTCTGGTGTTTCAAATTGTTGATTACATCGGACGGGAAGAGGGGCTCAAGGTCAGCGAGGTCGACTTCTTCCTCTCGGAGAATTCGCTGGTGACCGTACACTATGAGGATCATCGAATATTCGATTTTCTATATGCCCGGGCCGAACGCGATGATCGCCTCATGATCCGCGGTATCGATTTCCTATTCCACGCCGTGATCGATACGATCGTTGACAACTATAACGCTACCATGGACATCCTGGAGTACGAGATTGACGAAGTTGAGTCCGATGTGCTCGGCGAGCCGGACGAAGACACCGTGCGGGCTATCTTCACGCTCAGGCGCGATATTTTACACCTCAAGCGAGTGGTGCTGCCCCAGCGCGAAATCGTCGGGCGACTCTGGCGGGGACAGTATGATTTGATCAGCGACAAGGCCACCCTGTACTTCTCTGATATTTATGATCACCTGGTTCGAATCCATGACGTTGCCGACGCCGAGCGCGATACGCTCAACTCCGCCCATGAGGTCTATTTTTCATCGGTTTCAACCAAGACCAATCAGATCATCAAGATCCTCACGATATTCACAGTCCTGTTCATTCCCCCGACTTTCCTGGTCGGATTGTGGGGCATGAATTTCCACCAGATGCCGGAATTGAGTTGGGAGTATGGCTACTGGGCCGCCTTGGGTTTCATGCTGGCAGTCGTGGTTGGTCTGGTCGTCTTCTTTCACAAGAAAAAGTGGATCTAAGACGCCTTTTAGGCGGAACCATTCCAAGAATCCCGCGTACTACTATCTTGACAAAGGGTGTATTGCTTGTTATAGATACTGACCGGTAGGTATTTGTGGTTGCCAATTGATGGCGACAACATCACCGAAGCAGATAGGTAGTCATGGTCGCTAGAAGACAAATCAAACAGAGTCCCAAGCTACCTCCCGAGGAGCGTCGCAGGCAGCTACTGCGCGCCGCCCATGGTCTGTTTCTCAAGAAGGGCTACCGGGGGACCACAGTCGATGAAATCGCTCGGGCAGCTGGACTGACCAAAGGAGCGCTCTACTTTCACTTTCAGAACAAAGAGGATATTCTCTTTGAGATGGTGCGCAACTACACTGAACACCATGAGGCAGTCCTGGAAGGCAAAGCCACCGGCAAGCAGAGTCCGGCTGACCTATTTCGTGACCATCTGGAAAGCCAATTTGGAACTTGTGATTGCGATTTTGCAGAAATCGTTGATATCTGGATTCAAGCCTGGCGAATTCCTCGGATCAAGCGCTACATAGCTTCCAGGGCCCGCACGCGGACAAAGAAGGAGGCGGCCAACCTCGATCCGAAGACGTTGCCGAAAGGTATTTCGGCGGAGTCTATGGCTGTCATGATCAGTTCGGTGGTGCACGGCCTCGCCTCGCTCCGAATGGTCTCGCCACGCATGGTCGATCTGAAGGCTCAGACAGAGATTATAGAGAAAGTGTTTTCGTTGTCGAAGAGTTATACGTCGAGAAAGAAATAGCAGGGGGTTGCGAGTCTAATGTCGAAACAGGTTGCAGGAAGGTCCAATACCAACATGAAACTAGGTTGTCTCACTATGGCCTTGTTGGCCGGGTTGCTGGCAAGTGCCGGGTCGATCGTGGCCCAGGAGAGTCTGACGGTCGAACAAGCCCGGGAGAGAGCGCTGTCTTTCAACCGTAGCTATTTGTCGGCCCAGGAAGAAGTCGTCAAGGCGCAAGGGGATATTGGCAAAGCTCGTTCCGGGGCACTGCCCCAAATCTCGTTAAACAGCTCCTACACCAGGAATCTGCAGGTGGCCTCGGCCTTCTTCACGATTGACGGTGAAACCCAGGAGCTGCAGATGGGTTTCGATAACAACTTCATGGCCGGGGTGTCTTTGCGGCAGCCGCTCTGGGAGGGAGGCAAAGTCTTCACCGCCTACTCCGTGGCCAAGCAGTACAAGAAGTATGCTGAGGCCGGCACCGAGCGCGTATCATCAGCCGTTATCTACAACAATGACTTGCTGTTTTACTCGGCCATACTGGCCGAGTCACAACTGACTGTTCTCGAAGATGCCTTGAAGACCCTCGAGCGCAATGTCGAAGTAGTCGAAAAGTCATTCTCGCAAGGGCTCGTCTCGCGCTTTGAAGTCTTACGAGCGAAGGTTGAGCTGGCCAACTTGCGGCCGCTTATCCTCCAGGCCGAATCGAACGTGCGCTTGACCCAGAAGCGCCTGATGTCTTTTCTGGGACTCGATCTCGACCAGCCCCTGGAGCTGATGGAACCACAGGATGACACGTCACTGACGCGTTGCCCCGGTTTGAATGAGCTTGTTGACGAGGCTATCAAGAACCGCCCCGATCTTTATCAAGCCGGTCTCGAGGTCGATATGCGCGGCAAGGCCGTGAGCATCGCCAGGGCTGGCTATTTTCCGTCACTGGCAGCTGTCTCGGACTACACCTGGCAGGGCCAGTCCGATGAATTTACGCTCGACAAGAACAACACGACCTCCTTTACGGCCGGATTAACATTATCCTGGCCGATTTTTGACGGCGGACTTACGCGCGGCGCGGTGGGCCGCTCCAAGGCCGAGCTGCGTCAGGCCGAGCTCAATCGGCTGGACCTGATCGACGGCGTCCGTCTGGAAGTCGAGCAAGCTTACGACCGTCTCATTCAGGCCAAAGAAGCGCTTGATTCTCAGGACGAGACGATTGCGCAGGCCGAGGAAGGGTTGCATATTGCCAGTGTCCGCTTGGAGGCTGGGGAAGGAACTCTCCTGGAAGTGCTATCCGCCCAGACGGCTTTGTCGGAAGCCAGAGCGGCGCTGGCCGGAGCCCTGTTTACATTCCGCGACGCACGATCAAATCTGAAGATGGCCACTAACTTAGAAATATAATATCAAATAGAGATTTACGACCATGATGTCACAGACCCATGTCAAAGCAATTGTCTTCCTCCTGGCCGCCGTCACCTTGTCGTCGTGCGCGCAGCAGGAGGTCGTAGTACAAGAGGACCGGGCGACTTCTGTCCAGGCCCGAGTTCTGACGCTGAGCGACGAACAAGTTGCACGCGTTTTTACCGGCACGGTCGAAGGGGAGCGCCAGGCCGACATTTATGCCAAGATGGCTGAGGCGGTCGAAAAAGTGCATGTCCGCGAGGGGGACGTTGTTCGCCAGGGGCAGGTGCTGGTATCGCTGGACAAGAGCGGCCCCAGTTCGGCTTATCGGACAGCCGAGTCAGTGTTTCGCAACTCCGAAAAGAACTTCAAAAAGATGGAGTATCTCTTTGGCGAGGGTGCCATATCCGAGAGCAAACTTGATGCGGCTCGCACCGATTTCGAAGTCAATCAGGCTGTGTTCGAATCTGCGTCCCGCTTGGTCGAAGTGCAGTCTCCTATCGACGGTATTGTTACATCGATGACAGCTTCGGTCGGCGACTATCTGGCTCAAGGGCAGAGGCTCGCTACGGTGGCGGCGACAAGCAGGTTGCGGGTCAAGTGCCAGGTCAACAGTCGCGACGTCGGATCATTCAAGGAAGGGGCTGAGGTCACGGTATCAATGAATGATAGTGAACGGTCTCTGCCGGGCAAAGTGGCGTCTGTGGCACGTTCGGCCGATCGCGATACGCGAGCGTTCCAGGTTGAGGTTCTCTTTGACAATGTCGGCGGCGAGTGCCGTCCGGGCATGTTTGTCAGAGTGACAACGGTTGTTGAGGATTTGCCGGGCGTGATCGCCGTTCCAACCGATGCGGTGATGGCCTTTGACGGTCTGGATCAGGTCTTCGTAGTGGCTGACAATCAGGCCGCTTTGCGCCCAGTGGTATTGGGGCCCGATCTCGGCGGACGAGTCGTCATCGCCGATGGCCTTGTCCCCGGTGATACTCTGGTTACTCTGGGTCATACCTATCTGGCCGATGGGTTCAAAGTGAAAATCGCCCGCATGGAGAACGACGGACAATGAAGATATCCGAAATATCTGTCAAGAGACCAGTCTTCTGCACCATGATGATCGGCGCCCTGCTGGTGCTTGGGATGTTCTCCTACCGGGATCTCTCGGTCGAGATGTTCCCGGAAGTGGACTTCCCGATTATCGTCGTGCAGACCTACTATTCCGGCGCATCCGCCGAGGCGGTTGAGAGCGAGGTCTCGGAAAAAATCGAGGAGGCGGCCAACCAGGTCACCGGCGTGCGTCATATTCAGACGACCTCCCGAGAAGGGATCTCGGTGCTCGTCATCGAGTTCCAATTGGAGGTCGACGGCACTATCGCCGCTCAGGATGTGCGGGAAAAAGTTTCGGCGATTCGGGGCGAACTGCCCGATGATATAGATGAACCAATCGTCTCCCAATGGGACATGGGGGCCGAGCCGATCTTATCGCTGGCGCTGTCGGGCCGACGGTCGGCGCGAGAGATAACCCAGCTAGCCAAAGACATAATCAAACCGCGTCTGGAACCGATTTCGGGCGTCGGCGGTGTGCAACTTGTAGGTATCTCCGAACGCGAGATTCGCGTCTTCATCGATCCCCAAAGGATGGAGGCGAGGAAGATCACCGTGGATGATGTCCGTTTTGCGGTGGGGGCTGCCAATCTTGATCTTCCGGGTGGCCGGATCGATGAGGCGGCTCGCGAGTATCTTATTCGTATGCAAGGGCGGTTGACAGAGGTCGAACAATTCGATAGCATCATTGTCAAACACATCGAAGGTACTCCCATATACCTGTCCGATGTCGCCACCGTCGTAGACACAATCGCCGAGCAGCGCTCGCTCTCGCGGTACAACGGCGAAGCGGCGATCGGTATCAGCGTTATCAAACAATCGGGGGCCAATGTCGTCGATGTTGCTCACGGTGTTCGTGCTGTGGTAGACGACGTGCGCAAGGAGCTCCCCCCGGACGTGACCATTGATGTAGTAGTTGACAACTCAATCTTCATTCAGGATTCGATTCACGAGATTGAGACCAATATCATGTTTGGAACAGCCCTGGCGGTTCTTGTCATCTTCCTGTTCCTTCTTGACCTGAAGCCAACTACTATCACCGGCCTTTCGATTCCGATTTCGATCATAGCTACCTTTACGTTGATTAAGTTCTTAGGCTTTTCGATCAACTTCATGACGTTGTTGGGGCTGTCGTTATCGGTCGGGATACTTGTCGACGACGCTATTGTCGTCGTCGAAAACATCTACCGTCACCTGGCTGAAGGCAAGAGTCCCATCCGGGCTGCCATTGATGGCACAAAGGAAATCGGCATCGCGGTAGCGGCGACCACATTCTGTATTATTGCAGTGTTTGTTCCAGTGGCGTTTATGGAGGGAATTGTCGGCCGATTCTTCTACCAGTTTGGTATGACAGTCGCCTTCGCCGTCCTGATCTCATTGTTTGTAGCCTTCACACTCACACCGATGCTGTCGGCGCAGTGGTTCAAGCAGGCAACCGAAAAAGCCCAACGATCGGCCATCATCCGCTTCCTTTCGTTGTGGAATGCTGGCTTCGATCGACTGAAACCGGCTTACGAAACCGCGCTCGCCTTTTCGCTGAGGAAGCGCTGGTTGATAACATTGATTGCTTTGTTTACTTTTGTCGGTTCGCTCTACCTGTCCACAATGCTTGGGCAGGAGTTCATGCCGGACTATGACGAGAGCCGCATGCAAATCGTCGTGACAACACCGCCCGGCACGGATCTCAACGAAACATCCCGGCGCGTCCGGCAGATCGAGGACATTCTGGGTGAGTTGTCGGAAGTGCAAACGACCTATGTCACCCTTGGTCGAGGCGGCCAGCCTGTCAACGAAGGGGCGATCCGGGTCGGACTGGTGGAGCCGACGGAGCGCTTGATGTCAGCCAACGAGCTCATGGACTCCGTGCGAATATTGCTGGCCGAGATCCCTGGAATGAAAGTCGCAATTTCCAAGGAGGGCGGCCACGACGGCGGCAAGCCGATTGAGATTTCCATTCGGGGTGAGGACTTGGCGATCTTGACAACGCTGGTGCATCAGGTCGAAGAGCGCGCCCGTGAGATTCCGGGTGCGACCGACATTGACAATACGCTCGAAGAAGGTACGCCCGAACTTCAGGTCGATGTAGATCGGCAACTGGCCCGAGACCTTGGGCTGAACATCCAGTCGATCTCGATGACGGTTCGCAACTTGATTGAGGGAGACGTAGTTACACGCTTCAAAGAGGGGGATGAAGAGTACGACGTTCGCGTGCAGTTGGCCACCCATCATCGGGAAACGGCTGACGGTGTTGATCGTCTCCTGATCGAAAGTGCCAAAGAAATCCCCGGTATCAGTACCCTCCTGATTCCCCTTGGTCGCGTGGCCACGATCGAACGGGGTACGGATATTGGTAAACTGAACCGTTATGATCGCGAGCGTGAGGTACGGGTCAACGGCAACGTCCTCAGCGGCTTCTTCGCGGGAACCATAGCCAATCAGCTTCTGCTCGAATCGGAAAGCATCGATTTGCCGCCTGGCTATAGTATTGGCGCCGTCGGCACTCAGGAGTTCATGGAAGAATCGTTCCAGAATATCGGTCTGGCTCTGGCCATGGCGATCCTGTTTATCTACCTGCTGCTGGCCTCACAATACGAATCGTTCTTTGATCCGATGTCGATCATGATTTCATTGCCACTTTCGCTGATTGGTGCCGTATTGGGTTTGCTCGTGTTCAATACTTCCATGAACATCATGTCAATGATTGGCATTGTGATGTTGATGGGGCTGGTGACGAAGAACGCCATCTTGTTGATCGACTTCGTGAAACAACGGCGAGAGCAAGGTGTTGATAGAACCGAGGCGATCTTGCTCGCGGGCCCGATAAGACTGCGGCCGATTCTAATGACCGCCTTTGCAACCGTCTTTGGTATGCTGCCGCTGGCCCTGGGACTTGGTCCCGGAGCGGAAATGCGGGCTGGTATGGCCAGGGCCGTGATTGGTGGCATGATCTCGTCGACATTTCTGACTTTGATCGTAGTACCGGTGGTGTATGCCCAGATTGATGATGTCGTCAACTGGGTGTTTGGTCGGAAGAAGACAGAGCCGCCGGATGAACTCAACGAGGTGAGAGAACTGACTTGATTGAAAGACGCATAAAGCCCGTCCCCGCGATGGGTTATACTCAATTCTACCTCGATTTCCTGGCTGACGTACCGTCGGCCAGGAATCTCTTTCTGTCCGACAATCTGGACGACGTAGTCGCCGCCCTCGACCGCAAGCAGTTTGACCGAGCAGGCTTGGGCGAGATCCTTGAGCGGCAAAATCGGGCCTTCGGAGCGGCCGATCAAGCCCTTGATAATATCCGTCTCTTCCGGAATGATCCGCGCAGTCTGTGCGTCTTCTGTGGCCAGCAGGCCGTCCTTTTTGGGGGACCGCTGCTAGTCATCCATAAGGCCATTGGCATCATCAAGTCAGCCAAAGCTCTCAGCCAGCGCTTTGACCGGCCGGTAGTGCCGATCTTCTGGATCGCCGCCGACGATCATGATCTTGATGAAGTAAATCACACGGTTCTGCTGGATCGAACCACCACGCCAGCAACTGTGAGGTATGAAACCAAGCCGCCGCAGCCAGTTCCCGTCTCTGAGATTCTCTTCTCTGATGGCCCTGAGTTGGAGCGGGTCAAAGAAGAGATGTGGGCGGTTCTCGGCGAGACTGAATTTACGCCTGAGCTGCGCCAGATGATCGACAAGTGCTACACCACCGCTGACTCGTTTGTTTCGGCGTTTGGAAAGCTTCTGGCGGCGCTTCTCTCGTCCCATGGCCTAGTGTTGTTCAGTCCGGGCGACAAAGATGTCAAGGCTCGGATGCTGCCGTTCTTCCAGCGTATTGTCGACAATCAGGACGAGCTGCATGCCCTTCTTGGCGCGTCCAATCAGGGTATTGTTGAGGCTGGGTATCATCTGCAGGTTTCAACAGCTCCCGAGAAGGCGCATATCTTCATCAATGACGCTGGACGCGAGCCTATTCATCGCCAAGGGGATCAGTTTGCTGCGGGGGAAAGGACATTCTCGCAGGCGGAGTTGTCGGCGCTCCTCGAAGACAATCCAGATCGATTTTCGACGGACGTGATCACTCGACCGGTTCTTCAGTCCTGGCTCTTTCCAGTCGTGGAGCAGCACGGTGGCCCGGCGGAGTTGGCCTATTTTGCCCAGCTCCAGTCCCTTTTTGGCATATTCGACGGCCACCCTCCGGTATGTGTCGCCCGTCCCTCGGCATCCATACTCGAAACCCGTGTGGCGAAAATCGCCCATGACTACCATATCGATTTCTCTGATCTGACCGGCGATATTGAGCAGGTCGTCAATCGTGTTCTGGCCCATTCGCTCCCGGCTGATGTCGAACGAGCCCTGAAGCTCCTGCAAGAAGATATTGCCTTCCATCTCGAGAAGTTCTCCAAGGAAACTCTCGGTTTTGATCCGTCCCTTGACAAATATGTGGCCCAGACCTTTGGCAAAATCGATTTTCTTCTTAAGGGTGTCGAGGGCAAGACATTCGCCTCGCACAAGAAGAGGTCCTCGGAGAAGCGTGACCGGGTTTACAAGGTTCACAACGCCCTCTTCCCAAACCGGACGACGCAGGAGCGATCGCTCAACGTCCTATATTTCCTTGCCCGCTATGGGTCTCGGTTCGTATCATATATGTGCGACCAGATTGATAGTGCGGATCGAGCCCACCAAGTTGTTGACATGACGGAGTACTATCCAGAAAAATGAATATTGGCATAACATGTTATCCATCGGCCGGTGGGTCAGGGATCGTCGCCACCGAACTCGGCCAGCAGTTGGCTACCCGCGGGCACGAGGTCCACTTCATCTCATACGCGGTACCTTTTCGGTTGGATACTTTCCAGAAAAACTTGATGTATCACGGCGTAGATATGACCTCGTATCCGCTGTTCAAGTATCCGCCCTACACGCTTTCATTGGCGGCCAAGATGGCCGAAGTGGCCCGGAATTTCGAACTCGACATAATGCACGTGCACTATGCCATCCCGCATGCCGTCTGTGCCTACCTGGCCAAGCAACTGCTCAATGCCAACGGCGATTCCTTTCGTCATCCCCGGATTGTGACTACTCTGCACGGCACCGATATCACATTGGTGGGAGCGGATCCATCGTACTTTGATATTACGCGCTTCTCGATCAACGTATCCGATGGTACCACCGCCGTCTCCAAGTACCTGGCCGACGAGACTCGCGAAGTGTTCTCGATTGAGCCCGAGATCCGGGTGATTCACAATTTCTTTGATCCGATTCGCTTTCGTCCGTCCATCACAACTTGTTGCAGATCCGAATTTGTGGCTGAGGACGAGTTTCTCATAGCCCATGTGTCGAATTTCCGACCGGTGAAAAGAACCCTTGATGTGATAGATATCTTTGACCGTATCCAAAAACAACTGCCGGCCCGCTTGGTGCTAGTCGGGGAAGGTCCCGACACATCTTTGGCCCGACGCCAGGTACACAAGCGCAATCTGACAGACCGCGTTATCTTCCTTGGAACACAGAACCGGGTGGAAGCGGTCTTGCCATGCGCTGACCTGATGCTGATTCCATCAGAGGAAGAGTCCTTCGGTCTGTCCGCTCTCGAAGCGCTGGCTTGCGGTGTGCCGGTTATCGGCACTGCCGGAACCGGTCTGACGGAAGTAATCGATGACTTTCAGGATGGATTCCTGCTTCCGGTAGGGGACACGTCAGCCATGGCCCGGGCAGCGCTTTCTCTCTTGCGCGACAAAGCGCGTCTTCAGGAATTCAAGAGCAACGCCGCGCGGCTGGCGAACGAAAAATTCCGAGCCGAGAAGATTGTGAGTGAATACGAGCAGTACTACCAGGAGGTCATGGATGCCAAATGATGCGGCGGTCGATATTCTGGCCATTGCTGCTCACCCCGATGACGTCGAAATCACTTGCGGTGGCTTCATGATCAAGATGGCTGAGCAGGGCCGAAGGACGGCCGTGCTGGACCTTACGGCCGGTGAGATGGGCACTCTCGGGGACGACAAGGACCGAGCCGCCGAGGCCGGGGCCGCTGCCAAAATCATGGGCCTGGCCGAAAGGCACAACCTGGGTCTGCCGGATTCAGCGGTCGAATATACGCACGAAAACAAGCTACAGATCGCGGCCAGGATTCGCGCTATGCGACCGGAACTGGTCCTGATCCCTCACTGGGAACAACGTCATCCCGATCATGTGGCCTGCTCCCGTCTTGGTTACGACGCTTGCTTCCTGGCTGGTCTCAAAAAACTGGACATCGCAGGAGACCCGTTCCGACCGCGCAAAGTGGCCTACGTGTCGTACTTTCGCAACACCGATTATTCGTTCCTGGTTGACATCTCGGATCAATTCGAGCGCAAGGGAGAGGCCGTGGCTGCCTACACATCCCAGTTTGGCAATCCGGTTACGGCCAAGCACATCTTTCAGCCCGGTCTAGACATATTCGACCTTATGAAGACGCGAGCCCGACAACTCGGTCAGTTGGTGGGCGTTCAGTATGCTGAGGCTTTCACGATCAAAGAGCATATCCTCATCGAAGATCCCCAAAATATGCCGGTGCGATCGCTCTAACAGGGATTCTTGGAATGATGTCAACTGCCCAACCTGAGGTTTCCGCCGGGATGAAAGTCACCTGGATAGGGATGGCGGTCAATCTCGGTCTTGTCGGTATCAAGATCTCGGTCGGGATGGCCGCCCGAAGCCAGGCGCTATTGGCCGATGGAATTCACTCCCTTTCCGACTTGTTCAGTGACGCAGTTGTACTCCTGGGTCTCAAGTGGGGACGCCAACAGGAGGATGAATCCCATCCTTACGGACATGGTCGCATTGAGACGATAGCGAGCATGATGGTCGGTGCCATTCTGATCGCCGTTGGTGCCGGACTCGCCTGGGATGCCGTGAATTCCATAAGGGGCGAACATGCCATGACCTCTCCTGGTCTAGGAGCTATCGCAGCGGCGGCGGTGTCAATCATCGTGAAAGAGATCATGTACTGGTACACCATCAGGATCGGCCACCGTCTTCACAGCCTGGTCCTGATTGCCAACGCCTGGCACCATCGGTCCGATGCCCTCAGTTCGGTCGCGGTCTTGCTCGGGGTACTGGCCGCCTATGTAAATCCTGATTGGCATGTGGCCGATGCTTACGCCGCCCTCGTGGTGACGTTCTTCGTGGCAAAAGTGGGTACCGGCTTCGTCTGGAGTGGCGTCAAGGAACTAGTTGACACGGCGCCCAACCAGGAGGAGCTCGAACAGCTCAAGCGGATCGCCGAGGCCGAACCCGGTGTCGACGATGTTCACGATATCCGGGCGCGGTATTCGGGCGCGCAGATTTTTGTCGAGATCCACATTGTCGTCAACCCGGAGATCACCGTTCGGGAAGGGCACGATATTGCCCATCGAGTCCGTGTCCGGCTGCTCGAAGAGGTCACCGATGTTGCGCGCGTGATAGTTCACGTTGACCCCGAGTCCGACCCCGGCGCCGAGTGACGTAGTCGCTCTTTTTGGGCCATCGGAGGAGTCGGTACTGCCTCAAGGTTGCTATCCAATAAGTCGCCAATGACCCGAGAAATTGCGTGCATAATCCACCCTACTAGGTTATCTTACTAACACGGATAAAGTACTCGACATCATCGAGCCTTCTTACACCATGAATTGACCCATCTCGCTAGGCCTGCGGTCCGCAATTGCGTCGGCAGAGCGTGTCAATAGCATTGCGTCCGGCCTCACTCGCCGGACCAGGAGCCCGTCCAGCGAAAGGCGGGTCATCGGGTAGGACTGCCTTTCGTCGGCGGAATACAGGAGGCCCTCGATGAAAACGTACGTCCTGATGTCAAAGCTCTGCACCTCCGGGCCGAGCATGGTCGAGGTCATGTCAAACGTAATGACCGGGCCAAAGTCGCGCAAACTCTGGCTGGAGAAGGTTGCTGAGCGCTGTCCGGAGGTCAGTTTTCTCGCTCACTACGCGCTATTCGGGAACTGGGATTTCATGGACATCTATGAGGCACCGGATGAGGAGACGGCGGCCAAGGTGTCAATGATATGCAGTTCGAATACTGACTTCATGGTCGAGAGTTGGACCGCGATCCCGGAGGAGCGGCTGAAAGCGATTGCTGCTGAACTTCAGGAGTCCGCTGACTAGTTGTCTGGGGCTCCTTGCCGTTGGACTAGATAGAATATGTGCCTTCTGGCCACCGCGAAAAAAGCCGTCGTGTGCACTCCCTCTGGGGAGTCGCCGCGAACCGCGTCACCAGCGCAAGGGCTCGGCGAAGCTAACTGCTCGCCGAGCCTCCTGACGTGCTTGGGCAGTGGTCCTATCCTCGGCTGGCTAACGCTCTGGATGGGTTTCATACTGCAGCGAATCTCCGCAGCACAATAGCAGGGCAGGTCTGTCTTGGCCTCCAGACCTGCCAATTCGGATAGGGCGTTGTTTGGCGGGTCCGAAATCGAAGACGGACCCACCCTACTTTGCCGGTCACATACCATTTGCCTCCCGCCACGGCATCCCCTATATTCTGCCCGGAAGCGGATGTCGTCTGGTGGCGGTCCCGGCCTTCAAAGCCGTGCGGGGGGCAATCATATTGTCCCCGGAGGGTTCGATTCCCTCCCCTTCCGCTTACATCGTAAGTCTCGCTCCTTCGGAAGACCACCACTAGCTGTTCAGAAACACGCAGAGGGGTGTGGGATGACTGATGGGAGCGCGAGGATGACAGATAGGTGCCCCGTTGATTGCCAACGCTCCTAGCTCGTCATTCGCGCGAATGTAAGAAGCCAGAAACAAGTCATTCCTGCGAAAGCAGGAATCCATCTTCTCGCAATTCACCGGTGCCCCAGCCGCTCTCGCGTATCGCGGTCTTGGGGGGATAGAGATTGACATAGACCGCATGAAGGGGTAGCATCGTACAGGAACCCCGCCGCAAGCGATGGGCCACCCGGCATCAAACGGAAAGGAGGACAAGTGTGGCACGAATACGAAATCATGCTCTGTGCCTGGCAGACGCCCTCGTCTGCTGGCCGACCTTCTTATGGGGCTTGTAGCAGAGAGCGGATTGGGTCATCCACCTGAAAATTGGGCTACCCTGCCAGAGCGAGGCGAACGCTACGACACCACAAGCTCTTTGTTGCCATTATTCCAGGTGCAATCCGAAACTTACTAGAACCTTTGGCTTGCCAGCGGTGTTGGACAAGTATTGGATCGCGATGTTATCTACGTGCGTGGCATCGGATAAGGACCCTAACAGGTCACTCAGATTCGGCCGCTGAGCACGAAATGCGTCGTCTATCGCAAGGTCGGCGCAGGAACTGCGTCGCGTAAGAGATTGCTTGACAATTTCATAGCGTTTGGCTATTATGCTTGTGGCAAAGTGTGCGCAGGCGCAAAAAGCTGTATCAAAAGTCTCCGACTTATCCTGCGCAACCCGACGGAGACTTCAACTGGAGGCAAGGCAAATGATTAGCCAAAGATTGTTAGCGATCGTCCTGACGGCGTTCGTGATCGTCTGCTTTTTCTCCGCACCAGTATTGTGTGGCGGTGGCGACGAAGATCCGTGGGATGTGGACTCACCTGATCAGGGTGGAGCCGGCGGCGTTGGTGATCCGGGCGCGGGTTCGGACAGTCTTCTCGTTGATCCCGACGGCATCGTGCGCGGTGACTCCGATGGGTCGGAGCCAGGTGGCGATCCTATCCAGTCAATAATCACACGATACGGCTACGGCGCTTGGATCATCCTGATATCGTGGATGGAAGACTTCTCTAATTCGAGCCAAGCGGTTGCGGGTAAGGCTGACGGAGGATCTGCGTCTGTGAAGTAGTGGGTTGAACATCAGTGGGCGGTAAACGCCCACACCGGAGTGTCAAGAGTGACGAATCTTTCCTCACCGAAGATTACATTCGACAATAGACTCCTGGCCATTGAGGAGCAATTCCGGCAACGACAGTATCGAACTGGCATTGATGAGTTGGGCCAACTGTCGGAAACGGAATTCCAATCGCATCCCGCCGAGGGTGGTCTGTTCCAACTATTGGTGGCAGACGGCCAATTGTTTGACGGTAATTACAGCAACTCGATCGAAGCCGGGTTGCTGGCCGCCAGAATCCTCGCCGATTTCCCGCAAAACAAACGGTACGCCAGAACCCAACTGGTTCTCTCCAAAGCCTATTATGCCCTGGGTGATCTCAAAAATGCAGAGATTCGCGCCCGCGACTCGCTTTCGGCATATCGTCGCGCCACCGACACCAACGGTCAAATTGATGCTCTCAACCAGCTGGCCGGTATCTGTTACATGCGATGTGATTACGCCGGCACGGCCGAATTTCTCGAGGATGCTCTGGGTATGGTCACTGGCGACGGGCGCAAGCGCGCTCAGCTGACTGGTAACCTGGGGCGTACCCTAATCCGCACGGGGCAATGGGATAAGGCAGAAGAAGATCTCAAGAGCGCCATAAATCAGATGCAAGACCTGGGCGAAGAGATATCGTTGGCGATGAACTTACTTTCGCTGGGATATTTGCAGATGCGTCGGCGACAGTTTATTCTCGCCGGGCGCAGTCTGGATTCGGCTCTCGAGATTATCGCTCGGTTGGATCTCAAGCGTGAGCGAGTGATCTACGCTGAATACGCCGGTGAACTGGCCCACGAACGCGGCGACACTTTCAAGGCCAAGACAATCCTCACCGACGCCTATCACAAGGGTATGATGCTGGCCCCGAATTCCTCGCTGGTGTCGCAGTCCGCTCGCCGCCTGGCCGAGGTCGAATTAGCTCTAGACAATTTTGACGAGGCTATGAAATACGGTCAAAAAGCCCTCGATTCTGCCCTGATGGTAGGGGAGAAGCTCGAGATAGGGCTGGCGCGCAGCGTGATAGCCCGTGTCTTCATTGCTCAGAATGACAATGAAGTGGCCGCCGAGCACCTGGATCATGCCGTTGACATACTGCGCCAGGTCGGCGACCCGTACGAGCTGGGGCGCACGTTATTGGTCCTGGCCGACGTTCAAATGGCTGCTACTCGCGTTGAGTATCAGCAAGTCCGCGGTTCTCTTGAAGAGGCCCACAAGTTGTTCCGCAAACTGCGAGTCGACTACTGGAAGGCCGAGGCCAATTTCAGGATGGGCGTCTTCGCTTGCCAGTCAGGTGATCTGTCGCGCGGTTTCAAGAAGTTGAGTCGAGCGGAAAAGGTCTTCTCTGCCCAGCAGGCCAACGTAAAAGTAAGAACCGTAACCAAGTTCCTGAGATCGCTCTCGGAGCAGGCCGTAGCGCTATCGGTATCGGATGAAAACGAATTCAAGATTTTTGGCAATTTGATCACACCGGATGAATACTCCAATCTGAAGTCGAGCGACATGGACGCAATATTCCAGGTTCTGTTGCGACGTACCGGTGGTCATCGGGCTTTCATTTATGTGCCCAATGCGGGCGAGAATGGTCTGGTGACATCCTATTCGGCCAGCGATAGCCAGATCGAACTGATGACAGCGGGCTTTGACAAGCTGTTGGGCGAGGAGATATCCTCTGCCAAGCCGACGCTGATTCTTGATTGCCGTCGCGATCCTTTTATAAACGGCCTCTTCAGTGACATTCCAGAGTCGGTCTGCAGTGTGATAGTAGTACCCTTCCGCACGGGCGAAGGGGATGCCAGCTATCTGTACATCGATCGTCTCTCCGAGGACAACCGCCTAAGCCCGTTTGATCAAACGCAGTTGAATTTTGCGGTCGGTTTCACTGATTTGATTTCGTTCAAGTGGGCGGTCATTCAGAAGAGCCGTCTTTTCGAGGATAACGTCCGCCTGAAGAGCCAGCTGCAGAAGCAAGCTGCTTTTCCGAATATCATTACGCAAAGTCCGGACATGCTTCAAATGCTCTCCCAGGTGCGACAGGTAGTTGATTCCAATATCGCGATCGCCATACAGGGTGAGACTGGTACCGGCAAGGACCTGCTGGCGCGCGCCATCCACTACAACTCCAATCGCCGGGACAAGCGGTTCATCTCGGTGAACTGTGCCGCCCTGCCGGAGACGTTGTTGGAGTCTGAGCTGTTTGGCTACAAGCGGGGGGCGTTCACGGGCGCGGATCGAGATAAGGCCGGGCTGTTTGAGGAAGCAGACGGCGGGACCTTCTTTCTCGATGAGATAGCCGATATGCCGCTATCCGTACAGGCCAAGGTGCTCCGGATCCTCGAGAATCAAGAGCTAACTCGCCTCGGTGACACCGAGCCTCACAAGATTGACGTACGCATCGTTTCCGCCACGAACAAGGATCTCGATGCTCAGATGGCATCAGGCTTGTTCCGCCAGGATCTTTACTATCGTATGGCCGCCATGACCTTCCGTATCCCACCGCTTCGCGAGCGCCGGGAAGATATCCCCCTCTTGGTGCAGCATTTCCTGAAGGAGAGTGATAAGGAAGTGGCGCCTGAGCTGATGAAGCTCATGGTCAGCTACGAATGGCCAGGCAATGTTCGCGAACTCGACAATGAAATTCGCAAGATGTCCTTGTTGTGCGGTGATTCCCCGGTGATCGGCAGAGAGTCGGCCTCGGACAAGTTCATTCGTCGGGCCGGGACTAATGGCGGTGGCAACGGACATGCTGCGGTGGCTACTTTTGAAGATGTCTCGTTCGATCGTGACTATTCTCTCTACGACTATCTGGCCGAACGTGAGAAACGTTTCATCATCAAAGCGTTGAGAGAAAAACGCAAGATCAAGAAACATGCGGCGGCCATGCTCAGTATTCCTGAGTCGACCCTGCGGCTCAAGATCAAGCAGTACAATATCGACATTGAGGGCATCTCTCTGTCTGATTAGCCTCGTTCGGTAACCGCCCCACACACCACCCTTTCCAGTCGTATCATCTCTCCAGTGTTCCTGCTCGTGATTGCTTGCCTTTCACCTTACGTCGCGCTATTTTCTTAGCATGCTGCAAGCAATATGTTACGATCATTTTGGTGCCGATCCGTACTTCAACATGGCTTTCGACGAGTGGCTTCTGGAGCGCGTCACGAGCGATCCTTCGAGCATTTTCCTGCGGCTCTACACTTGGTCCCAGGGGACGATTACTTTTGGCGCCAATCAGCACCGCGAAACCGCTCTGGACTTTGAAAGGGCGGGGGACACGCCGGTCATACGTCGCATCACCGGGGGGCGAGCGCTATATCACGATCTCTCCGAGTTCACCTACAGTATTGCCTGGAATCGAAAATGCGAGGCCACGCCGGCTCTGAGCGGTCCGCCCTCGATCGCTTATCGGACTATCGCTTCGGGTCTCGTGGCGTTCCTGGCGTCCATGGGCCGGGAAGCGACCTACGCGCGCCATTCATCACCGGGCAATGCTCGTCCGGAGGTGTTTCATCGCGAACCATGTTTTGGCAGTCACGCCCGTCACGAGGTCGTCAGCGGGACCCAGAAGATAATCGCTTCGGCAGCTCGACAGTATGGCACCGCCGTGCTGCAGCACGGATCAATCAAATTGCATGGCGTGGGAACGCATCCGGCTCTGCCCGGGCTAGACCTCGCGACCTCCAGGGAATTGCCCAGGTGTGAGCAGGATACGTTCCAGACGGCGGTGCGATTGTTGCGTCGCACGATGGGACGAACGCTCGGAGTGACGTTCGCCGTAGACAGCACAAATTTCGCAAGCGATGCGAGGTATCAGAGACTGTTCGAACTGGCAAAAAGAAATCCGTTAGAACGGCGTCTTATTTTTGAACGGAAGTGACTTAGCATCAGTCTATATCGTGAACAGATGAGGCCTCCGATGGCAAAAAACCGCTTGACTTGCCTTCGGAATCCTGCCTATCTTGACGGCTTGATGGGTAGTCCGGATCGTGCCTTTGTGCCGGCCGGAAAGGATATGGAATGGGTGATTAGGTTGGGAACTCCGCCCTTGATTTCTTCGGCTATATCGTTGAAAACTATACGGATAACCTGGTCGACCACCGGTCCCCGCCGGGTGACTGTTCCGGCGAGTGAGATAGTATGAAGAACATAATTCTCGAACTGGAGGATAGATGATGCCTGGTAGGCGCGCAAAGCTAATAGTTTGTCTTCTGGCAGGAGTGCTAACAGTAGTGTTGCTGTCAATGAGTGCTTATGCAGCCGGGGTCGGCCAGATCAAGGGCAAGATCACGGACAAGGAAACCGGAGAGCCACTCCTCGGAGCGTCCGTTCAGATCGTCGGCACCATCTTCGGTGCGATGACCGATTTTGACGGCAACTTCTCTATCCGTCAGTTGGAGCCTGGCATTTATGTTCTTCGCATCACATCGTTGAACTACGGCTCGGTAGAAGTCAATGAAATCGAAGTGCAGACGGACTTGACGAAAGAGGTCAATCAGGCCCTATCGAAGCAAGTCACCGATCTCGATGTCACAATCACCGTGAAGGCTGATCGGGACATCATTGACAAGTTCATAACCGGAGGGCAGATGACGATCAGTCGCGAGGCTATTGCTAGCAAACCGGTGTCTTCAGTGGAGGAGCTTCTTAGTGGTGTGGCCGGTGTGGTAACAGACCAGGACGGTGAGATCTTCATCCGTGGCGGTCGTGCAGGTGAGGTTGGCTACATCGTTGATGGTGTGCCACTCGGTGATCCTCTGGGCGGTCTGGATGGCAAGGCCGGAGCTGGTCTCTCGCTAGTCTCCGGTTCGATCCAGGAGTTTACGGTTATCAAAGACGGCTTTGATCCAGAATATGGTGACGCTCTCTCTGGTATTGTGAAGATCACGACGCAGACGGGATCTAAAGACAATACTCGCCTGAACCTCCAGTATATTACGGACGATCTGGGTAATGCGTCGCTCAACAAGTACTCGCGGAACTACGACTTCGTTCGTTTCACGCTATCCGGTCCCGATCCAATCTTGGCGACCAAGATCTTTCCGGCCCTCGGTCTCAATTTCCTCAAGGACAAGGAATTCACGTATTTCTTGTATGCGCAAGTGTCCAAGGACGACGGTGTTCACCAATACGAAGATTACGATACGCCAGGAACACGGCGTGACTTTGGATATTTCGATCTCCTCGGTCTCGATATCCCGGAACGTCTAAATAACGACTATTACTGGATGGGCAACCTG